>JAZSGR010000052.1:0-3417 GCA_045532825.1 Victivallaceae bacterium | reverse complement strand
GTTTTCAATGGCAGCCGGCAGAGCGGCTTTGATGGCATCCTGATTGGCGATGGCTTCGGCATCGGGGTTGTTCCACAGTTCCAGAGCCTTGGTCAGCAGAGCTTTCAGTTCGCACTTGCAGTCGCTGGATTTTTCCAGCAGAGCTTCCACATTGCTGCGGAGCTGGGCGCGGTTGGTGTCGATAGCAATACGCATACCGAAACCGTATTCGGCGTTGTCTTCGAACAGGCTGTTTGCCCACGCCGGACCACGACCGGCCTTGTCCTTGCAGTAGGGCAGGCTCGGGAAGCTGCCGCCGTAGATCGAGGAGCAGCCGGTAGCGTTGGCAACGACCATGCGGTTACCGAAGAGCTGGCTTACGAGTTTGACATACGGAGTTTCGCCGCAACCGGCACAGGCACCGCTGAACTCAAAGTAGGGCTTCAGGAACTGCGAACCCTTGACGGTATCAGTACTGACACCGCCGGTGACATTGTCGGGCAGGGCTTCGAAGAATTTTTCGTTTTCGTTCTGACCGGCAGCGCGTTCGGCAGCCAGCGGGCTGAAGGAGAGAGCCTTTTCCTTGGCAGGACAGGTTTCAATACAGACACCGCAACCGGTACAGTCTTCCACATAGACCTGCATGCGATAGACCAGACCGGGTTCTTTCACGCCCTTGGGAGCGACGGTTTCAAAGGTAGCGGGCTTACCAGCCAGATCGCTTTCTTTGACCAGCTTGGCACGGATGGCTGCGTGGGGGCAAGCCATGACGCACTGGTTGCACTGGATACATTTGGCGGCATCCCACTGCGGGACTTTCGGAGCAACACCGCGTTTCTCGAAACGGGCGGTACCGATCGGCATGGAACCGTCATAGCTCATGGCGGAAAGGGGGACGGTGTCGCCCTTCTGAGCCAGAACCGGCTTCATCAGTTTGACCGCAAATTCGCCCATGTCGGCGGTGAAGGCTTCTTTCGGGGTGTAGCAGGCTCCGGGAGCGGCGGGGATGTCGACCTGAGTCAGACCGTCCAGAGCCTTGTCCACGCAGAGTTTGTTTTCATCGACAACAGCCTGACCTTTTTTGGAGAACTTCTTCTCGATACCTTTTTTGATGTAACCGATAGCTTCAGCTTCGGGGATGATTCCGGCGAGCTTGAAGAAGCAGGTCTGCATGATGGTGGAGATGTATTTCGGACTGCCGACTTCAAGAGCGACCTTCAGGGCATCCACGACATAGAATTTGACTTTTTTGTCGATGATGGTCTGCTGCATTTCGCGGGTCAGGGTCTCAAAAGCCTTGTCTGCCGGAGCATTGGTGTTAAAGAGGAAGGTACCGCCTTCCTTGATTCCGGAGATCATATCGTACATGCCGATATAAGCCTGGTTGTGACAGGCAACAAAGTCCGGAGAGGTGATGAGATATTCACTGGTGATCGGTTTGTCGCCGAAACGCAGGTGACTGATGGTGATACCGCCGGACTTCTTGGAGTCATAGGAGAAATACGCCTGAACGTACTTGTCGGTATTGTCACCGATGATGGCAACGGAGTTTTTGTTGGAACCGACGGTACCGTCAGAACCCAGTCCCCAGAAGCAGCAGCTGGTGGTGCCTTCCGGCTCGGTGACGATGATCTCGTCGATCGGCAGGGAGAGGTTGGTAACGTCGTCGTTGATACCGACGGTGAAAGAGTTGAAGCATTTGCCGTCCAGGTGCTTGTAGATGGCAAGAACCATGGAGGGAGTGAACTCTTTGCTGGCAAGACCGAAACGTCCGCCGATGATGGTGATTTCAGGACGGTCGGCAAGAGCAGCCTTGACGTCAAGATACAGAGGTTCACCCAGACATCCGGGCTCTTTGCAGCGGTCAAGAACAGCGATCTTTTTGACAGTGGCGGGAATGGCGGCAGAGAGAGCCTCGACCGAGAACGGACGGTACAGACGGACCTTGACCAGACCCAGTTTCATGCCTTTGCCGTTGAGGTAACCGATAGCTTCCTCGATGACTTCGCAGCCGGAACCCATGGCGATGATGACCTTGTCGGCATCCGGAGCACCGACGTAGTCGAACAGGTGCAGAGGACGGCCGGTCACTGCGGAAACTTTATCCATGTACTTCTGGACAATGGCCGGAAGGTCGGCGTAGATCTTGTTGGTAGTCTCGCGACCCTGGAAGTAGACGTCGGGGTTCTGGGCAGCCATCTTGGCATAGGGAGCCTCGGGACGCAGAGCGCGTTTGCGGAAACGGTCGATGTATTTCATATCGACCATCGCCTTCATATCCTCATAACCGAGAAGTTCGATCTTCTGGAATTCGTGAGAGGTACGGAAGCCGTCGAAGAAAGAGAGGAACGGAACTTCGCTCTCAAGGGTGGCAAGGTGAGCAACGATGGCAAGATCGTGGGTTTCCTGAATGCTGGCGGCACTGGTCATGGCAAAACCGGTCGCACGGCATGCCATAACGTCGGAATGATCTCCGAAAATGGAGAGAGATTGTGCTGCAAGCGCACGAGCAGTAACATGGAACACGGTCGGCAGCATTTCGCCGGCGATCTTGTACATGTTCGGGATCATAAGGAGCAAGCCCTGACTGGCGGTATAGGTGGTGGTAAGAGCACCTGCGCTCAAACTTCCGTGGACCGCACCGGCGGCACCGGCTTCGGACTGCATCTCGACGATCTGCATGGTTTCGCCGAACATGTTTTTGGCATTTTTGCTTGCCCATTCGTCAGCATATTCACCCATCGGGGAAGAGGGAGTGATCGGATAGATCGCAGCCACTTCACTGAAGGCGTATGCAACATAGGACGCAGCATAATTACCGTCGATAGTCATCATCTGTTTACCCATTGTACATCTCCTACAATTACAATAATAGTTATGGCTTCACTGTAAAAAAAAGACAACCGCGCAGACAGTCATCAGGACGTCTGCCAGGCTGAAAAACAATACAGCTATGCCTGGTTAATTTAACGGTCCGGCTCCAGTCTGCAGCAGCAGAAATACCGGCAACGGGACACCTGCGCCGGTGGACGTATCCGTGCACAGTATGCAAGTGTCCGTAAATAAGATACACCACGCTTTGATAAATTTCAATTTCGATTTACCGTCTACATGATAAAAAATACGAAAAAAATATCTATAAGGCGATTTTCACGCGTTAAAAAAGAGTTTTTTGAAATTCGCCCCCCGGAAAAAGCTTCAGCCCAAGCTGCTCCGTCAGCAGATAAAAACAAAAAAACTTTTCACAAAATTTATATTGTATCCTTATTCAGATATGTTTTTCTCAATTAAAATATGTCACACAGCATGTTTTTTTCAAGCTCAAGAAACGGTTCTGTCTGCGATCGGTGGATGCAGCGTGGAGCAAGGTCTTTTTTTGCGCCGGGTACGGTGCGGGATCCGTCTTCGCCCTGCGGGGCTGCGCCGTGACAAGGTGTA
>JAZSGR010000075.1:0-27025 GCA_045532825.1 Victivallaceae bacterium | reverse complement strand
AAAACGGTTTCCGCATCAATGCGGGCAATTTTGCGGAACTGCGGCATAGCGGCAAGATGAAGCGGATAATTGGTCCGTCTTGCTTCCGGATCACCGGCGTAAAGATCATCGTATAAGTTTCTTATCATTTCCCATGCCCGGCGGGAAAAGCCGGTGTGGCTTTTCCCGGTCATCGGATCATCAATGGCAAACTCCGGAGAGAACTTTCCGGTACTGGCAATGTGAATGGAATCAGAAAAATGATAATCCATATCCCCCGGAGCATTCTCTATCCACCATGGAGTAACAAAATTTTCATCACTGAAACATGCGCCGCCGGCACGTTTCACCAGAGCGGCACAACCGGTGGCATCGACAAAGCAATCGGCACTTATCTCTCCGTTTCCGGAAATATTGGAAACGCAAATCGAATTTATCCGGTGTTTTTCATAACACTCCACATCAGTGACAAGAGTATCCAGCCAGAGATCGACTCCTGCTTCTTTCAGCATTTTATCCAGTTCGAGGACAAATCCGGCAGGAGAAAATCTGCTGGCATAGCGGCCGTTCGGCACTGAGTTGCCGCCGGGAACACCGCCCCAATGTTCCGGCAGATCGAATGGTCCGTAGTTGGTACACCGCAACAGCATTTCCTCTGCAAGACCGAAAGTCACCTGTGTGCCATTACCGTCACAAAGCGGCAGATAAACAAAGATCAAGCCGCTGGTTGCAAGACCGCCTATGAGAGTTTGCTTTTCGACCAGAGCCACTCGTTTGCCCCGGCGTGCAGCGGCAATGGCTCCGGCAATTCCGGCAATTCCGGCACCGGCAACAACAACATCGTATCTGCGGCTGAAATCCATTTTTGTCCACCTCAATAAATGATATAAAGACTTCCGCTTGCCGGAATGGTGAAGTTACCTGTTCCATTCATGATCCTGACGGTTTTACCCGTCAAAGCATTCTTTGCATTTGCCGGCAGCTGCAGAGCGGCTTTGACCGGCTTGCGGTAATCGTAGTTGAATATGGAAACCAGGGTTCTGCCCTTGTATTTATGGACAGTATATGCCAAATCTTTACTGCTGCAGTTTATTTTTACACTTTTTGCCACATTCGGCTGTTTGTAGAAATCTTCAAACTTTGCGATATTCACCATGGCATCATGAGCTGCTTTTGCCATGGAACCGTCGACCACACTTCCTGAATATATCCAGATGCCTTTGCATCCGAGCGCGGCTGCCCCCTCGAGCATCACCCGGAAACGCGCAGGAGAGAGTACAGAAGATTTTGCCAAATACCCCGGAGGATCGATCGCAAGGATCAGCAAATGATCTTTCTTAAGATGTCTTCCGTTGATTTCAGCCATAGTGAACATATTTTTATCCACTACGTGATAATAACTTGAAAGGTGTCCGTCTATGACCGCTTCATTGAGTCTGGGATCCTTGGAACAGCGGCTCAGGAAAATGTCAATGGCTTTCTGAGAATCGTAATTTATCGGATAATCATAATCATAGATTTTTGCGCCCGGATGAGTTTTGCGTACCATTGCCGCAAGCTTGGCGATGATTTTACCTGATTGATCTACACGGAACTCTCTCCATTTGGCATAATATTTTGATGACCGCAGTGCTTTGACCGACGGAGTGGTTTTCAGACCGGCAAAACTGACAAATCCTGCAATACATTTTTTGCAGTAGCACCAGTTGTGCGGTCTCCACGGTTCGGTATCAAGAAACACCATTTCATCCGGAGCAGTTCTGGCAAGTGCTTTTTTCATGGAACGTTCCGCATACGCAGTATAGTCCCGGTTGGTCAGGAAAAAGGTCGGACACATGCGGTTTTTATAAAGAGTTCCGTCATGAGAAACACTGTAAAACTCATTTTTCACTTTGCGCTTGAGAGCTGAAGGCAATTTGCTGAAATTGTAGCTCTGATCCGCCTGGAAAGAACCGGTTGCGATCTTCCATTTCCGCTGCGCCATGATCTCATCGTTTTTCTTGATGGCGGAGAGACGGACGGTTCCGATGAAATTGGATTTCTCCCATTTGCGGAGAACTTTCATGAACACTTCACGGTTGGGAAAATCATTTTCGTAACCGTTCCAGAAACCGATATAGAAATTTTCCGGCATCTTCTTTTCCGGCAGAGCGGGCAGGATTTTTATGAAGAAAGTGTTGTTTTCTGATTTGCTGTTTTTGTTTTCCAGATGCCAGTATGCGGTAAACTCCTTACCGATCTGTGATTTATCAGTGGGCATAACGGCAACACTCATCATGCGGCGCCAGCCCCATGAACTCATGATACTCTTGAAAAACGGCGGATTGACAAAACGGTAACGTTTGTAATTTTTTCCGTCGTATTTTATTTCAGAGACCTGCGGAGCAAGTGACGTATACCAGCTGGGATGCTGCTGAAACGCTTCAGCCATTTCAAGTTCAGCAGGAAGATCAAGGATGAATGCCGGATTTTCCAGTGCAGCATATTTGCCCTTGAACTGGAAAGTGAGCGAAGCCGGACTATCCTCAAACGTACTGAACACCGGTCTTCCGGACCATGCTGCCACGGTATCAACCGGCAGACACCTTGCGGCAAATCCCTGCCAATCGACAGCGCGGGCATTTTTATCTGCCTTCAATACCACATCATCAAACGCCGCCCATGATCTGCCGCGCATGGCAAGGATGACATTGAGCGAAGTGGTTCCGGCAGGTGTCTGGAAAGAAAAGTCAAGTTTTCCCCACTTTGCAAAAGATTTATCCTTTGAATTGACCTCCCCGAGCTGAATTCCGGCATCGTTGATAAACTCGATGCGGATGAATACTGCGGAATCAGGCCCGCTAAGTGCCTTTGCGGAAAGGAGATATGCGGAATTTTCCTTTGCTGCGACTTTATTCTGCACGATACCGCCCAGACTTCCACCGCTCAAGCGGCGGATCAAAGCGGATTTTTTCCCGGCACCCGGCTTTTTGGTATATTCTTCAAGACGGATGACCGCCTCTGCACCGTGAAACTCATGATATTTCCATGCCGAAGAAACTCCGGACGGACCTTTTTTCAACTCAAATCCGCCGTCTTTGAGCATATTGCCCGAACAAGCCAGGCAGGCGGCAAACACTGCTGATAAAAATATTTTTTTCATTATTTTTCCATTCAATATGTAAGTTTAATGATTGCATCAGCACCACCGAATATTCCCGGCAGAACACAGGTGTTTATTCTGTTTGCCTGACCTTGGTTTCCGCTGGCAAAATATGTTTCTGTATCGACTTTTCCTGTATATCTGAAAGAAATAGCATGTCCGTCAGCCATGCCGATGTTGGCATATCCTTTATGAGCAAAATACACTCTGCCATAGCTTGTTGATGTAGTATTGGTCGATGTTATCACGGCTGAATTGGGCATACTTTCATAGCGCGGGTCACGCACGTCAGTAAGCAAACCCATTTTTGAAAACGGAACTTTGAGTGAGTTGTAGTAATAATCCTGATTCAAAGCGAATCCGAGTTTAGTTGAATCAGTAGAATACGCTGCGCCATAAACATATCTCGCATCATTCGCGGGTATAACTTCAGGACAACGGATCTCACTGTATTTTTTTATGTAATTTGCGGCACGCAGTCTGCTGCCCCATGAGACATTATCCCGGTAATCCCATGCTCCTGCAGTGTTGCTTGGTTTGTAATTCAAGAAGAATCCTTTGTAGTCATTCAGATACGCTGCAACAAAAATACCGGTCTGACGCAGCTGTGACAGGCAGTTGGATCTCTTTGCAGTCTCTCTTGCCTGCTGCAAAGCCGGTAAAAGCATTGCGGCAAGAATAGCGATTATCGCTATTACAACGAGAAGCTCTATTAAGGTGAAGCTGTACAGCTTCACCCGCCAGCTGGCGGGGAAACAAGTTTTTTTCATAACAATACGCTCCTTTGTTTGGGTGAAATCACTTTCGTTTGTTCTTTATTTGCCATATTTATAAAATAAAATCTATTCTTCTCTTTGAGTATCTGCAGTATTCAGCAGATCTTTCACAGTTCCGTTTGTTTCGATCACAATTCCCGGAGATGTCACAATGGAATTGGTACTTTTGAACATCAACCGGTTGAGAATGTGAAACCGAGCCAATTCAATCGTATCAGCAGTCCGGGAATAAACCATATCCGGACGGAATGGCAATTGGTAATAATCAAATTCTTCCGGCAGATCGTTGATGAGGATACTTATATCATCCGGCACCTTGTACTGCAGTTCCTGCAGCACCTTTGCAGTATGCCAGCCGATGAAAAGTCCGGGACAGTACAGCGCAGTCGGAGCTTTGCTTTTATCCGCAAGTTCTCTTGCAAGAGTATCATGCAAATCCGCATTCAGCTCTCCATAAACTATACGGCAGGAGCAGTCGGGATACGACACCGTCATTTCACCGATAAAACTTTTGGTTCTTTCAAGAGCAAATGCTCCGTCGACGGATGATATGATCCAGATATTCCGGTGACCTTTTTCAGCCAGATACTTTGCACTGCGCTTGGCGATGACATCGTTTGCCGGTTCAATGGAAACCTCTGCCCCCGGAATGCCGTGCGAAAGAAGATTGATACGGTATATCCCCGGACTCCGGCGCAAAGTCTCTTCTATCACATCCGCCTCCGGTGTCGAACAGAAAACCACCATGTCTGCAGTCGATACTGTCCGGTAAAAATGCTGAAGATCCTGCCGGTGATTGGTCATGACAAAACGCAGTCCAAACTGGGAGAGCATTTCGATAAGCTGCAAGGCTTTCCTTTCCCGGTAACCGATCTGAACATCCACGACAACAGTTTCAGCAATGAAACGTGACTGAAAAAAATAACCGTAACGGTTGAGTTCCTGCACCACCCGCTGCCGGGTCTCCGGCTTGACAGCATCGGCCTGGTTGAGTACACGGGAAACCGTTTTTACATGAAGTCCCAGCTTGTCAGCTATTTCCTTTTGAGTCGTCTTTTTCATGATTCCAATACCACCATGGAAAATAATATACTCATCAGATGTTTTAATGCAAGAGCCGAAAAAAATAAAATGTCAGTAATTTTGTCTCAAACGGGACATTTTTTGTTTTTTTTCTGTTCCGGAGCATGATAAAAAGTTATAGTCCCCATTTTTTGTGAAAGTTGTTCAAACTGCGGTGGCGCATCGCGGGCAATCTCGAGCCTTGCGCCTGTGCCGGTTTGGTCGTGTACAAAGGTACACTTCCGCACCGTACTCGGCACAAAACTCGACATTGCTCCACGCTGCATCCACCGATCGCAGACAGAACCGTTTCTTGAGCTTGGAAAAAACATGCTGTGTTATATATTTTAATTGAGAAAAACATATCTGAATAAGGATAAAATATAAATTTTTCACAAAATTTCGGACATTATCGATAACAAAGTGTATTTTTTACAGCAGTCACCGGATGAGCTGCATGATCTGTTTTCCCGGCGGAACTGCCGTCATAAATCAGAAAGGAGATTATTTTTTGATCTGCTGATATTCCACAAGTGCATTCTGCGCACATCTGCGCAACAGTATACATTCTTTTTCACTGATTTTCTCCGGAACGAATGCTATTTTTCCGGCATCTTCCCCATACAGAAACGCAAACCAGACACATGCCTGAAGATATTGACCTCTGGAATTCAGATGAACCAAATCCGAACGCAATTCCACTTTTCCGGTCTCTTTGTTCTTTCTCCAGTAAGTGATCCCTACCGGATCAGCATTGTTGTCAGGAGTATCCGGATACACAAGCGGCTTGACCGGTATTTTGAACTTGACAGGAGTGTTTTTCCGGAATTGCTGCACCGCACCGCCCACCGGGATCACCCGCATGTTATGGATCGAAGCAAGCTCCCTGTACACGTCGCGGACACGTTCATACATTCCAGTCTGGTCAAAATCAAATTTCGGGTTCGGATACGGTTTGAATCTGGTATCGTCGATGCGGTAGGCCCATGTTTGCTGAAACACGATTTCAGCTTCAGGCTGTGTCCTGCGGATAAAGCCGGTGAGATGTTCAAGATGCGGATGAAAAGTCTCCCTGAACGGAGCCCGCGATCCGCCCTGCTGTAAACTGATGATGTCATACTTGTTCTTCAGCAGCAGTTCCCGCACATTTCCCTTGCGCCGGCTGAACTTCCCCGGCTCATCAGAATTCCACACCGTGATCCGGTAAGGATGGATAGATGGATCTTTTTCCGCTCCGGTAAGGTATTTACTGTGCTGTGCAAGGGAACAACCGCCGATGTATACTCCGGTAAGTTCAAGTTTATGTCCTGACCTGTTTACGATCGACGGCAGATAGGCACCGACACTGTCTGAAAAACTGTTGCCGATCATCAGAACTTTCAGCTCTTTTGCTTCAAGAATGCTTGAAGCGGCTGCGATCACAAGAAATATTTTCAAAAAATTCACGATTTTTCTCCTGGGTTACACGTTTCATTCAAAACCATTAATATACCCCTGACCGACCTGTTTTGCAAGAACAACCGGAAACCATCGGCAATACCGTATATCCCGGATATTATCACGCTTGAATATCTGCTCACGGCAAGGTATATTATATACGGTAGAATGTTAACCTCCGGAGTAATTTAAAAGTCATTCAAAAAATCAAAGAGTCAGCTGCCAAGAGCTTTGAGACTTTTACTTTTGAGGAGTTTTGAAATTGCCTATACAAATCAACGGCATCATTATGAAAACAGAAAAACGCAAACTGACCAAAGATCTCACGACCGGCAATGCCGGCTGGACCATGATAACCTTTGCAGCCCCGCTGTTTCTTTCCGGCATGCTGCAGACAGTGTACAACATCACCGATATGATAATCGTTGGTCACGCAGTAGGCAAAGAGGGACTCGGAGCCATATCCATCGGTACTGATATACTGCATTTTCTCATGTTTATTGCCCTGGGATTTTCCAACGCCGGTCAGGTCATCATCTCACAATTCACCGGTGCAGGAATGAAAACTCTGGTCAGCAAAACGATCGGAACACTGTTTACGTTCCTGCTTTCCAGTTCAATCATTCTCGGATGCTGCGGTTTTCTGTTTGCAGAAAAAATACTCCATTGTGTGAATACTCCGCCTGAAGCATTTCCGCTTGCCCTTGATTATTTCAAGGTGTGCATGTGCGAAATGATCTTTATATACGGCTACAATATCGTCAGCGCAATACTGCGCGGAATGGGCAACAGCCGGCATCCGCTGTACTTTGTTGCCATATCAGTTGCCGCCAATGTCGTTCTTGATGTAATTTTTGTGATCTGGTTCAAATGGGCTCTTTTCGGAGCAGCTCTTGCCACGGTGTTGAGTCAGGCGGCAAGTTTTATTTTTGCCATTATCTTTCTTTACCGCAACCGTCAGGCATTCGGTTTCGGTTTCCGTAAAAAGGATTTCATTATAGACAGGGAAGTCCTCAAGCCTTTGCTGAAACTCGGGATACCGATGATAATCCAGAGTGCCTCAATCAGTTTTTCCATGCTGTATGTCAATTCGTGGATAAACAGCTATGGTGTGACAGCCACAGCTATGACCGGTATCGGCAATAAACTGTCCAGTCTGGTAAATGTGCTGAATGTTGCCCTCTCCACTGCCGGAAGCTCCATGATCGGGCAGTGTATCGGTGCTGAAAAATATGAACGTGTCCCCAAGATACTGCAAGTATCTTTCAGCATAAACGGAGCGATCTCCCTTGCCGCCGGAATCACTGTTGTTTCTGCACCGCGTATGGTGTTCGGCATTTTTACATCTGATGAAAACGTGCTGGCAATGGCGATGACTTATATTCCTGTCCTGCTGCTGCTTTTCGGCGGCGGAGCCTTGCGTCCGCCGATGACCTCGCTCATTAACGGCAGCGGAAACTTCAAACTCAATCTGGCAGTTGCTCTGCTTGACGGTGTTTTCATGAGAATAGGATTATCTCTGCTGCTCGGACTGGTTTGCGGCATGGGAGTATACGGTTTCTGGTATGGGCACGCCTGGGCGGGATTCACGCCGTTCGTCATTGGAATGACCTACTTTATTTCCGGCAGATGGCGCACCAGAAAGCATATCATAAAATAAAATTCTTCACCTGAACCACGGATTGCTGCGGATGAACCTGCGCAGAGCAGTCCGGTGTTCGGCATAAAGCGGATCCATTTTACTTAAATGGCGGTAAAACGCCGCGGAATGATCCATCACAAAACGGTGGGCAAGTTCATGACAGATGACTGAATCGATCAATTCATCCGGACAACGTATCAGATGCCATGAAAAATTAAGATCTCCCCTCGCTGAACAGGATCCCCACCTGGTGACAGCCTTGTTGATTTTGACCGTTCCGATCGCAATGCCGAAGTATTCAGCAAGCTCTCCGGCTCTGGGGATGATATACTTTTCTGCAAGTTTCCGGTAGATCTGTTCCAGATTGCCGATGCGTTCTTCATCACTTCCCGGGGGAACCATGAAACGTTCTCCGTCGAACTGCACCAGCCGCAGACTGGTGAACAGCGGATAACTTTTCCCGAGATAAAGCATGGAACTCTGTTGAGATAGTTCAGGCAGTTTTTTCTGCATTGTCATGGCGCGTTTTTTCAACCGTTCGACAACAGATGAATTCATGCGCAGCAGGCGGATGACCTCCTCCTCCGGAAATCCGGTGGGAGCAAGCACTTCAACAATGCCTTCACGGCTGACTTTAAGCGCAACACCTCTCCGGCGCGGAGAATAGACAATTCTGATACTCATCCGTGCTTCCGGTTTTCAAGGAATATACCGAATACCAGCAGACTCCAGAGCAGATAACTCCAATCGCCTCTGCCGCTGCAATGACAGTTCCATATCCTCTTGAGTTCCGTTTTTTCCACAAAACCGTCACTGCAGAGATCACTTTCAAACAACACCTCTTCAGCTCTGGCATGCCACGGACCGCGAAGCCAGTGAGCGACGGGAACTCCGAAACCGCGTTTCGGACGCTCTTTGAGTTCCTCCGGGATCATATCAGAAAAAGCCTCTTTCAAAATACGTTTGCGGTTCATTCCGCACAGTTTGTACTTCATCGGCAGTTTTGCTGCAAATTCCACCACTTCACGGTCAAAGAAAGGCGAACGGACTTCCAGACCGCAGGACATGGAAGCGGCATCCACTTTCACCAGTATATCTCCCGGAAGATAAGTGTGGATATCGGTTTCAGAACAGCGTTCTTCGCGATCAATAGCGGTCAGTTCTGATTCAAGAGCAGTAAACAACTCTCCGGAACGGCGGCGCACCGCCTCTTTCATGCGGGGGCCGGCAAGATTGCGTTTAAGCGATGCCGGACAGCGGTCAAGAAGATCAAAATACGCACTCTCTTTATTTGCTCCAAGCAGCCTGAACAAGCGTCTCAACCTGCCGGTCATCGTCCGTTCCCCGCTGTCGGGAAGAAGCGGGACCAGAGCTCCGAATATACGTTTTCTGACAAAATCCGGAAGTATCTCCGCATTGTGCAGAAGCCGCATGGCAACATATCGGTCATACCCGCAGAAAAGTTCATCTGCCCCGTCGCCGCTGAGCGCAACGGTTATATCACGGCGGGCAAAACGGCTCAACTGCGCAGTCGGAAGTATCGAGGCATCGGCAAACGGCTGTCCGATTTGAGCGATCAGATCAGAAAGCAGATCAAAACTGCCCGGTTCGATCACTTCTTCATGATACACAAGATTGTTTCCGGTCAGACGGTTTATGTGTTCTGCTGCACACCGGGCGTAAGAGCGTTCATCATAAGCAGCATTGGAAAAACCGACAGTATATGCGTTGCACTTTTGCGGAGCCAGCAGTTTTGCCGCAGTTCCGGCTATGATAGTGGAGTCGATACCTCCTGAAAGAAAAACACCAAGCGGAACATCGGACATCAATCTTCTGCTTACAGCTTTTTCCACCAGTTCCCGCAGATGATGCGAAGCATCTTCAAAAGACAGATCAAGCGGTTTGAGCGCAAAACTCAAATTCCAGTACGGACGCAGAGAAAGCGCACCGCCGTCAAGTTTGAAATCCAGCAGGTATCCGGGAGCAAGTTTGCGTACCTTGCGGTAAACTGTATTGGGTTCAGGAATATACTGAAGAGAAAAATAATCGCTCAAAGAATTGAGGTCAAGCTCCGCAGACATATCAGGATGCTGACGCAATCCGCACAGTTCACTGGCAAAAACCAGACTGTCCTTATGCAGAAAATAGACCAGAGGTTTCTTACCGATCCTGTCCCGCGCCATGAGCACCCGCTGCCGTCTGCTGTCGTATATCACAAAGGCGAACATTCCGGATATAAGCGGCAGAAACTCACTGCCCATCTGTTCATAAAGATGTACCAGAACTTCGGTATCGGAATTGGTGGAAAAAGTGTGTCCGATCGTTTCCAGTTCGCGCCGCAGATCGCGGTAATTGTATATCTCACCGTTGAGTATTGCGGTTATCCCGTCCCGGCTTACCGGCTGCTGACCGGATTCCAGATCGATGACTGCCAGTCTGCGGTGTCCGAGAGCGACCCTGTCATCGACAAAAAAGCCATCTTCATCCGGTCCGCGGTGAGTTTGAGCAGCAGTCATCTTTTTTACGATATTTTCTGCTACACTTACCGAATGATGATTGAGTATTCCGCTTATCGCGCACATTGAGATATATTCCTTTCTTCCGGACACTCCGGCAGTTGACGCTTTACGCGGTAAAACCGCATCCATTTTCATTAATATAATTTAAGTTGCATTTTTTTCAATTGACTGCCTCTTGTAAAACTGACAAAAAAGCAGTATATTTTGTACCGTAAAATAAGAAAACGGTGAACTGTAAGATGATAAACGAAACTGATATCCTCCGGAAACTGCCGGAACTGCTGCCTTCCACGCCCAGGATCGCTACCGGCGCAGGTGATGACTGCGCAGTCATAAACATGCCGGGCGGCAGCCAACTGCTGGCGGCGGTGGATCAGTTGATCGAAAATATCCATTTTCTTCCTGACACGCCTCCGGAAACCGCAGGCAAAAAGCTGATGAACCGCAATTTGAGTGATATTGCAGCCATGGGCGGTACTCCTCTCACAGCTCTGCTCACCGTGTCAGTCAACGGTAAGACTTCCGGCTGGGTAGAGTCTTTTATCAAAGGAGCCGCCGATGCCGGAATGGTTTATGATGTAAGCATCTGCGGGGGAGATACCGCTTCGCTGTCCGCCCCGGGATTTGCCGCAACGCTCACCATACTCGGTGAGATACCTGAAGGGAAGGCAGTTCTGCGTTCCGGAGCATCTGCAGGAGAATTGCTGTACATAACAGGATGTATCGGTAATTCATTTTATTCAGAGCATCATCTGAATTTTGTTCCCCGCCTCAAAGAAGGGGCTTTTCTGCGTGATAAAGTCTCCGCCATGCTGGATATAAGTGACGGTCTGCTGCTGGATGCAGCCCGTCTTGCAGAAAGCTCCGGTGTCACTCTGGAACTTGATCTCTCAAAAGTTCCTCTGCGTACAGGTGCAAAGACACCTGATGCTTTTTCTGACGGTGAAGATTATGAATTATTATTCACTTCAAAAGAAATCCTTCCGCAAATCAGCGGTTTGGCGGATATCACATGTATAGGCAGAGTGATCGGAAAACAAAATGTGCCGCTGGTCGATCCTGACGGCACACCAATAATAACAGAAAAGAGCGGTTATGTGCACAGATAAAAAACAGGTTGTAATAACACACAGTGAAGAAGAAACCGAAGCCGAAGGCTTCCGTCTTGCCCAAACTCTTTCCGCCGGCGACACAGTCCTGCTGCGCGGCAATCTCGGCGCCGGCAAAACAGTGTTCTCACGGGGATTTGCCCGCGGTCTCGGAATAACCGAACCGGTATCAAGTCCGACCTATACTATCGTACAGGAATATGAGCTGCCGCAGTCCGGCAGACTGTACCACCTTGACCTTTACAGAATCACAGACGTCAATGCGGCACTTGCTTTCGGAGTGGATGAATTCCTGGATGATCCCCGCGGCATCGCCCTTGTAGAATGGCCGGACCGTATCAGCGGTATCCTGCCTGAACAGGCGGTCTGTATCGAAATAGAACACCTTTCTGATACAGAAAGACGCATTACGATATGCCGTTGAAACTGCCAGAACTTCCAGCAGAACCGGAACATACCCGGCTTCCGTGGAAAACCGCAGCAGCAGCTTTTCTGCTCGGCACATGTTTCATCATAGCCCCGGTCCCGTATTTTCTGGTCAACCGGACAAGTATTCCTTTGATGCTTGCAACCGCATGTATTCCGCCGGTATGCGGAAGTCTGCTCATGAGCTTTCTGGTCGCAAGATGCGGTGGAATAAAAATGCTCCACTGTCACGCTCTGGCTGCGGATGATCTTGTTCACTGTCTCAAGTGGACTTTCCTTATCATCCTGCTGTATTCCGCAGTCAATGCAGTGTGGAAAAATCTGCTTGAAATATGTGCTGTACCTTTTACTGAAAATCAGTTTCTCATGCAGATCGCCGCAACAGCAGACTGCAGAACATTTCTGCTTCTTGCCTTTCTTGTTCTGATACCGGTTCCGGTCGCCGAAGAACTTCTGTTCCGCAGGATACTGTATGCCGGATTACTGCCTGCCGGACGGAAAACCGCTTTGATCGGCAGCGCAGCGGCATTTGCGGCAGCTCATTTGTTCCTCGCCGGACTTCCGGGATTGGTCGTTATCGGCGCAGGATTTCAGCTGCTCTATCTTTCAAGGAAAAATTTACTGTGTTCCATTGCAAGCCACGCCATGCTGAATGGCTGTACCCTGCTTGCGACACTCATTCAAAGAATGGAAATATTATCATGAAACGTATTTTATTTGTCTGTCACGGCAATATCTGCCGCAGTCCGATGGCGGAATTTGTAATGAAAGATCTGGTTTTGAAATCCGGACGTTCCGGAGAATTTTTCATTGAATCAGCCGCAACCAGTACGGAAGAGCTGGGCAATCCGGTCTATCCCCCTGCCCGGCGGGTATTGGCTGCTCATGGTATCGACTGTACCGGTAAATATGCCAGACAGCTTACGCCTGCTGATTACGACCGTTTTGATCACATCATCTGCATGGATAATGCCAATATCCGCAATGCTAAGCGTATTCTGGGGGATGATCCGGACGGCAAGATCACCCGCCTGCTTGACCACACCGGACGCCCCGGAGAAGTGGCAGATCCCTGGTATTCCGGTGACTTCACCGCCACCTGGAACGATGTTGTCAGCGGATGCAGTGCCCTGCTCGAAATTTTATAACAGGATATAAAAAATGATTTCCGGTAAAAAACTTGCCGTATGTTCGTCTCTCTGTTCCATGATGAGTGTACAGAGCGGTGCATCTATTGCCAAATACCTCTTCAATCTTCTCGGTCCTGCCGGTGCAGTGATCCTGCGGGTTGGACTGGCAAGTATAATGCTTACAGCTGTCATCCGTCCGTCGATACGGAAATATACCCGGGATCAATGGCTCTCGATATTTATCTACGGAACCAGCATCGGATTGATGAACCTTACGTTCTATTACGGCATCCAGCGCATACCGGTCGGTATCGGAGTGGCAGTGGAATTCATAGGTCCCCTGGGCGTAGCAGTCTGCTCATCAAGAAAGGCTTTGGATTTTCTGTGGGTGTTCCTCGCCGCAGCCGGTATCGTGCTGATCGTACCGTGGCAGGGCGGAGGCGACTGGCTGGGATATCTGCTGGTGTTTATCGCCGGAATCATGTGGGCGGCATATATCGTTTCTGCCGGCAAACTGACAAAAAAAATAAAAAGCACCGAAGCGGTTTCCTGCGGAATGTGTGTGGCAGCTCTGGTGGTTCTTCCCGCCGCTCTGGTGACAGGAGAACTTTTCAAGATCGATTTCAGACTTTTTCTGATCGGACTTTGCGTTGCCGTTCTTTCAAGTGCGCTGCCGTTTTCACTTGATCTTTTCACGTTGAAAAATCTTCCGGCAAAAACTTACAGTGTACTGCAGAGCCTGCATCCGGTATTTGCAGCACTGTTTGCGCTGATATTCCTGAAAGAACACCTTACATGGATACAATGGCTGGCGATAGTTCTCATTGTCACGGCAAGTGCCGGAACAACTCTGTTCGCGGATAAAAACAAATAGTATTTACCGGTTCAGCAAAACGATCGCTTCAGCGGCGATCCCCTCTCCGCGACCGGCAAATCCGAGTTTTTCTGTGGTGGTAAATTTCACAGACACTTTTTCAATGTCGATATTCATGGTATTGGCAAGATTTTTCCGCATCTCCTCACGGAAACTGCCAAGTTTGGGAGCCTGTGCAATAATGGTGACATCGGCATTGCATATACTGAATTTTGCAAAATCATCAGCACGGATCACTCTTTCCAGCAGCAGCAGACTGTTTATCCCGGCAAACTGCTGATCGCTGTCGGGAAACCATGAGCCGATATCGCCGAGAGCCGCCGCCCCCAGCAGAGCATCGATCAAAGCATGAGTTGCCACATCCGCATCACTGTGTCCTGCAAGACCGAGTGTATACGGTATTTCGCATCCGCACAGGATCAATTTGCGGTTTTCCACCAGACGGTGTACATCATATCCGATTCCGGTTCTGAGATCCATAACTGTTAACTCCCATGAAAAAAAGAAAAAACTTTTTTCCATGTTCACGGAAAAAAGTTTTTTCGGTCATAACTCAAAAAGACGATTACTTCTTTTTGGCAGCGGCAGCCTTGGCAGCCATGTTACGGGCGTGGACACGCTCCAGATAAGCTTTGCGGCGGTTGCGCTTTTCGATTTTGTTCAACTGCTGACCCATGATGATCTCCTTTAGTTTTATTCAAACAAATAATAAAAGTTTTTATAATATACCCCGAAAGCACGATAAATGCAAATCATAATACGGGATATTTGCCCGTTGGTTCAGGTTTATTTAAAGAAAATCCGGCTTTTCTCTGAAAAACTCCCAGACCTCGACATGTTCGACCTCATCTTCCGGAGCAAGCAGAGTCAACGGAGAAAGGCTTTCCACTTCAAGCATGCCGCGTTTGGTATAGAATTCGCAATTGCATCCGAAATCAGGATAAGCACAACCGGGATACGCTGCAAAGTGTTTGACAAAATACTCTCCGTTGAGTTCATAGGCGGCAAATCCGAGACTGTTGAACACTCCGAATTTCATCGGTTCGCCGGAACCGCCCTGTTCACTCATTTCGACGAAATCTTTTCCCCAGACCAGACGGGGATCGGACATGTCAGTATAAGGCCAGATGGCGATCGAACGTCCGGGCAGAAGAGTCTCCCCTTCCCCGTGTCCAGCAGGAACGAATTTTTCCTGCGGAACGATCAGTTTTCCGCCGGGAGCCATGACCGTCAATGCCCATGCTGCAAGTTCGATTTCCCAATTACCGGTATTCTTTATGGTGTGTACGATCCGGACTTTTCCGTTTCCGATGCTTATGGCGATCTGTTTTTTGAGATGATTTTCCTTTTCTTCCGGACAATCAAGGATCAGCACATCATCTTTTACCTCGAACGGCACAGGTGTATTATCCGGACTGTAGGTGCGGGGATATGCCTCGGGAGCGTGCCAGAGGCGGTGCCCGCCGAATATCTGCCACTCTCCGGAATCAAGCCGGTCAAAACACTCATCGAAGATTCGGAAAAAATTCTGACCTCCGCAAAAGCCGGCACCGATGATCCGGGGACCGGATGCGGTCGTTACAAAAAGCTCAATGTTTCCATCAGAAAGCCTGATACAATCCTTTATTCCGTGAAACTCACACTTGTCGACAGTCATGTTAAACTCCTTTTTATTCATTATCTCTCAACACCCCTTTCCAGAGAGAAAGAGGATAGTTATTGTAAGTATAGCCAGTGGGCAGCAGATTGCTCCAGCTGCGATCCGCAGTACCGGGAAATTCTGTACCGATCAGAAAAACCACTGGTTCAGCCTGTGGCAGCTCCCTGATCGAATACAGTTTTTTAACTGTCACCCCGGTGTAGAACAATTCTCCGTAAAGATCGTCAATCCCGCTTTTGTACAAAATTTTGCAGTCTGCTTCTTTCATGACTTTCTTCAAATCAGCACCGAGACGTTTTTTTTCTGTAACTTGAGCTCGGTAAGGAGCCATTACAATGCCGTAAAAAATCCCGATACATACTGATATAAGCACCAGAATGACCCACAATGGTTGTTTCTTGCGCTCCAGACGGAAAAATATTGCAGCAAAAATTAGCAATCCACCGCCGAACACGGCTGATACGGAAAAGAAAAGCGTATTCCTGAAATCCAGTGAATTGCTCAGACTGACAAAAGGAGTAAGCCACTTTTCCGGGGCAAATTTCACCACAGCAAATGCCAGAGCGAGCATAACGGCTCCGCTTTCACAAACTGCAAGTACCTTGCGTATGCGTTCACCGTAACGTCTGGTACCCAGTTCGTAGGTTATACCGGTCTGGATAGCCAGCGGTCCCAGAAAATAAAAAATGGCACGGGATCCGGTGTCGCTCAACAGCCAGACGGCAGCAAGTATCACAAATGTAAGTGTTCTCAAATATCTGCTGAATATCGGAGTCTTATCAAGATCCTGCAATGCCACACAGAACGGCAGCCAGGCAATAAGCGTCCACGGCATCAGACGCAGCGGCAGAAGAACGGCAAACTCGGCAAGATCAAGAAAATACTTATTCCTGTAAATCAAAAAACTTTCCGATGTCCGGAAAAAATCCAAACCGTTGCCGGATTGAACTATAAAAGGCACAAGTTTTGCTCCGGCGACCAGTACCAGCAGCAGCACAGCAGCGGCAAATCCCGGTGTTTTGAACTTTGACTTCACCGAAAGCGGACGCCGGAAAAAAAACATGGGAGCAATAAAGTAAAACAACATCATCAGACCACCGCAAAAAAATCCGAGCGAAATCAGGCATGCCGAAAAGATCCACGCTTTGTTCCAGTTTGAGCGTCTCACTCCGTAGTAGAAAAACACCAGCTGCGCCGCCAGCAGAAAAAACGCACTGGCAGTCGCCGGATTTCCTTCCACAGCCTTTTCCATGGCGATCAACGGCGTAAGATAAAATGCAGAAGCCACCAGTCCGGCGCGTGATGTCCTTTGACTTGCCGCAGCAAAATACACGAGAACGGCTCCGGCTGCCAGCATGAAACATGATATTCCGCGCATAATATTTTCGATCGGCAAACCGGTAATGCGGTTCAGATAATATGCAACTGCGGGAAACATCAGCGACCCGTGCAGATCAGGAACACCGTGTGCGGTCGTAACAAAACTGCCTGGAACATATTCAAGAGCTTCTACAGCATAGACGCTCTCCTGCCTGAAAAGTTCCTGTCCGGCAATGATCCAGGGAACATAGATCATCAGGAAAGCGGCAATCAGCAGTATCACTCCTGCCGACAGTTTCCAATTCCGTTCAAAATAAAGTCCCATTCCTCAGATCCCGGTTATTCATCGGACAAGTTTCGACACAGCCTTGAACGACGGATTTTTGGCATTGCGCAGCAGCATAAACAATATCGCCTCACTGCTGACGACCATGGCACCGGCAGCGCGCATCTGACCGACCGCAGCATCGCAATCGGCTGATTTCCTGCTGGCAACAGCATCGCAGGCAAGAATGGTCCTGTAACCTTTTGCCAGGCTGTCAAGCACACTCTGGAACACACAGACATGGGCTTCTATACCGCAGAAAATGATAGTTTCAGGTGCAGCCTTTTCAATGGCACTGACAAAAGCCGGTTCTTCAAACACAGAAAAACCGGTTTTGGAAACGACATCGCTTCCCGGAGCAAGCAGTTGAGAAAATTCCGGCAAAGTGGCACCCAATCCCTGCGGATACTGTTCAGTCACCGTTACCGGAACATTCAGCTCCCGCATACCGGAAAGCAGCAGTTTTATGCGGTTTCCCGCATTATCGAACCCGGTCATGGCCGGAACCAGTTTTTCCTGTACATCGACAAGAACAAGCATACTTGACTTGACTTCCGGTATAATATTTTTATCCATTAAAACCTTCTCTCCTGTTCAATAGCTTCCGCCTGTGGATATTCCTGTCAGTGCAACCGGCAGCAGCAAAATATCCCAGACAAGTTTAAAGGGAGCGACTGCTCCCAAGGTTGTGTTTTTTATTCCGGTTTGAAAATATCCGAACGGCCCCCCGAGCAAAGTTTGTCCGATCCCGAGCGGCAGACGGAATACGCCGACCACATCATAACCGATCTTGACCATATGGACTGCTCCGGACTGCACTCCCCGCATGACATAGGGCATCGCTATCGAAGCAGCTTTCAACGCAAGCGGAGCAAATACAGCCATGGTGACCGGATCGGCTTTAACCTTCACCGGTGCAAAAAAAGAACAACTTAAAAGCAAGATCAAAAGACTTTTCTTTATCATTACCATTCTCTGTATTTTATCCACAACTTTACGTCGTTTATGAAAGATACATCAAAAAAGCTCAATATTCAACCTCCGATACATTAAAAATGCGATTATCATGAAAATTTTTCAGACAGATATCCCATGATTTTTCAAAAAACAGGTATTTGCCCCATGTTTGAGCGGGAGAAGGTTGATTTTTGAAAAGAGGATTCGTGATTTTTACCTTTGGATTGCAGCAGAGAAAAAGGCAGCATGAATCCTCTTTTTTTGTCAAATCAGAAAAATTTCATGGGACATCTGTGTATTCAGCCGTAAAAGATGAGGGCTGCTGCAAAACTTGAATATTTGCGACAGCCCCTGTGTTATCCGTACCCTGTATGTACCGGCTATTTTGAAATGCGGTACAATTCAAAATCATCAAAGAAGACCGGTGTATCATCCGTCTGGCTGTTGACACCGCAAAGCCACTGTGCGGTAAGCACCCCGCCTTTTATGGCAGGAGCACGGAAATACCGGGTGTAACAATGCCACTTGCCGTGACAGTTTTGATCGAATTTTATAACAGCAGTCGAAACCGGTGCTCCGACACGTTTGTTGTTGTGGAAGAAACGGATGCTGGCAGTGCCTGATTCAGCTTTTTCCGCACCCTGCTTTTGCTTGACCCGGACTTTGAAGCAGTACCAGGCATCCGGAGAAAGGATAAGCTTTGCTGTGCCGACGAAACAGGATGAACCTTCGCTTTTACCGATCATACCGGAATACTCTCCTGAGTGTTTTTCATCCTGCGTATGTTTGAATACAGCATTGACGGCAGTCCAGGTGTTGATGAAAGGTGCCGGGAACTTCTCCCAGTCGATCACACTTTTCCGGTCTTTGGAACTTGAGGACACTTTGAGTTCAAATCCGGGGTTGGGCAGCATATTGACTTTTTTGATTTTGGTTATTTCAAGCTGACACCGTGCCGGCGGCAGATTTTTGTATTTCTGCCAGAAATTTTCCGCCTTTTCTTTTCCCAGTGTACTGCTTATGCGGTCGAATGCTGCCATACTGCCGTGATCGAGTATCGGACGGAGCAATCCCGGGATATGATAGTTTTTGAACTGAAGAAGAGGAGACTGCTCTTTTTTCTTTTTGGCACGTTTGGAAACAATGAAAATCTCGTTTTCATCTTCAGGGGAAAGCGTAAATGCTTCAAGGCGGGCAAGTGCTTCATAACCGCGGGCAACATAAGATGCGATCTGCTCCGGAGTTCCCTGCAATTTTTCCGCTTCACGCCCTCTTACGGCTACTTCAATGCACAGTGCAGACAGCTCAAAACTCTTTTTCAGCAGCTGAAGTCTGCGTTTCTGGAGATCGGTGACCGTGCGTTTTTCTGCCTTGTCAAGCGCGGATTTGAGATAATCAAGATCTGCCAGTGTGTAATTATCGAACTGTATGGCTTTGCGGCGGTCATGATAATAGCTGGCAAGCATTTTCCGGCAGAATATCTCTTCGAGTTTGTCGTAAAAGCAAGTTACTTCCGCTGCGGCATCTTTGCCGAACATGGAAACATAGTAGTCCTGAAGGATCTTATCGACATCAGCATTGATATTCCAGCCGAGCTCATCCATGACGTACAGCCGGGGAGCATCGAGGATCGGACTGGTTGTGTAAACCTCAAGTATCAGTGCTTTCAAGCCGTACTTCATCGCCTTGCGCCAGTTTTTTGCAAGATCACGCGGATAAAACCTGGGAACCATGAATCCTTGACCGAAAGTGTAATTGTAATCGTAGATACCGATATGTTCTGCTCCGGCATTTTTCCAGGCATCCAATTCTGTATCATATATTCCCTGTCTGGCGCCGCAGATGACAGCCATGATATTGGGACCGAGTTTTATATTGCGCGGTGCCTGATTGCTCCGTATGCCGTAGGCGATGAAAACACCGAGTTTTCCGGGATACTTTTCACCGATGATGTCATTGCAGAGCTTGTAAAATTCAGCATATTGATTACCGTATTTTTCAAAAACAGCACTGCAGTTTACGCATTGACAGTCACCGCCTCCGTCATTGACTGAAAGCGTGACATTGTTGATGCTTTTCCGTTTCAGGCGGGAAAGATATTTTTCAAGCGGCTCTTTCAAATCCGGATTGGATACACAGGGATTCCACCCCATGGCACGGCGGTATTTTGTCACGTCTACGCGTTTTCCGTTGCGTACGGGGTAAAACTCCGGATTGCTTTTACCGTATTTTGCCGGAGGAATGATTTTATCCATGGCATGATTGGTGGCATAGTAGATATAACGTCCATGCGTCCGGGAAAAGACAAAATCACGGTGACCGCCGCTGGAATTGTAATGCTTGATCGTCGGTATTTCACAAATGTCGATTTTCCCCGGGATATTCAAACATTTGAGTTTGGGCAGCACCTCTCCCGTCCTGCCGGGATAAAAATGCCGCCAGCCGGCGAAACGTTTGAGAAAATCACCGGCGGCAAAAAGCGTTCCGGTCGGAGTCGAGCCGGCAATGACCACACTTTTTCCGTCTTTGCTCCAGATACGGTATCCGAATTCTCCAAGAGTGGATTTTTTCATATCCAGTTTACGGCTCAATGCGGTATTGCCCACATAAAGGGTGAGCCTGCCTTGGGAAAAATCCTGTTGACCGAGGATCACGGCAAGTTTCGATTTAAGAAATTCTCCGGCAGCCTTATCTGCAGCAATGATACGGATGCCGTCTGCCGAAAGAGTGAACAGCAAACTGAAAAAACAGACAAACACAAACTTTTTCATTTTTTATCTCCATGAATATCTTCCATAATACCAATAGTCTTCCAACATCGGCAGGGAATTTGCCCTGTGGATACGGCGTCCGCCGCCGTCAAGAAAAGTATAAGTTCCGGCACCGTTGTGCAGAAAAGTCCTTTTATCCCAATCACCGACATAAACACCGTAATTTGCATTACTGACAGTATAAGGTATCTGGGAAACGGCGCCGCGCCAACTTCCGAGTTTTTTGCCGGATATCCAGATGCTCAATCCATTACTGGTTCCAACGCCTGATCCGAGCCCCCCCTTGTAACCTGTGTTTGAACCATAAGTCTGCGCAGTGGGACAAATGACTTTATCTTTTACGATCTTCCATGACCGGCTGATAGCCATTTGGGGATTGATGCCGTACAGATAACCGGTCCAGAGCAATCTGCCGATCCAATAGTCTTTATACGAGTTAGACTCCCCCTCCTTGCGATAATGTTCAATGATCCTGTCCTCATGATCGTTGCAGTAAGTTGCAGCGGCTTTCTGGATGTTCATCGCAGAATTGAGACAATTTGCTCCTTTGGCTTTTTCCCTTGCCTGCTGAAGCGCAGGCAGCAGCAGCGCGGCAAGGATCGCGATAATGGCGATCACGATCAATAGCTCGATCAGCGTGAACGCTGATCGAATGAAGCACGGCTCCGCCGTGTGAAGCGCTGCGTTGCTGCATGAAGCGTTTACCTGCGGCAAACATGAAGCACTTGCTTTGCAAGTATGATGCGACGTATTTTTGTGAGCGGCACCCTCCGTATGTTTCCGTACACATCCGTACTGATCCGTACAAATAAAGCGTTTGAAAAAATCACGGCAGTGTTGTAAAGTAACAACAAGAAGTTCAATAAGGGTGAAGTGCTGCTTTCCCCGCCCATGGGCGGGGAAAATATTATTGTTTAGAGAGTTGTGTTCAAATGATTCCATTTTCATCTCCTCCAGAATTAAGTTGAGTTATATTTTCAATAAATTCCATTGCGATATCCAAATGACAGTCTGCACTGTTTTTTCCTTCGATCCGGTCCATAAGCATTTTGACTGCAGCAGCACCGGCTTCCGGTTCCCTCCGCCGCAGGACCGGGTGGGGCGGGAGGACTTGAGAAATCAAATAATCATCCATCAAAACGACAAGGGGGAAATCTTTTTTCTCTTTAAGCAAGTCCTGAACAGCTATCCTGAATTTTTCACTGCTGCAGAATATACCGTCGCCTGGAAGTCCGTTGATGAACTCCGGATGAACGGCAAGTTTTTCCGGCGAACAGGTGATGATCTTCCAGTTTTCCATACCGAGTTTCCGGCAGGATTCTTCAAACAGTCTGCTGCATGATGCGTTGGCACTTTCTTTCAGCAGCACCGGACATTTGCAATTACGGCGGGAAAAGTATTGGACGACATGCCGGACTCCGGGATCCCATCCGCAATAGACAGTCGGCAGCTGGCAGAAATCTTTTTCATGAGTGACCACGACCGGATGTCCCGTCTGCTTCAGTCCGGCAATTATTTCAGGAGATATATCCCGTTTACTGTATCCGAAATAAACGACACCGTCGGTCCTTCTGGCGGCAAGCGTCTGGAGTGAACGTAAAATTACCAGCGGATCGGAATAAGTATCAACTATGTAACTTACATAGTCTGTCGGGAAAAGCTCATCGCCGATACGCCGGATGACCTCTCCGTTCAAACTCGGACGGGCAAAACTCATGAGAATGCCTATGCTCCGTGAACGCTCCCCGCGCAGGATCCTTGACATCAGATTCGGAACATGTTCGTACTTCATTTCTTCCGCCGCCGCCAGGACTTTTTTGCGGGTGTTTTCGGCAACCGGTCCGGAATTGTTCAAAACCCGGCTGACCGTCATTGCCGAAACATTGGCAAGACGGGCGATTTTTAACATGGATGGCTGATTGCGTGACATAAAATCCCCTTGTGTTACGTAACATAGTGTTAAAATACTCCCTTTTTTCAAAAAGTCAAGTCCGAAAAAAACAAATAACTGGTTTGCCGCTCGATGCTCACCAAAAGTTTTGAAAGAACCGGTATGGTCACAATGAACGAGGTAACTTCAAAACAGTCGATGACGCAGTGTAAAACAGAAATATTTTCAGAATCATGCCGTTTTTTACAGATTTTTTGTTTATATTCTGCCGTATGGTGAAAATATTGTTTGACTTTCCTGTTTTACGGTGCTATTTTAATTACAGAGCGTATACAAAAAACAGTATACACATAAGGATGCAGATGACACATTTTCACAAAACATTGCCCCGCAAGGTGGAATTCGCACGTGATGCGCTGGTGACATTGATCCATGACCGCAAGATGGTCACTGGAGACCGTCTGCCGGCATATTCTGTTTTGCGCGAAACGCTGGGGCTGGGCAGTCAGACTATCGCAGAAGCGGTCAATCTGCTTTCCGGAGCGGGTGTGCTTGAAGTACGTGACAAAGTCGGTATCTTTGTGAAAGATCCTGATGGCGGTCTGCTCACCGGAAGAACCATTGCGGTCGCGGTCCGTCCGATCGAAGGCAGTGCCTACGGTGCGACACTGTGCGCCTTTATCCAGAAACTTCTTTCAGAACGCAACTGCCGGTGTCTCACCTTTTTCCGCAGTTCCCACTCTTCAGCCGAAGCTGAACTTGCAGAGTTCCCCGGTCTGGAACAGGCAGTAAAAGAACATGACTGTGATGGAGTCATCACCCTGTGTCCTTTTTCAGAACAGGCTCTCGGCGCGATGAAAAAACAGGGCATCCGCTGCTGTTTCATCGGTGACGATGACCGCGACACCAAAGATTTCGGTGTGGTAATCAAAGTTGCGGATTTTCTGCGCGACGCTCACGAAAACCTTAAAAAGAACGGATGCAGAAACATCATCCAGCTGGCAGTATCCACTGAACAGCTTGCATCCCGCAGCAGCACCGGTATTCCCGGCATGATCGGTGTATCCTACGAAGGCGGTGCAGCTGTTGCTGAACAGCTTCTGGAAATGGATCCGGCGGAACGTCCGGACGGGATCATCAGCGATGATGATATTGTGGTAAGCGGTTTTCTTGCCAAACTTTTTGCGTCCCAGTTCCCGGATATAAAATACCTTCCTGTGATCGCAACTATCGTACACCTCGAACTTGGTGAACGTTATCCCTCCGGAAGAATGATGCTTTATCAGCAGAGTATTGAGGAATATGCCGGTCTGGCAGTGGATCTGCTGCTCTCCGCCCTGCGGGGAAAAGAGATAAATCAAAAGCGTGTTGTATACCGGTTCAAACCGGTAAAAAATATAAAATCCTGAAAAATAAACAAGGAGACAAAAAATGAGTTACACAGTCAACGATCTCGCCATCAACGGCGGAAAAAAAGTCTATGACGGTTCTTTCCCCGGCTGGCCCCAGTTCAACCCCGCGGTCTATGACAAAGTCACCGACATCCTGAAGTCCGGCAAAGTCAACTACTGGACCGGTAAAGTCGGTATGGAATTTGAAAAAGCCTGGGCAAAATGGCTCGGTGTCGGTCACGCCATCAGCGTTGCCAACGGAACCTGCGCTCTGCACACCGCCCTCGCCTCTCTCGGTGTCGGCCCCGGTGATGAAGTCATCTGTACCAGCTACAGCTTCATCGCTTCCAGCTTCTGCGCTCTTCAGGCCGGTGCCCTCCCCGTCTTCGTCGACTGCGGTACCGATCACCTGATCAACCCCGCTCTCATCGAAGAAGCCATCACCGAACGCACCAAAGCTATCGTCGTCGTCCACCTCTACGGTATGGTCGCCGATATGGATCCCATCATGGAGATCGCCCGGAAACACAACCTCTATGTGGTTGAAGACTGCGCCCAGTGCTTCGGCGGTGTCTACAAAGGCAAAAAGGCCGGTACCATCGGTGACGTCGGCTGCTTCAGCTTCTGCCAGAGCAAACATTTCACCACCGGCGGTGAAGGCGGTATGGTCGTCACCAACGATGAGGATCTTGCCTGGGAATGCCGTTCCTTCCGCGATCACGGATATGATGTCAAAGCAAAACTCAACCTTCTGGAAATGGAAGGCAAACAGCTCTACATCCACCGCCGCGTAGGTTTCAACTTCCGTATGACTGAAATGCAGAGCCAGATCGGTCTCTGCGAACTTGAGCGTTTC
Source organism: Victivallaceae bacterium (assembly GCA_045532825.1). Taxonomy (GTDB): domain Bacteria; phylum Verrucomicrobiota; class Lentisphaeria; order Victivallales; family Victivallaceae; genus UBA1784. The sequence continues at coordinate 1,758 of JAZSGR010000075.1, read as the reverse complement.
GACGACTGGAACCTCAAAAACCGTATCCGTAACGGTAAAATGCTCATCGCCCAGCTCAAAGATCATCCGCTGATCAAATACTGCCCGGTCGATACTGAAGAACGTCAGAACTCCTTCTGGTGGGCTCCCTTCGTCATCGATACCGACAAGCTCAAGGACGGCATCGACACCAAGCAGGTCATCGCAGCTATCGCAGCTGAAGGCGTTCCGGTGTACAGCGTTCTGTGGCCCGAAATGTACAAGGAACAGGCTTACACCGACCGTAAAGGTTTCGGAACTGTCAGCTATCCCTTCAACGATCCCCGCAGCCGCAACATCGACTACACCAAGTTCAACTGCAAAATGGCGAACTGGATGACCGACCGCACCATCAGTTTCTTCACCCACCCGGTCTATGACGAATGTCATGTCCAGGCGATGATCGACGCCTTCAAGAAAGTCGCCGAAACCTACATGAAGTAATTCCAAGAGGTTTGTCATGGCTAAAGTCAGATATGCGGTCATCGGATTCGGCGGTATTGCTGAAAACCGTGTCGCAAAAGAAGGATTCGCCTGTGACAAGGCCCGGTTTGCTCCGCTGCAATATGCGGAGCTTACCGGTGCATTTGATCTCAATCCGGCGCGTGAAAGTGCGGCAAAAGCACTTGGACTCAAATGGTACAAATCTGTTGATGAACTTGTTTCCGATAAGGACATCGATGCGGTTTACGTTGCTACCAACAATGCAACTCACGCTGAAATGACCATCAAGGCTCTGGAAGCCGGCAAACATGTCATCGTGGAAAAACCCATTGCCACCGGTATTGCCGATGCCAAAAAGATGATCGCTGTCGCAAAGAAGAAAAAGCTCTCTCTTTCTGTCGATCACATGATGGTCAACAATGCTTTCAACAAGATGGCAAAAAAGAGCATCGCTGCCGGTAAACTCGGCTGTGTCAATGACTGCTGTTTCCACATGGAGTTCGCTTTCGGTTACGATCCTGCGGAAGCGGCGACCTGGCGCTGCAGCAAGGTGGAAGAAATGGGTGGTCCCATCGGTGACGTTGCTTCCCATTGCTTCTACGTGGCGGAATACATCTTCGGTTCTCCGATCGTGGAGATCGCAGCAGTATACCTGCCCAAACTTATGGAGATCAAAGCCGAAGACGGAGCTTATATCAAATTCACTCTTGCCAACGGTATCAAAGGTTCGGCAAAAGTCGCCTTCAGCGAACTGCGCGGCGGCTTGATCGGAACTCTCTCAAATCTCGGTTTCGAGATCTACGGAACCGAGGGTGTCCTGCGCAGCTACGGTTCCATGTTCCAGCTTTCCGGACATGCGGATGAACCGTACAAAATGCGTCTGGAACTTGAGACCGCCAATGGTGTCAAGAGTCTGAAGCCCCGTGTTTTCCCGAATATCTACCAGACCCTGATCGAAGAACATGCCAAGAGCGTGCTCAACGGACGCCGTCTCACCGGCGAAAACGGTCTGCGTAATCTTGAGCTTTGTGCAGCAAGTCACAAATCCGCCAGAAGCGGCGGTAAAGTTATTTCGCTGTAACTTGAAAACAGCCGGTAAACGGCTGAAAAAAATGCACCTCAAAAGTTGGTTACAACCTTTGAGGTGCATTTTTTGATAATGTCCGAAATTTTGTGAAAAATTTATATTTTATCCTTATTCAGATATGTTTTTCTCAATAAAAATATATCACACAGCATGTTTTTTTCAAGCTCAAGAAACGGTTCTGTCTGCGATCGGTGGATGCAGCGTGGAGC
>JAZSGR010000203.1:0-3298 GCA_045532825.1 Victivallaceae bacterium | reverse complement strand
AGAAAAGCGAATAAGTTTTTGCTGACGCAAAAACGGCGTTATGTATAAAATGACGGCAGTGTTGTGAAGTGACCACCAGAAGCTCCATCAACGTGAACGTTGATCGAATGAAGCACTTTGTCTCTTGCACGCATCTGCGTGTCAAGCACACAAAAGTATGAAGCATTTGCTTGCGGCAAATATAAAGCGCACCTCCGGTGCATGAAACGCTTGCTCCGCAAGCATTGTAAGGACGTTTCTGATCTTCCTGCCCTCCACCTCCCGCAGGGCGGAAGATGGGCAAGAAAAGCGAACGTTGTTTTGCTGAAGCAAAAACATTGCGTTTATCCATAGCTGTCTTTTTTTTCATATATGCTCCCTCCCTGAACGAATATTTTTTTGAAAAGCTGTTGAAAAAATTCTGACTGCAGAGTATAATATAAGCATGCAGATTTCAGAACGCAAGGTATATATCTGTCGAATATGGGTATAATTTTGTCATCCATGAAAACGGTCTGCGGCACGACAGGTATTCCGGAGGGTGAAAAAATCAGACATACGGTAAAAACGAAGAGACGCAAACAAACCTCATCGGCATTGATTACAAAAGAGTTGCGTCATTATTTATTTTACTTGATCCGCAATATGCGGCAGTTTGAGAAAAAAATATCAAACAACCTGATACAATAAGAAAAAAGCAGTTTAAATGACAGAAAACAGGTACAGTTTTGTCGCACACGCCAGGCATCAGAAATGCTCTATGCCGGATATGGCAGTGGTGAAGTTCGGATTGAAGCAGATGTTGAACGACTGGGATCTTCACAACCGCCTTTCCGCCTACTGGCTGCTATACTGGAACGACACTCCGGGAGCAGTGCTGGAATTCACTGACCGGGAAATCGGAATGGTCCCGGGGATCATGGTATTGATACCGCCGTTCACTTTGGTGAGCGCGAAAGTCACTCAACCGTTCTGCCACAATTTTCTTGAATTTTCAGCAGGAGTCCCTTTTGAAAATCCCCGCACCGAACCGCTTGTACTGCAAAAATCAAAGTATATACCGGATAATTTTGAAGAACTTGATTATGAACGAAGAAAAGTTTCGTTTTATGTCATCATCGGACAACTCATGCTGGATATTCCGCAGAACTTTTTCGGTTTTCAGATACCGGTAGCCATTGATGACAGGATACGCAAAGCTCTGGAGATCCTTGAAAATATCCATATAGAACAATATTCCATTTCAGCATTGAGCAAAGCGGTCAATCTTTCGGAAACGCGATTTCTGCATCTTTTCAAATCTGAAACCGGAATGACTCCGAGACAATATCTGTTGAGGAGACGTCTGGAAATAATATGGAAACTGCTTACCGATACCGAAATATCCATTCCGGAGATCGCTGAGCGCACCGGTTTTGTCGACCGTTCCCACCTGTCGAGAGTTTTCAAGGCGCAGACCAATTACACTCCGGCGGAAATACGCAAGAAGAAACGCGTAGCGGAAAAGCAGACCAAAAAGTGCAATTACATCCAGAAATCTGTATGAACTGACACCTGATTGTCTGCCGCACGGTAAACCGGATCGAGTCCCTGCCTGCGCTGCTTCTGATAATCATCAAGCGCACGGTACGCCGCTCCGCCGATCAATATACATACCGGGATATTGATGAAAGCAAGGATGCATTGAGAAATATCCGCAACGCCCCAGGCGATATCCATCTGCAGTCCGGCTCCGGCAAAGATCAGTAAAGCTCCGGTGATCCTGACGGCCGCGAGAACTTTCCTGCCCGGACGTTTACCGGCAATATACGCAAAACAGGTTTCGACATAATAAAAATTGCCGACCAGAGTGGTAAAGGCAAACAATACCATGGCAACGGCGATGAATACCGGTCCGGTCATGCCGAAAGTCGATTTCAATGCCGCCTGCACATACGGAGCTCCGGCATTTGAAGAGTTGGCGGCAACTCCTGAAGAAAGACACATGAGCGCAGTAGCCGTACACAGCAGATTGGTGTCGATAAAAACCGAAAGCATCTGAACCAGTCCCTGCTTGACCGGATGCGAAACATCTGCCGCCGCAGCGGCATTGGGAGCAGAACCGATACCGGCTTCATTGGAGTAAAGTCCGCGTTTGAGTCCCCACATGACCACTGAACCGGCAAAACCTCCGGCAATGGCGGAAAAATCAAAGGCACTGCGGAAAATCTGAACGAACATTTCCGGCAGATATCCGATATTGATGACAAGGGCAGTAATGGCGAAACCGACATACAGCACACCCATGAAAGGAACAAGGGCTCCGGTGATCCTGACGATGCTGCGGTTTCCGCCGAGAACGGTGAAGAGGAACAGTAAAGCAGTTACGGCTCCGAAGATCCAGCAGTAGTTTTTACGGTAGAAAGAGAAAGTTTCAAACGCGCTCTGAAGATTGTAAGAAGCGAGCATATTGTATCCCACGCCGTAGGTGAAAATCAGAGCCAGAGCGAACACCACCGCAAGAAATTTACTGCGGCAGACTGACTCGATGTAAAATGATGGTCCGCCGTAACTGCTGCCGTCGGGATTGCGGCGTTTATAGATCTGGGCGAGAGTAGATTCAACAAAAGCAGAAGCACCGCCAATAAGAGCAGTTATCCACATCCAGAACACCGCCCCTGCCCCGCCGAGACAGATCGCGGTGGAAACGCCGATTATATTTCCGGTCCCGACCCGCGAAGCGGTGGAGATCATCAAAGCTCCGAACGAGGAAACTCCCCCGGGAACGCCCGGTTTTTCAAGCACCACCCGGATAGATTCAGCAAACATCCGCAGTTGAAGAAAGCGGGTACGGATAGTAAAATACAACCCTCCGGCAATAAGCACCACCGCAAGCGGCCAGCCGGAAAGATACATCAATGCATCATAAACAGTTTTCATAGCTCACCCTGAATAAAACAATATGCCGGATATTCCGGAAAAAACACATACAATCTGATTAATATTACACACAAAAAAATATTTTTCAACCGGAAAAACGGAAAATAACGCGGTAAATCATACCACACCCACCCGGTCATTCTGCCGCGCAGCGCATTTGATGAGATCAATGAGTTCTCTGCGCCGCCGAAATTAGCCGTGTGGGTGAAAATGCGCGCGGTCAGTACCCTGACGGCAAAAAAAGCGCGGCGCACCGCAATACCGGTGAGATATAACAGCTCTTGCGCCGCCTGGGCTGGCATACCTGACCGGCTATACAGCCCATGCTGTATACCCGCTGCGGTGTGACAGCCGCTTGGGGGCGGCGGTTTGATGTCCGACCTGTCTGACTTGTCCGACC
>JAZSGR010000038.1:0-2114 GCA_045532825.1 Victivallaceae bacterium | reverse complement strand
ATGTGTTGACACTCGGTGGACATGTTGTTACTCTTTCGCGTGATGATATGAAAAAAAGAGCCGGTTGGGTCAGAAAATATTTGAGCCCGACAATTAAAAGTAATTTTACTATTGTTGAGTACAATACAACCGGCGATTGATCCATAAAAATTGATCTATCGATACTTGATACAAGCAAAAAATAAAGGAAAAAATATATCAATGAAAAAACTTGTTTACAGTCTCGTGATACTGACACTGTGCAGCTGTCTGTATGGTGCGGAGATCACCCGCAACGGAAAAGCGGTTGCGGATATCGCCATTCCGGATAATGCGGTTTCCTCGGTGAAATTCGCAGCTGAAGAACTGCAGAAGTTCATAAAGATCGTTTCCGGAGCCAAACTTGATATCGTAAAGGAAAGCTCTCCGCGCAAATTCAAAAACCGTATCTATCTCGGATGCAAGGCAGCTCCCAAAGATAAATCCGTTTTCGTGTACCGCAGCAAAGCGGATAAAGAAAACGTTTATCTCCACGGCAATGATGTTGAGATCAAAAATCCTGAAAAGGTCAATCTGCATGACAAAATCAGATCGTGGCGCATACACTCCAGCGGTACTCTGCTTGCGGTCTATGATTTTGCCGACCGGGTACTGAAAATGCACTTCATCCGTCCCGGAGATGACGGTATTTATGCCAAACCCAATAAAAACATCACCGTCAAACCCTGTGACAAAGAGGTCAAACCCCGCCTGCAGTATGCCGGTATGAGTATCAGCAAGCCGATCAAAAATTACGGCGGCTGGAAAGATTTCAATGTCGGTGATGACATCATCCGCGATGCCCGTCTCTGGATGCTCCGTCACGGTATGATCGATACCTACTGGTTCCCCGGCAAAGGCCACGCCTTTGTCGACTACTGGAAACGTTTCGGCGCGAAAAGACCGGAGTTTTTCGCCCTGCTGCCTGACGGAACCCGTCGTCCGCTGCCGGGAAACAGCAACGGCAGACATGCCTCGATGTGTTTATCCAACCCCAAGCTGCACAATCAGCTGATGTGGGATTGGAGACACCGTCCCAGCCGCTGGCACAAAGGCCCCTACAATATTCTTTCAGTCTGTGAAAACGACGTTCCCGTGCTCTGCACCTGCGACAGATGCCGCGCCTGGGATGGTCCCAACTTCAAGCCGACTCCCGATACTCCGTACTGGGGCGACAAAAAGATCCCGCATGCCAGCAACCGCTTTGAACCCATCGGAGTTGCCCGCGGCGGTGAGCCTCTGCATACCAGTGTGAGCGACCGCATATGCCGTTACTATCTGGAAATGCTCCGTAAGGCGAGCCGTTACAATCCCAATGTCGTCATCTACGGTCACGCCTACGCCAATCACACTCAGCCGCCTACGGTCAAACTCAATGAGCGGATCATGATAAGTCTTGCCATCACCGCACTGATGCCGTATATGACTGATGAGATCATGAACCGGACCCGTGAGATCTGGGAAGGCTGGGCAAAAACCGGCTGCTCCATGGAATACCGTCCCAATGCCACCTGGGCGTGGGGATGCCAGCCGATCCAGTACACCAAGCCGTTCGCAACGGAATACCGCATGGCACTGCATACGCCGAACCTCAAACGCGTGTTCTTCGATGCTCTGCACTGTGAATTTTCGACCCAGGGACTCATGTACTATACTCTGGTCCGTCTCACCCAGCATCCGGAAAAGACGGTCGATGAGATCGCCGATGAATTCTTTGCCTCTTTCGGCAGGATCGAGCCTGAAGTGCGTGCCTACTACGATTACTGGCAGAAGGTCTCCGACTCCATCACCATCGCTGATGTCGAAGCGTGGAGTGCAAAGAGCGGTATCCGTCTTAATATCTTCACCAACTACGAGTTCTTCGGTCATATCCTCAAGCCGGAATATTATGCCGAGAGCGGAAAGATCCTTGCCGCCGCCGCAAAAAAGGCGGATACCCCGCTTCTGAAGCGTCAGGTGAAATACCTTCAGCTCGGACTGGAACACGCAAGACTTGCGGTGCGCATGCAGAAAGCGCGTATCGAACAGCTCAATAATCCTTCTGCTGCGAATAAGAAGAAATTCCAGCAGTACTACCGTGAGCTGATTTCTTTCCG
>JAZSGR010000074.1:0-7257 GCA_045532825.1 Victivallaceae bacterium | reverse complement strand
TGTGCCGTTTCATACTTTTGTGTGCCTGACACGCCGGAGGAATGCAAGACGCCAAGTGCTTCATAAATCAGCCTCACAGCAGTGTTTACAGACCTTCACGGACTTTCACGGACAAGTTGCTTACCATGCGATTTGTCCGTTGCCGTCCGTCATATCAAAACAGAATAATTTAATTGTAACATCCTGATCGACGTCACGTTATATCCAATAGCACCGATTCATGATTCCGCCGCCTCTATCCGTTGGACAGGGCGGCGTTGTCATACTGCTTATAACTTTTCCCGGAGAAATTTCAGATGTTCTCTCATGCTTTGGAAAGAGCAGTGCGATCTGCGGGAACAGTATTTCAGACGTCCGTGTTCTTCAAGGAACGCCGCAGTTTTGGGGTTGAGCAGTCCGCGGGCGGTAAAGAGCTGTCCCCAGTTGCCGATGGTATAGCCCGGAATGACGCTTTCATCGCGCGGAGACATATTGTCATGCCACTCCTGCGGAAAATAGCGTTGAAATCTTTCCCAGTCATTCATCCAGGTGGAAGTGTACAAAGTCGTATAGCCGTATTCTTTTTCACTGTCATCAAGAAGTTTTTCAAAACAATCAAGCAGATATCCCGGAACATCAAAAATGGATTCCGGAGCAGTGCTGTTGGCAATATGGAATACGCACAGCCCCGCAGATTCCGGTTCCGGACGCGGCGGATCGTATTTCAGACAGCCGCAATTCCAGCCGTACTGCGGCTTGTCTATATATCCCGGCATGCCTATCGAATCAGGATACAGTTTCTCTGCTTTTTCAAGGATAAAATTTCTGCCCTGTTTCCACATGGCTTCTGCAAACTCATCAGCATTCTGTGCTGATACAGCTTCCAGCTCCGGAGAAGTTTCAGTCACCGGAAGATTTAAAATATGAAAATAGAGCATGGTATGCTGCCGGATGATCTCGCTTAAGGATTTTGCCGGAAGACGCTCCTGAAGACGCCACGCATACCGGAACGACAGGCGCGCCACCTCTTCAACGAACTTGAGGTGTTCCTGCAAAGTTTTTGCCGCTGACATGTTGAAATTTTTCCTTTTTTATGGATCAATTATCAGAATGCATCTTGATTTTTATCAATGCATAACTTTGAAAGCTGTTTTCCGGAATCATTACGGTCACTCCATCACCTGACTGCACAAAATCAAGTTCACGTTCCCCCGGAACATCCAGTGCAGTAAGTTTTACTGCTTTTACTCTTTGCCGGACAGCTTTTATTGTGATCTCCCCCGAACCGGTTTCCGGGAACAGCAGTTTATCCGCATGACTTACAACGGCATTTTCAGGCAGCTCCATGACTTTTCCGGTACTGACCAGCTGCAAAACCAAATGTCCGTTGCGGTTTCTGTGCAGCGAAGCGGTGAGAGCAGTGTTAAAACCCCTGATATCCAGAACGACGGACTCCGGACACACTTTAAGCAGAAATTCCCCGAAAACTGCCGCCGCTTTTCTCATCTGCGGAAAACCGGCAGGAGCCGCCAGATGGAACGGCATCTTTGTTCCGCGCGGCACCCGGCACTGATCTGTGCGGGGCACCTGCATGAAATCATCACTGACAGTGATGATTTTTCCATTTCCGAAAGAGATCTCTTCAAAATCTGTTCCGGCTGAAAATGCCGGTATGTGCCATCTTGCAAGCCATTTTTCAGTGGAAAGCCGCTGCATGTTTTCATCAAAGATGCCGCTTGAGGAACTTATGATCAGCGTTCCTCCCCCTTCGGCAAACTTCAGCAGCTGTTCAACTTCCGGATCACTCATCAATCCGTGATCGGCGGCACTTACTGCGGAGTAACCGTTCATTCTTGAAAACTCCCTGTCGCTGAAAAGATCACAGGGGATATTGTTTAAAATACAGCACTGCATCCAACCGGTCATCCGGCTTGAATTGACCTGCTTGTTTTTCAGCCGGTTCAGAAAGGAGTCATAGAAACCGATTTTTGCGGCACAGTCGAGATCATCCAGAAACTCTGCATTGTTTTTTTCCAGTTCCCGCAATTTGCTTTCGCTGCAGTTTCCGGCTTCCCCCTCGAAGGTCGCAAGATACATGCTGCCCCAGCTCCGGCACATTGCCCAGGAAAAATCCATCCGGTCCTGCCGTTCCGGATAAAACATCACCATTGAGGGAATATTCCGTTGACGTGCCACTGATATCCGGTGTTTCTGTTCCAGTGCCCAGCTCAGCCAGGAGTAACGTATGACCGAACCGTAACATGCCTCCTGAAATACCCAGTCCAGAGCGGGCAAAGGTTCCAGATAATAATTGAGCAGAGTGTGGAACAGCGCAGTTGAACGGTACCACGGCCGCAGAAGTTTCAATCCGAGCTGTTCATAATGCTCTTTGACTTTGCAGTGGAACTCCGTCAGGGAGTCTGCACGGAAAGCGAGCCAGTCGGTAAACGATTTATCTTCATAGTTCCCGAACCACTTTTTCCACGCTTCCCCCGGTTCCGGCAGTTCACAACCTGCGGTCTCCCGGAATTTTTTCCGGCAGTGCGGACAGGCACAGCTTTCGCCGAAATACTGAACATCATCGGTCATGATCCCGTCGACACCGCAGGCATAGACCTTTTCAAGGTATTTCAGATATTCCCGGACATAATCGGGATTGTTGAAACACATCCCGTATCCCTTGTACATCGTGAAAACCGCCCTGCCGGTATTGCCGTCGATCTGGCGGAAACTGCTCAAATGATGTCCGTTTATCACCGGATCGCCGGTCATGTTTTCCAGCAGTCCATGCCAATTTGCCGGATCGCAATGCCTGTTCTTCATGGAGTTGAGCATATAATTGCGGCTTTCCTCATCAACCGGATTGAAGGTCAGGTGAGCGGAATGATGCTCCGTCACCCTCATTCCGTGTTTGTGAGCGAGCTGACAGATACGTTTCAGGCAGTTGTGGATCGGCTCCCAGTTATCGATGAAGTTCCAGCGGAAATGTGTACAGCTGAAAGTTATCAGGTGGTTGATGCCCTGATTTCTGAATTTCAGGATCTTTTTTTCAAGTTCATCATCAGATGCTTCAAAGATCTCAAAATCATTATACCAGAACCAACCGAATTTTTCACTCCATGGTGAGGCGTTTTTCTGCATTTTGAGCCTTCCGTCTTATTTTTTCAGCGTCAGAACCGCAACATCATGGGCGGGAACTGTGATAACCGCCTTTGCCGGATTACCGCATACTTTTCCGGTGAAAGCGTCTTTCAGCTTTGCACCGGAAGGGATATTGAAATTTTCCAGAGTGTATTTGTTATCTTTACCGAGAGCATTGAAAAGCACGATTACGCGTTCACCTGCATCGTTGCGCAGAACTGCCATGTTGTCCGGAGTGGTTCCGGATACCCTGCACAACTCATCACCGCGCCGGTAATTGTTGAAGAACTCAAAATTATCTTTGATGACCCGCGAAGCTCTGCCGACTGCATCCAGAAAACGTCCGTCGATCTGCATATCGGCAAAGAACAATACGCCGCCGTCGGAGTCTGTAAGACGGCGCCACAGACTGTTTTTGAACTGGCTGTAATCATACTGGGTACCGTGCCATACCAGCATGAGCAGTCCCAGAGTCAATTTTTTGTTTCCGACAGCCGCTTTGGTATCTTTTACCGCCTGAAGCGGACGTCCGTATCCGGCAATGGCACGGTCGATGAATGGACCGTAATACCGCCAATCGACAGAATATGCATTCAGCGTATTGACGCTGTGATATCCGGAATAGAATCCCAATTCGCATGCCGGATTGGCTTTCTTGACTGCGGCATAGAGTTTTCCGCAGATCGCCGCCACTCTTTTTGCCTGGAACTCTATCCACTGTTTCTGATATCCGGTCGCGGCTTCGTCTCTTGTCACCGGTGCTTTCAGACCGGCGTATCTGACGAATGCGGCAAGACAGCGTTCGCAGAAACAGTAACTGTCAGCGCGGGCGGGGGGGACTTCATAATCCCAGTCAAGACCGGCAAATTTTCCGGCAAGCGGAGTTATCCATGCAAGCATCTCTCTGTCATACGGACTGTTTTTCTGAATGATGAATTCAAAACAAATTCCGTCATCGTGGATCTTTCCGGAGCGGTCGACCGCACGGTATTCCGGATGTTTTTTCAGATATTCTTTTGCGCCCGGGAATGCGTGCGACATGTAATTCGCCGCCTTGTTGACCGGAATACCGGTACGCACGGAAAAACCATATTTGCGGAACAGTCTGAACAGATCTTTTTCCATGGTCTTCTCATTGAAACCGGTACTGTTGATACCGGCTCCGGCAAAATCTGCCAGAAATCTCTCACGTTCCTGATGACTCATACAGTTAAGTATCCTGAACTGCGGAAACGGATCGAGAAGCAGCATATACGAAGACGGAATTTTGGCACCTTTGATCTGCGGCAGAATGTGCAGTTCAAGAGTGCTGTCATGACTGCGGTAAGTTTTGCCGTTGACCGCAGCACTGATGGAATAAGTGATTTTTTCCCCGCTGCCGGTCGGCGCATTTTTGGCGCAGTCAAAGGTGAACAAAGTCCAGTTATTATAGCGGCTCTGCCCTTTGCCGAGTCCGATCTCATTGAAGCCGTACAGATATTTACGGTCGATATCCATGTTTATTATACGGTACTTTTTGCCGTTTCTGCTGATGATTTTTTCTTTGATGTTCGAGGGGATGCAGGACTTTTTATCTTTGGCATCAAGAGCGAGGATGGAAATATATTCCGGCATTTCGATCTGCATATTGACCGATTTTATTCCCGGCAGGATTTTGGGATCCGCCTGGAGCATCAGCAGCATGGGACGTACTGCTCCCTGATTGATGTAGAGATTTTCAAAGTATTTGAAAATGATATTGCTGGTCGTACACATGAATTTGCTTTTGAGCGGAGCATAACGCTCAAGCGGAAAAACCGCAGAAGCGGAACGCTGGATGAGTTTTCCGCTGCCGTCGCGTATTTCGTAATGACAGGAGAAACTTTCACTGCTTTTTCTTGCCGGAGTTCCGGCGGAAACGAAATAGCTGTTTTGGATTTCAGCAGTTTTGCCGGCTTTGACCTGAACCGTGTTCTCACCCGCCACAGTATCTGCGCCTTTGTAACTCACGTAGTTGCGGAAAACAAGCTGCTGATCTTTATCTGCGGTGATTTTGAAGTGCAGATCATTGCTTCCCTCTTTGCCGGTCGAAACAGCTTTTTCCGCAAGTTCGATACGCGGAGCATGTTCAACAAATCCGATTTCGCCGAATTTGCCGTAACTGTGATAAGAAGCGTTGGTGGGTGACCAGACTGCACCTTCTTTGTTTCCGCCTTGTTTATTGCGGCAGAGGTTGAAGAACCAGCGTTTTCCGGCAAGTGTTCCTGATATACCGAGATCTTTAAGCGGGATGATGATCTCCATTCCCCAGAAATGGTCATTGATCTGTGCCGCAGACTTCACTCCTGACTGCCATTTGTTGGATTTCTGCGGGTGTAAAGCATCATATCCGCCTGCAAGGTTGAAACAGAAATGAAAATATTTATCCGGAGAACTCTGTTCAGGAGCGATGAACAGCTCTATGGAATCCGCCGTCCAGGCGCGGGCATTGGCACCGGTCCTGCCTTTGATGATCTGGTCAAGCTGATTTTTCACCGGATCAAGATCTTCATCCATGGCTTTGACTGCGATATACAGATTTTTTTCATCATACGCAGCATACGCCTGCGTATGATTGCTGCTTTTATGATGATTATTTTTCACCATCGGCGAAAATACCGCAGCATTTGCCCAGCACTTATCATCAAGTTTACCGTCAAGTACCGGAGAAGCACCGCTTACTTTACCGATCTGCATGTAAACTCTTGTGTCAACTTTACCGCTTACTTTTTCCATGCGTCCGCCGAGTTTTTCCGGAGCGCGCTCCGTGCCGATGTAAAAATCATCGTAGAAAGTGGCATCAGTTCTGGAACCGTTGCCGCCGAGGGTAAGCTGGTTGATATTAGTGATATCCTCCGCGGATCCTCTTGCTTTATGTTCAAATTTGATATCAGCTGCAATAAGTTTGCCATCCAGATAGACGTTGAACGTCTGTTTTTTGAAATCAAGCAGGTATTCATGTCTGTGCCATTTCGCGCTCAAAGGTGCAGTGCGGTATCCGCGTTGCGGAAAACCGAGACGGAGTGAATTGCCGGTAACGATACTGTTGATGATCCGGACTTTATCGTTCCTGCCGCCCTTGCCGCAGACATTCAGATAAGCGGCATAGTTCACCGGTTTGTCAACATACTGCCGGTAGGAGATCCATAATTTTTCAGCCTGAAGCGGCTGTTCAAAATCAAAACTTTTCCCGGCACCGTATCTGCCGTTGCCGTAACCGGGAGACATTGAATTTTTTCCGGAATAGGCTTTCATGGTGGTGGCTCCGCCTCTGGTAACTGTTTTACCTGCTTTCCAGTTGCCGAATGGTTCACCGTCTGATTCAAAACCGGTTTGATACAGACTCTGCGCAAATACGGCAAGCGACAGAGCCGAAATAAACATAACACACGACTTTTTCATTATTATACATCCTCAACTTTATTTTAAAGCAAAAACAACCGCTCCTACTGCAGTAATCGAAGTGGCGTTGACTGAACCGTTTGCATAGAGAACATTGAAGTTTTTGTTATGGATATGTTCAGGCTGTTTGCCGCTGGATTTGACTTCTCCACTGAATGAGGTTCCTGTCCAGTTGCCGTCCATGACCAGACCGCAGATGCGGTTGGTTATCTGATTGCGCTTGACATTCTGATATATAGAATTATTGTACTTGAATACTGCGTCGTTGAACCCGTAAGTTTTGTCTTTCAAACCCCAGTTGTGGGCAAGCCGCTGCAGAGGACAGCCCAGGACACCGCTCCACGCCGTGAGACTCTCTTTATTGTTGGCAGGACTGATCGTCGTTCCCGGCAGATATTTCAACTGAACCAGAAGTCCTTCAACATATTTTGCCATTCCGTTGACAACATTGGGATAGCGGTTCGGATAATAATCATCGAAATCACCGCAGTATGAATCCAATGCAATTCCGATCTGCTTGAGATTGTTCCTGCACGCCGCCCCCTGTGCCGAATTACGCGCCTGCTGTAAAGCCGGCAACAGCATCGCCGCCAGTATCGCAATGATCGCAATCACCACCAGAAGCTCGATAAGGGTGAAATGGGCGGCGGGGAGAGAGGAAAAACTTCTTTTCCCGGGAAAAGAGGTTTTTCCTCTCTCCCCGCACCCCTCTCTCCT
>JAZSGR010000045.1:0-41166 GCA_045532825.1 Victivallaceae bacterium | reverse complement strand
CGGGGCGGCGGTTTGATGAGAGTTATGGGAATAATGGGAACTATGAGATTTATGAGATCTCTGCGCCGCCGAAATTAGCCGTGTGGGTGAAAATGCGCGCGGTCAGTACCCTGACGGCAAAAAAGCGCGGCGCACTGCAATACCGGCAAGGTATGACCGCTTTTCCGCCGCCTCCCCGCAGGGCAAGGCGGCGTTATGATGCTGCCGGCAACCGGCCGCCGCCCCCACGAGGTGTCAGGCATGACCGGCTATACAAAACTTGCGCTGCACCACCGTCAAAGCACCGTACGCTCAAATGTAAAAAAACAGCAACGCTTTCGCTGCTGTTTTTTGACTTCGCTCCCGGTGAAAGGTATCGCTGTCTTACGCCAGCGATGCAGATAGCACTCTGCGTTGTACGCAGAGCTTATGTTCCGCCGTTTGATCACGTCCGGGTAGCACCCGGTGGCAAAAATTTTTATTTTTTTATTTTCAGTATTTTATCAGCTGCGCCCCGGTAAACACCACCTCTCCGGTATCACCCACGCCCTGGTTACTGCCGGAAAGCTGCACCGACATCTTATAAGCCCCGGGCGGAACTGTTACCAGATGACTCACATTTTCAAATTTTCCGGTGTCCGGCATCGGCACCGGATAGTTGTAGATAACATCCAGCCATTTGCCGTCCTTATCGCGGAACGCGATCGAACCTCCGGCAGATCCCCTGGAACTGTTGACTCCACGGAACTGGAAACGGTAGTAATCCCCCGGCTTGACGTTGACCGTCTGGGCAATGCATCCGCGCTGGACATTTTTAAATACCGCTTTGCCGCCGCCGATCTTTATCGTTCCGGTATGATAGCCCTTTTTCTTATTCTCAAGCTGCCAGGGATTCCAGCCGCCATTGCCCTTCATGTCAGGATCTTTCAACAGATTTTCACTGCTTGCAACGATCACAGGTGAAACGTTTTCACGGATCGTTTTACCGATCCCCGGAGCCATCTCGTCCCAGGTCTTTTTCGCCTGCGGATGAACAGATTTCTTCCACCAGCAGCCGGCTTCACTGTAGAGCCAGATATAACTGCGGGTTTCTTCCAACGCTCCGGCAATATTGCGGCGCATAAAATTATTCACTCCGCCGCACTGCTTTTTAAGCTCTTCGAATTTTTTCTTTTTGATGATGGCATCCATGTAGAATCCGGGAGCAAGCTCGACCTGCGTCATATATTTTGCCCGGTTTTCAGGAGATGAACAGCGCTTGGCGTTTTTGTAGAATTTGGCGGCAATGGTGCGGTAATCCTCCGGCTTTTTAGCGTCATAACTGTCAGGCTCGTATCCCTCGATGATCCTTGCAGCAGGGGGCATGACACTTATGATACCGTTAATGAAATAAGCTCCGAGACTTCTGCCGTACATGGAGAACATATAGGGCATGAAAAGAGTGATTTCCGGATAATTGCCGAAAACCGCTTTTCCCCACTGCTGACCGCGTTTGTAAACCGTCGCGGCAGTAGTTTTATAATCTTTTGCCGGATTGATAAATTTCCAGTAATCCCAGAACTCTTTGCGGTATTCCTCAAGATCAAAGAGAATACCTTTCAATCCTGCTTCGCGGCAGACTCTGGCAATGACGCCGAAATTATCCGTTGCAGTCTTCCATCCGGCATCATCGTGCCAGTCCAGCTCATAGTAATAGGTGGTCGAATAATAAAAGTTATCGGTAAACTTTTTGAACGGAATTTTTTTCAATGCCGCCACGTCTTTTGCGAAATCTTTGAATTCAAGTTTTTTGTTGGTCCATGCACAATCGGCGGCAAAATACTTTCTGCCGTTTCTCGTGACCCGGTCACCGCGTACACGTATGCAGAGACCATCCAGCGGAGAGTCTTTCTCCATCGCGGCAAGATTTCTCTGCAGAAAATCTACAGTGGGGTTGCTCCACGAAAGATCAATGACCTTGACTTGATTTCCGGCGGAAACTGTCAAGCCGCACAAAACGGATGCAAACAACAGTAATTTTTTCATTTTTTTTGATTTACCTGTATTTTAATAGTTGACCGGCAGTCTGGTGATTTGAGCACCTGTGTATATGATTTCACCGGCATCGTTTCTGCCCTGATCTTTGGCGCTGAGCTGAACAGTCATAGAGGCAGCTTCAGAAGGAACCGTGATCAATTTGCTCACGTTTTCAAATTTTCCGGTAGCAGGCAGCGGAACGCTGTAAAAATAAACACCATTCAACCAGTTGCCTTTTTTGTCTTTGAATGCCACCTGACAATATGCCGTGCCATTTGAACGGTTGGCTCCACGGAACTGCAAACGGTAATATTCACCAGGATTCACCTTTATACCGCCTTGAGAAATACATCCCCACAGGACATTTTTCAAAACGGCTTTGCCATTACCCAGAGTGACAGTTCCCGGAACTTTATTTTTTTTGTTTTCACAGCCGAACTGCCATGCATACCAACCGGAACCATCCTTGAGTTCAGGATTTTTCAGCAAATTGTCTTTTTTGAAAACCAGTTTATCAGAAACACTTTCGCGTATAGCCTGAGTTATCCCCGGCACCTGCTCTTCCCATGTTTTCTTAGCTTTGGGATGAGAAGAATTCTTCCACCAGCATCCGCATTCACCATACATCCAAATGTAACTTTTCGCCTGTTCCAATGCACCTGCAAGAGTAAGACGCATAAAGTTGCACGCACCGCCATACTGTTTATTGATATTTTTAAAATAATCCTGCCGGTCACGGAAAATACCGTCAAGGTAGTATCCCGGAGCAAACTCCACCTGATTGAGATATTTTGCCCGGTTTTCCGGAGTGGCTTTCAAATCGGCATTGCGGTAAAACATATTGGATATTTTTATATAATCCTCCGGCTTTCCGGCGTGATAACAATTAAGTTCATACCCTTCAATGATCTTTGCTGTTGGCGGCATGACATTTATTATGCCATTGATAAAAGGGATACCGAGATGCCTGTCCGTAAGGGAAAACATGTAAGGCATGAAAAGAGTGATTTCCGGATAATTGCGAAACACCTCACGTCCCCACTGCTGACCGCGCTTGTAAGCGATCTGACTGGTGGTTTTGAAATCGACATCTGTATTTTTGAACTTCCAGTAATCAAGGAAACGTTTTCCGTATTCCTCTATATCAAACCAGATTCCTTTAAGTCCGGCAGCACGGCATACTTTGGCAGCCACACCGAAATTGGCAGTTGACTGTTCCCAGTCAGCATCGTTATACCAATCAAGATCGTAATAATAGGTGGTGAGCCAGAAAAAGTTGTCCGTAAACTTTTTAAACGGAAGTTTTTTCAAACTTTCGATATCTTTTTCAAAATGTTTGAATTCCAGCTTTGCAGTGGTCCACACACAGTCTTTTGCATAATACTGTCTGCCCTTATGATTTACACGATCACCGTAAATGCGGATACAAACGCCGTCTCCCGGTGAATCTCTCTCCATATCCGCCAGATGTTTCTGCAGAAACTGAACTGTCGGATTGCTCCATGACAGATCGATGATTTTGACTTGATTTCCGGCTGCAAGAATAAAACTGCAAAGAACCGATGCAAACAAAAGTAATTTTTTCATACCTGTCTTCCTCAATTAAACGGCCACTTTCTCAAAGCCCTGACATTGATACCTTCCAACAATCCGAATTGACCGTCAGCTATACTGAACCCGCCTTTGTCTCCGGCAGGTACGCCAGTCATATGACCGTAACTTCTGGTTCCGGTATGTCCATCAACAAAAACAAAATTCGCAACGGCTGCCGGAGAAATCACTGCATCATCTTTCTTGCCGTTCTGATAAGCTCCGCCGCCATGGGTGAAACGGAAAAACTGGGGCCAGTTCACCGTGACAGTAGAACTGTAACGATCACTGTCGCCGACAAGGATCGCTTTTGAAGGAACTGATGCAGCACTGGTCTTTGCATAAAAAGACTCTTCATTGGGAAGTCCGCTTAAAAAGAAATTGATGGCATACTGACTTACCCGGTAACCGGTAGTGCCGTCCTCATGAAAAGGAACAGGATTTGCCGGACAATCAAATGTGTTACCCGGGCTGGGAATAACCCAGTTCGGTGAACTCCATTGGTAATTACCATCATATTTCAAACCGTAAGGATTGGTATTGGTTGCTGTACCGCTTACACGATATCCGTAGGCAATATTGTAAACCCACAGCTGAACATACGTCTGTCCACCGGGAATGATCCAGTCATTATTATCTGCTGAATAAAACTGACAGGCTGAACCGATAGATTTCAAATTATTGAAACAGGAGGATGAGTAGGCGCGCTCCCTCGCTTTCTGCAATGCCGGCATCAGCATCGCTGCAAGTATAGCAATGATCGCTATAACGACCAGAAGTTCAATAAGGGTGAAGCACCTGTGCTTCACCCGCCAGCTGGCGGGGCAGATATTTTTCATCATTCCGTTCATTTTCGATACCTCCTTTGGTTTTATTTGAAAATGGGTGAATTGATTATTTTTCTTCAGCAAAACATTCACAGAGACTCTGCAGATATATTCCCTCTGCCGTGGTGAACCAGGGGTGATCGCAGGTCTCATAGATCTCAAACACCTCGCCGAACTGACCGGTGCTTTCTGCCATATAATTCACAATAGCTTTCGCCTCATCTTTCTTTCCCTGCCGCAGAAGCGTGAGAGCTTTCCAGCCGGCATACCAGATGCAGAGAGCGTTTCCGGTGGGATACATGTTTCCGAATTTACGCTCATTACGGCAGAACCAGTCGATTCCTTTCTGCAGCCTGGTGTCTGACGGATCAAGCACCTCATAAGGATAAAGTCCGCTGAAAAGAGCAATGCTCGGATCAGGACAGCCGGGATAAGGCAGATAATTTTCCCCGTTGTGCGGCAGTGTCAAAAGCAAACCGTCTGCCATTTTGCGCCATTCGACGGCAAGTTCGGCATCACATCCGAGTTTCTCCGCCATATCCGCCGTTTTGCGGAAAAGTGCAATGGCTCCGCAGGAGGTCATGAAGGGATTTTCCCGCCCTGCCCCCAAACGCTCAAGATCGGTGCATTTGCCGATGATATAACGTTTGCCGTCAAGATCATAAACCTGATGCAGACGGAAAAACTCCGCACAGCCGCGCATGACCGGATACGCGATATTGCGGGTATATTCCGGATCATTGAGAGCGGTGGCACACGCTTCAGCCACCAGTCCGATATGAGTCATGTGGAAAACATGCTCCAGCCAGAATCCGCCGCCGGTCCCCTCCGCCTGTACCGGCAGTTCCAGTCCGACCCAGTAGTAGCGGGCGGCACTGCCGCTTACACCGAAATAACGGTAGTTGCGGCGCAATGCCGTATCAAGCAGATTGAAATAATGACGCGGCACCTTGGCGGCAACTTGCGTGTGTCCGGAACGGAGCAGCCCCATCACAGCAAAATACACATCAAATCCGAAATACTTTCCATCCCAGTGGGTCGGATAAATGCCGGTGGGGATCGACCAGTTGGTGGAGGATATCCTCAAATGATATTCTGAGGTTCTCGCGGCAAGTTCCAGTCTTTCAGGAAGATCACGGGGAACCGCCGATTCCTCCCAGAAGCTCTGCCAGTCGGCTTCATGCTCTTTTTTCAAACTTTCAAACGTATGCGACAGGGCATATTCCTTTGCCTTGACATCAAAAGCAAGCACAAAAACCACCCGGCGAGACTTCATGACTCCGGAAACAGTCTCTTTATTTCTGGTAAAATCCGCCTCTCCCTCAACAGTGAAAAATGAGATCTCTCCCGTTACCGGGGTGAATGTATCGATCTCAAACGCAGTGGTCTTTTCATCAATAAAATCAAGCACGGTCCGCGGCGGAGCAAATGAATAAATTTCTGCAACCGGAGAAGTTCCCTCTTCGAGTATTTCTTTTTCAATGATTATCAAATCATGTCCGGTCGGGGTCCACACTCTGGTAAGCAGCTTATTTCCGCTGCTGTAACTGCAGATGTTTTCGACACAGGCTCCGGTGATGTCAAACGTCTGACTCCACTCCGTCAACGTGTCGTTTTCCACGCAGGAATCACGGAATTCACCAAACGGAACCAGCGGAAAAAGCAGCTTGTCATATCTGACGCCTGCGATCCAGATGCCGCCTTTGAACTTGTTGGCACAGAATTTCCTGTCTCTGGCACTGCCGTACTCATCGACCAGCAGAGACAGCGATCCATTGCCGACTGCAAGCGGAGCATAATGAGTAAAATCAACAGTTTTACCGGTGTGAGTGACTTTCATATCGATCCCCATTTAAGTTCTGCATATTTACTTGACGGAATATAATGTATCTTATACTCCGGTTCGACTCCGTCGACCTGCCACTTCGCCAGAATTTCAGCGGCATCGGCAATATAGTTTGAAACACCGTAATGGATGATTCTCGGAACCGGATCAGGGATCATAAATTCAAACTCCTGACGCTCGATCACCAGCGGAGAAGCGATATTCATACGGCGGCTTAAATGATTATAAAAATCGTATCCCAGACTTATTATCATATTTTCCGGATCTCCGGTCAGCTCCGGAACGGGCGTGATCGTCTCATAATGAAAACGGCTGTAACCCGGGATATCATAATACGGAAAGAGCACATCTCTGCCGCCTTCAGCCTGATGGATAAAAATCTTTTTTGCACTGTAATGCTGCCGTACTTCCTCGTAAAAATCACTGACCCCGGAAGTTGCCTGCGGCATTACGGCAACCGCCGGGATCTCCGGCTCTCCGTCAAGTATATGGGGAATGTTGTTCGCATGAAGCAATTCGATGAACTCACGGTTGGCATTCTGTGCGATATGGCTGATGACTCCGCCTACGATACCTTTTCTGATCAGATCATTGAGGCGCGCCACCTGTTCTTCAGGTGTGCGGAAAAATACAACGATCGTTTCCAGTCCGCATTTATTGAGTACTGCGGAAGCTCCGGCTACGGATTCCGCAAAGTACTGACTGCCGTAAGCAATATCTTCAGTTCCACGGTGGAACATCAGCAGTACGACCGGAACACGGTTGGTAACCATGCTGCGGGCAAAGATATTCGGACGGTAATTGAGTTCTTCCGCCGTTTTCAGAATGAGAGCCTGTTTTTCCTCCGAACAACGGCTGCGTCTGCCGGAACCGTTCAGTACCGCAGATACCACCGTCGGAGTAACTCCGCAACGCTCTGCTATATCGCGTATCGTAACTTTTTTCATCATGAGCTCCACTTTCAGTCCAACGTTGGACTAAAGCTGTAAAATTTTTTTGCCGATGTAAAACGAAAGCGGAAAAATCGGCAAAAAAACAGTTATTAAAACCCTCAACTGTTACTAACATAGCACAGTAAAAATAAAAATACAAGAGCCGAAACAAAAATTTTTTCAAAAAAATCAACGTAGACTCATTTTTTCAAAGCAGTATGCACTTACCTTGACGGATACGGTCAGTCTAAAACGATCAAGCCTGAAACGTCAGCGATCAATGCCGCATCCGGAGTGGATATGAAAACAGTACGTTCCCGGGATCTTACCGGAGAACAAGAAATCCCTCATGAAGCATGAACTTCATCATGTTGTAAAAAAGCTCCGGCTCCACTATTCTTCCGTATTTCGCCAGCAGCTGCCATATTTCAAGAGCATTCCGGGAACCGTCAGCCCACATGAAGGCAAGTTCGATCCATGCCCCGGCATGCCAGCCGTTGATTTCGGAGGCAATGTCGGGAAACTCTTCTTTACGGAACCAGTACTTCTCAAACGAAAAAAGACCACGGAAGTTTTTCACCGGCACAGTCGCTGCGAGTTCCGATGCAATATCAGCAGGAATTTCCGGAAGTTTCTGAACAGGATCCGGGACAGCATAGAGCTGTGCCGCTTTTATGCGGAATGGTTCCAGCGCAGCGGAAAGTTCCGCTTTTTCTTCAGGAGGAACAAGCTCAAGCACAGAGTCGATCCGCCGGAGAAGCACATCACGCGCAAAAGAGGGCAATTCGTTTTTGGGATGCGGTTGCAGAAACTCGTGATCCAGAATGAACTGCGCCGCCAGCAATGCCTCTTTTTTGCCCGCATCAAGGAGAAAAGCGACGAATTCCCGCGAGATCTCATAAGTACGCAGGAAGAAAGACGGATCAAGCCGTTCCATCGAATCGGTGGATTTGTGATAATCGGGATCATCCAGAAACTCCATATACACCATTGCGGCTTTCAGGAACGGATCATTATGCATAGTGTCCATGCCTCCGGTATCCGACATGCTGAAAGTACAGCCGTGCCGGACCAGAAAATGAGCAAGCACGGCAGAAGCGTAATTGGGGTACGGAGCAGAACTGGGACCGATGAAAGCATGTCTGTTCTGCGAGACCGCCACCATATCGGCATTGAGTCCGGCAACAAACGGCGGCTGATCCGGAACTGCGGCAAGATAAGCCTGCAGGCTTTTGACTTCATGGGTGAACATCAGACGCAGTCCACGTTTGTGTTTCCTGCCGGCAAGGGAACGGGCGACTGCCAGAGCTTCAGCCACTCCGGAGGCATTATCGTTGGCACCTTGCTCAAAAAGGTGTCCGGTCATGAGGATTTCTTCGCAGGTTTCCCCCGGCAGAAATCCGGTGACAAGAGGGATTTCTCCCGGCTTTACTTCCGCCTCGATCCGCGCATGCATCAGCACCCTGCCGGAATTTTTCAGCAGAGTCCGGAGCCGTTCTCCCTGACGCGGTGAGAGCGAAAAACCAAAGGGTGCTCCCTCCACGGGCCAGAACGGTATCGCGTAATTGTACCACTTGCAGGCATCCTGCAGATGCTCCTGCCCAATTTTCCCGACAAACTCATCCTGAAGCCCGGAACAGAGCACGCCCGCGGCACCTCTGGAAAAGTACCCCATATTTTCGGGCATGGATACTTCATGGTCTGTTACCAGCACAAGTTTTCCTTCAAGGCACGGATCATCCGGCAAAGCAAGCTCCGCCGTCACATCATTGGAACGGCTGTACAGCATAAGGCTGCAGGGAGTCTGCAAATAACTGCATATGACCTCTTTTTCCCCGCCGGGAAGTATAAGTTCCAGTTCTGCGCTTTGCGGATTCCATCCCGGCGGCATGATCCAGCCGCCGTGGTCCGTCACACCATCAGAGGGAAAACGCAGAGTCTTTACTTCGGTCATACCGATGGAACGCATGATATTCTCCACACGGCGCGCCGTCTCAAACATGCTGTCGTATGAATACCAGTGATCGCTTTCATAAATGCGTCCGGTGACAGAAAGAAGAAAATCAAGATCTGTCATAAATGCCTCCCCCAAAAAATACTTTGTACACGACCAAGCCGACACAGGCGCAAGGCTCGAGATTGCCCGCGATGCGCCACCGCAGTTTGAACAACTTTCACAAAAAATGGGACTATAATAAAAAAATCAAAGATACATCTGCTTTGAAACTTTTGAGGCACTTTGAAACTGTCTCAGAACTTATCGGCAAGTGAAAAGAAAATGTTTGACGGCAGCTTTTTTCCTGCACAGGGACGGATCATCACATTTTCACCGTTCCAGCATGCAGGAGCATTATCATTATGTTTTTCAATGCACCAGCCGCAGGCAAGCAGCTTTTCAACCAATGCGTCTTCCGGAGAAAGAAATGCCTGTTTCATGCCGCTGCACAAAGATGCAGACGTTCCCTCGGCAACAAATCCTGCATACTCAAGAGCATAACCGTCGTCATCAACGTACCAGGTGAAAAATGTTTCGTTGAACATCCTTTCCCAACTGTGGAAATATGTATCTTTTGTGCGGATGACTTTACCGGGAAACTCCGGCATTTCTTCATAGCAGGAAATGATGATCTCTTTTTCTTCAGCAGTAAGTTCAGCTCCGCTTCTGCCTTTTCTTTCGACCGGAGACTTATTTACCAGCGTGACCGACTGCATTTTGTAATTCTGCCAGCCGCAGGATCCATATACCCGGTTCAGTCCGGTATAAAGCGGCAGCATATCGTAACCGCTGTTTTCTGCCCATTCCGCAGCCATATTGCAAAGATCGGCAGCAATACCGCGGCGGCGGAAATCAGGATGCACCGCAACGGATGCTATTCCGCCAAGTTTAAGAACCTTCCCCTCCCCTGCACAGACCTGCACCGGCATCACACCGGTGTGTCCGGCAACGGCATCTGCGGTACGGGCAATGAAGGATTCTTCCGCAAAAGGGAAACGTTCTCCGTAACGCTTGCGGAACTCCACAAACTCATCAAAACATACCGCAAGCATCGGTACACAATCACACTGTTCTCTGCTGAACGGTGATGCCTGAATATATTCCATTTCCACTATCGACCTCATCAGTAGATAAACAGCAGTTCACGGTATTTGGGCAGCGGCCACAAACGGTCATCGACCAGCAGCTCAAGAGCATCAGCCTCTTTACGCATGTTGTTCATGGCTTCGATCACCGGAACCGGATCATCCCCGGCAAGAGCTGACTCAAGATGATCGCACTCTTCCAGCATTGCTGCAAGTTTCGGAGACAATGCATCGATCATCTTACGGGCATTTCCGGCAGCGATAGTAAGTTTCAGCGCAGTATAGTTGGTAAGTGTCACCGAAAGTTTGTTCAGCTCCTCCATCACCGCAGGATAGATCACCGTGCGGGCAAGACTCAAAGAAAGTTCGCCTTCGATATGGATCTTTCTTTTGTACTCACGCAAAAACACCTCGTAACGCGAAAGCACCTCGTTGCGGGTAAACACTTTATACTTTTCGTAAAGCTCGATGTTCTTTTCATCCAGCAGCGGAGAGAGAGCCTCCGGAGTAGTCCGCAAATTGGGCAGGCCGCGCCTTGCCGCCTCCTGCTCCCAGGCAAGAGTGTAGTTGTCGCCGTTGAAAAGTACACGCTTGTGCTTTTTAAGAATGTCATGCAGCACTTTTGAAAGAACAGCGTTAAAGTTTTTCGGCTCCGCCTTTTCAAGCAGCGTGGCTATGCGGTCAAACGATTCCGCAACGATAGTGTTGATGACCGTATTGGGAGTTGCACAGCTGCTGCTGGCTCCGGGAGCGCGGAACTCAAACTTGGTTCCGGTGAATGCAAAGGGACTTGTACGGTTGCGGTCGGTACTGTCCACCGGAAGCTGCGGCAGAGTGTCAACGCCGATACGCAGTTTGCGCGCTTCGCTTTTTTTGCTTTTATCCCCGGTTTCCAGAGCCTCAAGCACTCCGGAAAGCTGTTCGCCGAGAAAGATCGACATGATCGCAGGCGGAGCTTCGGCTGCCCCCAGACGGTGATCGTTGCCGGCACCGATAGTCGATGCACGCAGCAGATCCCCGTGGAGCGAAACCGCTTCAATGACCGCACACAAGGTGGTCAGAAACAGCGCATTCTGCTGCGGATCACTGCCCTGATTGAGCAGATTTACCTTGCCGACACTCACTGACCAGTTGTTGTGCTTTCCTGAACCGTTGATCGAAGCAAACGGTTTCTCATGGAGCAGACAGACCAGTCCGTGACGATCCGCCACCTGCTGAAGTATCTCCATGATGAGCATATTGTGATCGCAGGCGAGATTGAGTTCCTCAAACACCGGAGCAAGCTCAAACTGCGCCGGAGCCGTTTCGTTATGACGGGTCTTGGCAGGGATGCCCAGACGCCATAATTCGTGATCGACCTCCGCCATGAAGTTGAGAACACGCGGCTTGATGGTACTGAAATAGTGATCGCCAAGCTGCTGATGCTTGGGCGGACGGGAACCGAACAGAGTCCTGCCGGTCTGCACCAGGTCGGGACGGCAGAAGTAAAGCCGTTTATCGACCAGAAAATATTCCTGTTCAGCTCCGAGAGTCACCTCGGCTTTGCCTTCGACCCCGAAACAGCGAGCCAGACGCTCCGCCTGGGCGGAAACCGCCTGGATCGAACGCAGAAGCGGAGTCTTTTTATCAAGCACTTCTCCGTTGCAGGAACAGAATACCGTCGGTATGCAGAGCGTGGCGGTATTGTTTCCCCGGCGGATGAATGCCGGACTGCTGGGATCCCAGGCAGTGTAACCGCGCGCTTCAAACGTGGAACGCAATCCGCCGTTGGGCAGACTGGAAGCATCCGGCTCACCGACGATGAGATTTTTTCCGGAAAACTTCAGGATCATACCGCCCTTGCGGTCAGGCTCTACAAAAGAGTCATGCTTTTCCGCACTGGAGCCGGTGAGCGGCAGAAACCAGTGGGAGTAATGCGTTGCCCCGCGGTCGATCGCCCAGGCTTTCATGCCGTCGGCGATCTCCTCTGCCAGTTCAGGGGGGATCGGCGTACGTTCAGAGAGACAGGCATTGAATTGCTTCAGAGCGCGGGCGGCAAGATATTGCTGCATTGCCTTGTTATTGAAAACATCTGCTCCAAACAATTCGCTCAATGGACCGGTAAATTCCACCGGTCCGCCGATCCTGTCCGAGGCGATAGAGGCGATCGCTTTTTCTCTGAAACTGTCCATGACTGTATATTCTCCGGTTATATTCTGTTATCCATCAGCCTCTGAGCGAGGCGATGAGTTCTTCTGTGCGTACTTTTCTGGCTTCAAGATCTTCAAGACTTGCTCTGGCATCAGCAACCACCTGCGGCGGAGCATTCTTCACAAAACGCTCATTGGAAAGTTTGCCTCTGGCAGAGTTGATCCAGTTATTGATGTCTTTGAGCTGTTTTTCCAGACGGGCAAGTTCAGCATCGACATCAATGAGTCCGGCAAGCGGCAGACTGATGACCCCCATGGTGCCGAGCTGTGACGGAGCGGCTCCGTGTGCAGCACTGTCAAAGGCATCAAGAGAGATCTCGATATCTTCAGCATTGAGCAGAAGTTTGAGAGAGTCTTTCTGGGAAACCAGATAATCAAATTCAGCCTTTCCTGCCGCTTTGACGTGGAAATTGAGCTTTTTGCCGTCGGCGATGTTGTAGCTGGAACGCAGGAAACGTCCGACACGGACCAGTTCAAATTTTCCATCGGTAAGAGCGGTTTCCGCCGCATCAAATTTCGCAGCGGCATCGGAGACCGGCCAGGAGCAGTACATGATCGACTTGCCTTCTTCGACAAAGCCCATGCGGTGAGCAAGCTCCTCGGTGATGAACGGCATGAAGGGATGCAGCAGCTTGAGAATACGGAAAAGTGCGTAATCCAAAACCGCAAGAGCGCGTTCCTTATCCTCTCCGCCGGCACGCATCGGCAGTTTTTCCGCCTCAACGAACCAGTCGCAGAAATCGGACCACACCAGTTCATACAGCGCATGCGCCGCAGTGTGGAAACGGAAACGTTCAAACTCTGCTTCAATCGAGCTTACCGCCGCATCAAGTTTGGCGATCATCCATTTTTCATCGCAGGAGAGATTTGCCGGCAGAGTATTGAAATCTGCGGAAACTTCACCCTGCATCTGACGGAAACGGCAGGCGTTCCACAGCTTGTTGGCAAAGTTGCGTCCGATCTCACACTTTTCGTTGTTGTAACGTATATCCATACCGACAGGAGCGATGTAGACGATCGAAAAACGCAGTGCGTCAGCACCGTATTCAGCGATCACATCCAGCGGATCAGGAGAGTTGCCAAGACTCTTGGAGAGCTTTCTGCCCTTATCGTCACGGATGATACTGGTAAAGTAAACATTGTTGAACGGAATATTTCCGGCAAACTCACAACCTGCCATGATCATACGTGCGACCCAGAAGAAAATGATATCCGGACCGGTCACCAGATCATTGGTGGGATAAAACTTTTCAAGTTCTCTGGTCTTTTCAGGCCATCCCATGATGGAAAACGGCCAGAGCCAGCTGCTGAACCAGGTATCAAGAACGTCTTCCTCCTGTCTCCATTTACCGGGAGCGGTGGGCGGTTCCATACCGACGTAGACTTCACCGTTCTCATCATTGTACCAGGCAGGGATGCGGTGTCCCCACCAGAGCTGACGGGAGATGCACCAGTCCTGAATGTTTTCCATCCAGTGGAAATAGGTCTTGCTCCAGCGTTCGGGATAAAATTTGATCTTACCGGACTTCACCGCTTCGATCGCGGGCCTGGCAAGTTCATCCATTTTGCAGAACCACTGGCTGCTCACCAGAGTTTCGATCGGCACACCGCCGCGCTCTGAATAACCGACGGAGTGGGTGATGTCTTCCACCTTTTCGACCAGTCCCTGCTCCGTGAGCATTTTGACACAGAGATCACGGGCAACAAAACGGTCAAGTCCGACAAACTCAGCAGGACAGAGATCATTGAGAGTACCGTCGTTGTTCATGATATTGATGACATCAAGATTGTGACGGCGGCCGACTTCGAAGTCGTTGGGATCGTGTCCCGGAGTGATCTTCACACAGCCGGTACCCTTGGTGGGATCAGCGTGCATATCGCCGACAATCGGGATCAGACGGTCGGTAAGCGGCAGTTTGACAAATTTGCCGATGAGTTTGTTGTAGCGTTCATCATCCGGATGCACCGCAACCGCAGTATCTCCGAACATGGTTTCCGGACGGGTGGTCGCAACGATAAGGCAGCCGTCGCCCTCCGCCAGAGGATAGCGGAAATAATAGAACTTGCCCGGAACATCCTGATAGATCACCTCTTCATCAGAAAGTGCGCTTTTGGCGACAGGACACCAGTTGATCATCCTCTGACCGCGGTAAATATATCCCTTTTCGTACAGAGCAACGAAAACCTTTTTCACAGCTTCGGAGAGACCGTCATCCATAGTGAAGCGTTCACGCTCCCAGTCGCAGGAGCATCCGAGGGTGCGGAGCTGACGGATGATCTTGCCGCCGTATTCCTTTTTCCACTTCCAGACACGGTTGATGAACTCTTCGCGTCCGAGTTCATCACGGGTGACGTTTTCGGTATCTTTGAGGAACTTCACCACTTTGGATTCAGTAGCGATACCGGCATGGTCGGTACCGGGGAACCAGCATACTTCAAATCCCTTCATTCTTGCACGGCGGCAGAGGATATCCTGAAGAGTATTGTTGAGCACGTGTCCGAGAGTAAGGATGCCGGTCACGTTGGGAGGCGGTATCACAATGGAAAACGCAGGTTTTTCCGAATCTGCGGTACCATGAAAATCTCCGTTATTTTCCCATATCGGGAACCATTTTTTTTCCACATCAGCCGGTTCATAAGCACGCGGCAGAGCTTCCTGCACAGCCATAATAAAGTCTCCTTTCAAAGAGTATTTTTACAAAAACAGTATTGCTTATTAATATATCACATTTTTTCCCGGTTGCAATCGCATCTATGCTTGCTGCACAAGCTTTTCCAAACAATTTTCAAAAAATCCCCTTGGATTTTCCCTGAATCGATATATTGGTGATGATGAAGAGACGGTGCGGCAGCCGGCTGTACCGCAAAAAGAGGAGAGAAAAAGATGGAAAACAAGACAACACACCACAAACACGTTTTTTCTGCCGGACGCTGGATGCCGCACGATCAGAAAACGCTTGCGGAATGGATGAAAAAAATCATGGCAAAAGCTGATAAAAGTGATGCTCCGCTGCTGCCGGCAGTCGAAAATCTGAAGCATTTCATCGAAAACGATCCCAAAGCGTACATGTTTTTCACCCAGATGTTCGATGAGGTGCCGCGCAATAAAAAAACCACAAGCAACGGACTGCCGCAGGTGCGCGACTACATGCATATGTTAAAACTTTTCAACGTGATCCTCACTCATGCCCCGGATTACGATGAAACCGGTTTTGTCGGTTTTCCGTTCAATGCCATTCTCGACTGGTCAATGGCGACCGAAGGCGGCTGGGCGGGATTTATCAACAGCAAAGTCAACTGTCATATAAAGGCGATCCTCGATCAATGGGGACGTTTTCTCAAATCATCCGACAGTACTTATGTCCTCAATGCCGATCCGCGCAGCGGCTGGTTCGGCGAGGATGCAAAAAAAGCCATGCCGGATTTCACAAAAGAATTTGTCTGCGATCCGTCGCAGCCGCATTACGGTTTTCATTCCTGGGATGATTTCTTTGTCCGTCAATTCCGTCCCGGTATCCGTCCGGTCGCCTCGCCGGATGATGACAGTATCGTGGTCAACGCCTGCGAATCAGCTCCTTTTGCCCTCGCACGCGAGGTGAAAATGCGCGACAAGTTCTGGATCAAAGCACAACCTTATGCACTGCAATTCATGCTCAACAACGATCCCCGGGCATCGCACTTTGCCGGAGGGACGGTTTATCAGGCGTTTCTGAGCGCGTTGAGCTATCACCGCTGGCACGCCCCGGTTTCCGGAAAAATCGTAAAAACCGCAGTGATACCGGGAACGTATTATTCGGAAGCAAGAAGTGTCGGTTATGATCCGCTGGCACCCAATGATTCCCAGGGATATATCTCTGAACTTGCAACGAGAGCAGTCATTTATATCCAGGCGGATAATCCTGATATCGGTCTGATGTGCTTCGTTGCGATCGGAATGGCGGAGGTTTCAACATGCGAGATCACTGTCTATGACGGACAGCATGTCAACAAAGGCGATCAGACAGGAATGTTCCACTTCGGCGGTTCCACCCACTGTCTGCTGTTCGGACCGCATGTCAATATCGATTTCGATCTGCATGGACAAACCCCGGGATTGGATACTCATAACATCAAAGTCAATGAAAAAATAGCAAAAGTCCTTCCGCGCAGGAAGTAATCTTTTTTTGCCTGACGGGTACAAACGTCACGCAAGTTCATGGAGTTGTCATGCCGCAGCACTGCACTTTTGCAGAAATAATCCATACTGCGGCAGATTTCCGGAGCTTACGGTCCCGTCAGGCTTTTTTCTGTTCTTTAGAGCCTGCAGCCGAGATCCCCATTTTTGCGGCAAGTGTGGAATCGATAAGCGACTGCAGAAAGTAAAACACGATACAGGGGATCATCGCAGGACCGTCTCCGACCTTCAGAATAGCAAGCAACGTCAGTGCAATGGTAAGCGTTTTTGATCCGGCTGTGAATATCGCGGCTTTACGGTCGGCTTCGTTCATTTTCATAAGGATACCGCCGAACCAGAGTATCAGCATAAGTCCGACCCGCATGATGAGTCCTGCCGCAGCGGCAAGCAGAAGAACGCTGACCGGATAAACTTTGAAATGTGCATTGGCTCCGGAAAAGAATGACAATACCAGGATTATCACACAGGCTGACGGAATGTATCCCAGCAGTACCGGAAGTTTGCGTTTAAGCATTTTCTTTGCTGCAAAACCGGCAGCAAACGGCAGAACGACCAGCAGCAGCAGCTGAACGAACATTCCAAGCGGATCAGTGTTTATATCAGACTTGTTCGCAAGAGTCCAGGCAAGTATGAGAGGCATGGTGACAACTCCGATAAGATTGTAAAATACGGTCATCATCACACCGAGAACCACATTGCCTTCTGCAGTTTCGGTCATAACTATGCCGCTTGAAAGCGTGGGGGGAACACAGGTCATGACCACCAGACCGGTCATGGCAAGATTGTCAAGTCTGAAAATATTTGCCACTGCCACTCCGAACCACGGAGCGACCAGAAGTGACAGTATTCCGCATCCCAGAAACGACAGCAGAAAATTGCGGTTGAATCTGGTGTTGCTGAAATCAGTCTGATAACCGCAAACCAGAAAGATCAGGATAATAAACACCGAACTTCCACAGATCTGCTTGATCCCGGTACCCAGCTGCGGAAACAGAAAAGATATTCCGACACTGGCAAGAAGTCCGACCGGCAAAAACAATTTTTTAAACATAAAAACCTCACTTTTTTCTGCGCAGCACCACCGCAAACAGCTCCCTGACCTCGGGAGCGCGGAAAAGCAGCGACGATACAATGTATAAAACTCCGGCAAAAGCAAACAGCATCACTGTTGCCGCAGCATCCGTCAGACGGTTTGTCTGCGTTACGGATGCAAATAAATCATAAACTGTTTTCAATGAAAATATGACAGCAAAAGAAAGTACGACAGAACGCACTGCGGTAAACAGCATTATTTTCATATCAGGCAGAAGATCATCTTTCCGCAGAAACAATAACAGTATCGTATTGTTCAGCACTGAAGATATGGTCGTTGCCAAAGCTATCCCGCCCTGTTTCATGGGACTCATGAGCAGCAGATTGAGGATGACATTGGTACTTATCGCACAAATACTGGCAAAAAGCGGCTTTTTCATCTCTTTTCTGGCATAGAATGCCGGCAGCAGGATTTTAAGTGAACAGAAAAACGGGATCCCCGCTCCGTAAAACACTGCAACCATCCTGGCTGCATCCAGGTCAGAAGCAGTGTAATTGCCGCCCAGACACAGCATTCTCAACAATGGGACATGAAAAAATATCACACTCAATCCCATCGGGACACATACGAAATAAACGTGCCGCAGACTGAAAAGCATCTGCTCTTTGAGTTTGACCAAATCATTATCCGCCGCCGCATGCGACATGGAGGACATCAGGACCGCCCCCATCGAAACAGCAAAAAGTCCGATCGGCAGATCGATCAGTCTGTCAACAAAAGCCAATGCCGGGATCGCCTGATCGTTGAGCTTTGCCGCCAGCATCCGGTCGATAAGAAAACTTATCTGAAGTACCGAAGCAGCGATCATGCCGGGCAGAGAAAGTTTCCAGAGTTTTTTTATCACAGTGGAATTTCTGACAGTTTTCCAGTCGATCACCGGAAAATACCCGCTGAAAAACAACAGCAGTGCGGTCATTATCAGCTGACATAATCCTGAAACCAGCACCAATATGCTCAATACCGGCAGAAACGCCGGAAGTTCAGCAAGGGAGATATTCAATTTCAATCCGGCGATGAGACCGCTGATGAGAAAAATATTAAGCAGCAATGCTCCGCAGGCAGGCAGAACAAAAATCCTGACATAATTGAGAACAGATGTTGCCGCACCGACCAGACACATGAAAAATGCGTAAGGCATAAGCAGCGGGAGCAGTTGAAGAGCAAGATACATACGTTGATTGCAGAAATATCCGATTTGCCGGTCTGAAGCCCAATATCGCAAAAGCAATGCCCCGGCACTCACTGCGATCACAATGCCAGCCAGAACAGCGCTCAATACGGCAAAGACCACTGCAAGCTCTTTTTTCAGCTGCATTTTACCGTTTTCTTTTTCGATTCCGGCGATCAGAGGAGTAAGAGCAGTTCCCAAAGCTCCCTCTCCAAGAAGACGGCGGAAAAGATTGGGAATGGAAAATGCAAGAAGCCACGCACTGGCAACAGCTCCGCCGCCCAGAACAGTTGCTTCCAGACGCACCCGGATCAATCCGAGAAGTCTGCTTGCAAGCGTTACTGCACCGATCAGAAGCGAAGGCTTCAAAAGTGAAACATTGTCATCTTTTTTGGTCATTGTTTTTCCGCTTCCGCCTGTTTGAAATCCCGGATCAGCACATCGACTTTCCGGATCATTTCCTCATCCGGCAGACACATTCCCGGATCGATACACACAAAAACCGGAGTTCTTCCATTGGGTTTCCATGCGGGACGCAGACGCTCGAGTATCTCCGCTGAAAGTACAGTTTCGGCTTCAGGCTGATAAGAAAGACTCCAGAAATTGCGGTCGAAAAAAAGAGTTTTCAAATCGTTTTCCAACATTCCGAATGCGCCCTGCTCTTCGTAACGGAAATCTATACGGTAACGGAAACCGGGATAAAACAACCGGTGCTTGAATGCAAGAAAAGAGGCTGCAGCAGTTCCGGGGATACTGCAGGGAAGACGAAGTGGTAATGCCATTATCAACTTCAATTCTTCCAGAGTTCCGGCCAGCGAAAGCAGTAATTGTACCAGTTGTACATTATAGGCGGCATCCGCCAATGCACGCGGAATATCAAAATCAATGGATACCACACGGCATCCCAGCTCCGACGCAGCTTTGCAGCGGGCACGGAATTTGTTATCGAACTCATTTTTCAGCCTCAACGGTGACTCCGGCACAGCCTCTGCCAGATACCCGGGAATAAGATGACGGACAACGATCGCAGTATGCTGTCTGCGCGAAAGTTTTTTCAGCTTCTGAACAGCTGACGGCAGTTCAAGGAGATCGCCCGGTATCTCCAGAAATCCGATACTTTCCGGCAGAACCTGCGGAAGCAGGGAAAAATTTTTCTCATTGGCTATTCCGAGTCCGAAAACCGGGTTCATAGGAAACCAGCCTCCCGCAGTTTTTCGTATGTGACACCGGACTTTTGAGACGGTTCCGCAGCCGAACCTTTTCCGGAAATCTCCATAAAGCGGCGGACGTATTTCCCGATTATATCCCCTTCCAGATTTACCAGAGTTCCGCTTGTTTTGGTTTTAAGTGCAGTATCCTGAAGCGTCTGCGGTATAAGGCACACGGAAAATGTCTCTTCTGTAAGTTCAGCAACCGTCAGAGACACTCCGTCAATGGTGATGCTGCCTTTTTCAACCAGTTCGACCGCAAACCCTTCGGGGATACGGATCTTCAACTCAACATCACCGTC
Source organism: Victivallaceae bacterium (assembly GCA_045532825.1). Taxonomy (GTDB): domain Bacteria; phylum Verrucomicrobiota; class Lentisphaeria; order Victivallales; family Victivallaceae; genus UBA1784. The sequence continues at coordinate 20,761 of JAZSGR010000045.1, read as the reverse complement.
GCTCTTTTTTTTCTGTTCAACGACCACCGCAACCGTATCGACATGTCCCTGAACCAGATGTCCTCCCAGGCGGTCGCCGAGAGCAAGCGCACGTTCAAGATTGACCGGACTGCCGGGAGTAAGAGTACCCAGATTACTGCGTTTAAGCGTTTCAGCGAGGGTGTGAAACTCAAGTTCACCGGCACTGTTGACCCTTTCAAGCGTAAGACAGCAGCCGTTCACAGCAATGCTTTCCCCCGTAACGGGAGCCTCTATTCTGCGCGCAGGACGAACCACAAAACGTCCGGATGACGCAGAAATCAATGTTCCGACCTGTTGGACTAATCCAGTAAACATAATCAACCTTCTTTCAAATCACCGGTCACAGCAATATCATCTCCGTACCGGCAAACACGGATATTGGCAAGTTTGAAAGCATCCAGCATTTTTTCCGGATCTTTTCCGCCGACCACAGTGCGGCTGTTTCTGCCGCCGAGGATCTTTGGCGCGATATGGAACTCGACCTGATCCACCGCATTGGCTGAAATGGCGGAACCGGCAAGCTCCGAACCACCTTCAAGCAGAAGCATCATGATATTGCGGCTGCCGAGGCGGAGAAGAAAGTTATCCCAACCTTCTTTTTCCGGATCGGCAAGTTCTGCATTCCGGTCCGGAAAATAAGAAAACAGCTCCTGTTCAGTCATACTCCTGCTTGCCACTATACGCAGCGGCTGCCGCTGCCAGTTTCCGGGTTCACGCACATTCAGTGACGGATGATCCTTACGCAGAGTTTCAGCTCCTACCATGATCGCATCCGACATTCTCCGCAGCTCCTGTACCCTTGATCTTGACAGTTCATTGGTCACCCAGAACGAATCTCCTTCCGGTGTGGCGGTCTTGCCGTCAAGCGTGGATGCCATTTTCAGCAGCACAAAAGGTTTGCCGGTCCGTATCCAGCAGAAAAAAGCACGGTTAAGTTCAGCACATGCCTTTTCTTCGACATTGCAAATCACCTCGATCCCGGCATTTTTCAAGATCTCCACGGCTTTGCCGTTATGTCTGGGATTGGGGTCAAGGCATCCAATAACGACCTTTTTCACTCCTGAACGCAGGATACGCTCCGTGCATGGCGGAGTTCTGCCGTAACTTGAACACGGTTCAAGTGTAACATACAAAACTGCGCCCTCTGTACTTTCATTACGCTGTTCAGCATCATTGAATGCGTTGACTTCTGCATGCGGAGAACCGGCACGGTGATGATACCCCTCACCGATGATAACTCCACCTCTTACCAGAACTGCTCCGACCATAGGGTTGGGATTGGTCATCCCCCTTGCGCGTTGAGCCAGCTCCAGAGCATGAAGCATATATTTACTCTCCGGAGAGCCAGTCATATATCATTCCCCGCGCGGAGCAAAAAGCGCATCCGCATAAAGTTCAGGATCAAAAGGCTGAAGTTCATCCGGCTGTTCTCCGAGTCCGGTAAAAAACGTGGGCAATTCAAATTCCCGGTGCAGAGCAACAGCCATTCCGCCGCGTCCGGTCCCATCCAGCTTGGTGAGCACCAGACCGGTGACACCGGCTGCTTTGGAAAATTCACGCGCCTGATTGACTACATTTGCGCCGAGACTGGAATCCACAGTGAGCCAGACCTCGTGCGGAGCATCTGGATACACCTTGGAAACCGAACGGCGGATCTTGGCAAGCTCTTCCATAAGATCCTTCTGATTCTGCTGTCTTCCTGCGGTATCAATGAGAAGAAAATCCGCATTGCGGGCAAGTGCTGCCCGGGTGGCATCAAAAGCTACACTCGCAGGATCCGCGCCGTGACGTGATGAGATCACCTGGGTATCAGTACGCTCACCCCACAGCAGAAGCTGCTCCACAGCTGCGGCACGGAATGTGTCACAGGCGGCAAGTATGACCTTTTTACCTTCGCCTTTGAGACGGGCGGCAAGTTTCCCGATAGTGGTGGTTTTGCCGCTGCCGTTCACTCCGACAAAAAGAATCACAGTGGGCTTTCCGGCGGGAGCAAGATTTATGTCCCGCTCATGCTGTTTCAAAATGGCAGTAACTTCCTGTTTTGCCGCCTCTACCAGATCGGCATCAGTTGAGATCACTCCGCGCTCATAACGATCTTTGAGACTTGCGGCGATCTCTGTTGCCGCTTTCACTCCGAAATCAGCAGAAACCAATATGGCTTCCAGATCTTCAAAACTTGAAGCATCATGCGCCTTTATTCCGGTAAACACACCGGAAACAGCTCTGGAGATCTTTGTTGCACTCTTTTCAAGTCCACGCTTGAATATGGAAAAAATCGATGCCATATCCCAATAATCCTGAAATGATCTCAACGAACCTGTCTGCCGGGGAAATCCCCATTGTCCTTCACCGCATTGAGTACACCGTTGATAAAACTGCCGGCTTCACTTCCGGAAAAATCCCGGGCGATCTCAACAGCTTCATCAATACTCACGACCAGAGGCACATCTTCAAAATGCAGCATTTCCGCAACCGCGACACGCATGATGCTGCGATCGACCAGTGAAACACGATTCCAATCCCAGTTTTTGCACAGGGGAACGAGTTTCTCATCGATCGCCTCACGGTTGAGAGCAACTGTCACATAAAGTTTTGACGCATACTCTTCAGCACGGCGCATGATTTTTGCTTCGACATCGGAGTACTCCGGAGCGACCGTTTCCATAAACGATTCAAAAAGTTCTGCGCGGGGAGTTTCTGAACGCATTTCACAGCTGAACAGAAACGACATGGCAAGTTCCCTGCCCAAACGTTTACCGTGCGGTTTCACGACCGCTGCGGCGGCATTGTTATTGTCAGACATAAAAACCTTTATTTGATCGCTTTGTTGAGATTTGCCATTTCAATAGCTGCCAATGCGGCATCGACACCCTTGTTTCCGGCCTTGGTTCCGCTGCGCTCGATCGCCTGATCCAGATTATCGGCTGTGATCATTCCGTAGGTCACCGGGATACCGGATTCAAGTCCGAGCTGCGCCAGACATTTTGCAACTTCACTGTTGATGTAACCGGCATGGGGAGTCGCGCCTTGGATGACCACTCCCAGAGCAAAAACTGCATCAAATTTTTTAGTGGCAAGCATCTTTTTAACAGCGAAGGGGATCTCATAGGATCCGGGTACATAAGCAACGGTCACGTTGGAAGCATCTCCGCCGTGGCGGACAATGGCATCCATCGCTCCGGAAAGCAGACGGCTCACAAAAAAATCATTGAAACGGGCACAAACGATACCGATTTTCAATCCGCTGGCATCCAGCACTCCTTCAAAAACATTTCCGGGATTTCTGTCGATCATGATCTATAAACTCCTTATATTTTTCAGCGTAATTCAACTTTGAGTTCATTGGCAAGAGCATTGCGGAGCTTGTCGACTGCCGCATTGACTTCGTTATCTTTGAGGGTGCGTCCGCTGTTGCGGAAGGTGAGCGAAAACGCAAGACTCTTCTGCTGTTTGGCTTTAAGCGCATCATCCTCGAAAATATCAAACAGCCGGATGGATTCCAGATCCTGCAGCTTCTTGCGGCGGATAAATTCGACCACATCACCCCAATTCAATCCGGCAGGAGCAACACAGGCAATATCTCTTGAAGTGGCAGGATACTGGGCTGCCGGTTTATATTTTGCAACACCGCGGGATGCAGCCTGAAGCAGAGCAGCAACTTCGATCTGCGCCGCAAAAACCGGATAAGTGGTACGCCAGCCTGAAGTAAACGACTTATTCAATTCGCCGAATGCTCCGGCAACTTTACCTTCAAGCATCACCGCACATGCATGTCCGGCACGGAAACGGCTGTCGTTTTCCAGCATGGCAAAACGGTAATTGGAGATATTGAGCAATTCAAACAAAGACTCCAACGCACCCTTCAAATCGTAGAAATCATAATTTTCCTTGAGTTCTGCTGAAAAACGCTCCGGATGACGCAGACCGGTAAGCACAAACGCAAGTTCATTGCGCTCTTCCGGGAATTTGCTGTCGTTGGCACAGAAACAGCGGTCAAGCTCGAACAGAGCAAGAGTTTTGTTTCCGCGGGCAATATTGCGCTCGACAGCACCAAGCAGACCGCCCAGCAGACTGGGACGCATAACTGACATTTCCGGACTCAACGGATTGTCAAGTTTCACCAGATCATTTTCTTCAAAACGGCTGTCACTCAGGAAATTGGCAACACTGCCGATACTGTAATGCACACACTCATAAAATCCGAGTCCGGCAGCCAGGTGACGCAGCTTCTGCAGCGGCATCCAGGCATCTTCGGAAACCGGATGGCAGCATTTTCCGCCGACCGGGATCTCCGGTATCTGATCCAATCCGTCGATACGGGCGACCTCTTCGACAAGATCAGCTTCACGCAGCAGATCGCGGCGGAATAAAGGAGCAGTAACGGTACACCCATCACTTGTAACATCATCGACTTTAAGATGCAGAGTTCTGAAGATCTCTTCGATACGTTCATTGCTCACTCCGGAACCGATACGGCTGCGGATGTTTTCAAATTTGCAGGGAATGACCGCTTCCTGCGGACGTCCGGTATTGACATCAAGGGCACTGCTCTCAAGTCTGCCGCCTGCAACTTCAAGGATAAGCTGAACGGCACGGATAGAGGCAACTTCCGCCATATCATAGTCGACACCGCGTTCAAAACGGTAACTGGAGTCACTGCTGATGCCGAGTCTGCGGCTGGTCGCACGGATATTGGAGGGCTGGAACACCGCACTTTCAAGCAGAATGGAGGTGGTGCCTTCACTTACTCCGGAAAATTCTCCGCCCATAACACCGGCAAGCGCCATCGGCTTTACGGCATCGGCGATCACCAGACAGCTTTCATCAAGTTCAAGCTCACTGCCGTCAAGGGTAACGATCTTCTCACCGGCGGCAGCTCTGCGGACAACCACACGTCCCTCTTCAAGTTTGTCAAGATCGAACGCATGCAGCGGCTGACCGAGCTCCATGAGAACAAAGTTGGTGACGTCCACGATATTGTTGATCGAACGCAGACCGACACTTTCAAGTCTTTCAACCAGCCAGGCGGGACTGGGTCCGACCTTCACATCACGGATGACTCTGCCGATATAACGGTGACAGAGGTCCGCAGCTTCGACAGTTACCAGATCCGCACGGGGAGCTTCAGAGCTTTCTGCAATGCTGATCTCCGGCAATTTTGCCTCTGTTCCCAGCAGGCAGGAAACATCACGGGCGATTCCCCAGACAGAAAGCCAGTCGGGACGGTTGGGCGTGACCTCAAGCTCCATAAAGGTATCACCGGGATAAAGCTCCTCAAACGGAGTTCCCGGAACGATATTTTCATCAAGGATCATCAAACCGGAATTGTCATTTCCGAGTCCGAGTTCCACTTCACTGCACATCATGCCGTTGGATTCAACACCGCGCAGCTTGGATTTCTTGATCTTGAACTCACCTTCAGGAGTTGAAAATACCGTTCCGATCTGTGCCAGCGGCACGATCTTTCCGGCATCGCAGTTAGGAGCACCGCAGACGATCTGGATCGTCTCTTTACCGGTAAACACCTGACAGACCGAAAGATGATCCGAATTGGGATGCACTTCGCGCGACATGATCTTTGCCGCGATGACTCCGGCAGGAACAGTGGAGGTCGTTTCGACTTTTTCGACCTCGATACCCGCCATGGTAAGTTTATGACAGAGCGTTGCATCATCACAGTTGACAGCAACGTAATCAGACAGCCATTTTCTGGAAATATTCATTTTGCTTCTCTCTCCTTTTTATAAATCAGAACTGCTTGAGGAAGCGGATATCGTTTTCATACAGCAGACGCAGATCCGGAATGCGGTGCTTGAGCATGGCAAGACGCTCAATACCGAGACCGAATGCAAATCCGGACCAGACTTCAGGATCATAACCGACAGCCTTGAACACCGCAGGATCCACCATACCGGCACCTGCGATCTCGATCCAGCCGGAATTTTTACAGACATTACATCCCTTACCGCCGCAAACCACGCAACTGAAATCATATTCGACACTGGGTTCGGTGAAGGGGAAGAAGTGAGGACGCAGACGGATCTTCACATCAGGTCCGAACATCTCACAGGCAAAACGCTGCAGAACGCTCTTCAAGTCTGCCATGGATACGTTTTTATCGACATACAGACCTTCAATCTGGTGAAAATTCATACCGTGAGTGGCATCCGGAGTATCGCGGCGGAACACACGTCCGGGAGCAACGATGCGCACCGGAGGAGTATGGGTCTCCATGACCCGGATCTGCACCGGAGAAGTCTGGGAACGCAGAATTCTGCCGTCGGGGAAATAAAAGGTATCCTGCGGGTCACGCGAGGGGTGATCCATCGGAGTGTTGAGGGCATCAAAGTTGTGATATATGTCTTCGATTTCCGGACCATCAACTGCGACAAATCCCATTCTGCGGAAAACCTCCGCACATTCATCAGCCATGCGGCTTATGGGATGGATCCTGCCGGCAGTGCTGCGGCGTCCCGGCAAAGAAAGATCGATAGCATCAAGTTTTTCACTTCCTGCTGAAAGCCGCTTCTGTGCAGCATCTATCGCTGCCTGGATACGGGTCCTGCCGGTATTGAAAGCAACACCGGTCTCTTTACGTTCCCCTGCCGGGATCTCCCCCATTCTGCGGGAAAGCGCAGGGAACAAACCATTTCTGCCAAGGTAATCAATACGGATGGCTTCGATTTCTGCTCCGGTCGCAGCGGAGGCTGCACGGCTCTCTGCCGCACATGCCGCACGATCGATTTCTGCAATTATATCATTCATGTCAAACACCCTGTGTTAAGCAAGCGCATCTTGCGCTTCATAAATAAGTGACCTCAAAAGTAACGGCGTAAAACTCCGCCGGCACTGTTGAAACCGCCTGAATAAAACGCAACAGCTTGAAACCGGTAAAAAGTCAACCAATTTCAAGCTGTTTGTCAAGCTCCCCTGCCCGGCACAACATCAATATAATGATGCACAGTGCCGGGAGGGACGGGAGGCGAATTAAGCCTTGGTGACTTTTTCCACCAGCGCCTTGAACTCTGCGGGCTCGCGGACTGCCAGATCAGCGAGAACCTTGCGGTTCAGCTCGATGTTGGCTTTCTTGAGACCGTTCATGAAGCTGCTGTAATTCACATCCAGTGCGCGGCAGGCGGCATTGATACGCACGATCCAGAGAGCGCGGTACTGCTGCTTCTTCTGCTTGCGGCCGACGTAGGCGTGACGCTGTGCGCGCTCGACTGCATCGTATGCATTGCGGAGGTTGCGGCTGCTGTTGCCATAGAAACCCTTAGCCTGCTCAAGCAAACGTTTGCGACGTTTACGGGAAGGAACTGCATAAGTTACTCTAGCCATTTTTCTACTCCTTCCTTAATTAGAGACCATACGGCAAAGCTGCCTTGATACGGCTGCGTTCTGCGGGGGACACAGCTGCATCCTGACGCAGACGGCGACGACGCTTTGCATTTTTGGACGATTTCAGGTGACGGGCTCCCGCCTTGTGATGGCGGAATTTGCCGGTTCCGGTCTCTTTGAGACGTTTCGCCGCGCATTTTCTTGTTTTCAACTTCGGCATTGTTTTTTCCTTTCATCGATTTGATGATTTATATTAACAACCGAGCCGGTCAATGCTGTTACCGGCTGCGGCCGACGTCACCGAACTTATTTCGGTGCAAACGTTACTGAAATATTGCGTCCGAGAAGATTCGGGGCACCATCTGCATCGGCATAAGGAGCAAGTTCCTCCATGACTTTGCGGATAAGATCAAACGCCATATCCTGATGCGCCATTTCACGGCCGCGAAGTGCCAGAGTGACCTTCAAACGGAACTTCTTTTCAAGGAAGTCAAGCGATTTCTTGATCTTGGTCTGGTAATCGTGATCGTCAATGTTAATGTGAAACTTCACCTCTTTGAGCTTCTGTGCCGCGGTATTGCGGCGTTGAGCCTTCAAGTTTTTCTTCTGCTCATAACGCAGTTTACCGAAATTCATGATCCGCACCACCGGCGGGTCAGAACGGTCAGAAACCATTACGAGGTCAAGCCCTGCCTCACTTGCAAGGTCGCGGGCCTGTGCATAGGAAACGACTCCGAGTTGTTCCCCATCTGCACCGATCAGACGCACTTCTGTGAGTGTTATGGTCCGGTCATTGGCTTTCAACAGCTTAGCTATGACGGTACCCTCCCTTCAAAACCAATTTTACGCCTGCCGCAATCCGGCTCAGTCAGCGTCAGTTACAACTGACATCCCGGAAACACCGTATTTCCGGGATTCAGTTGATTTATAAGATATCACTAAAGTCCCTTATTGTCAACCTCGATTTGCATTTTTTCTGCAAGTTTTTCAAGATTCATGGCTCCGATCTCGCCTTCCTGACGGGTTCTGACCGCGACAGTGTTCTCCGCCGCCTCTTTCTCGCCGACGACCAGCAGGTACGGAACACGCTCCTGACGGGCGGAACGGATCTTGGCACCGAGACTTGCAGCCTGACAATCGACTCCGACACGGAAGCCTCTGGCACGCAGTTCATCGCGGAACTTTTTGGCGAACTCGATCTGGTTGTCGGAAACCGGCAGGATACGCGCCTGTTCAGGAGCCAGCCACAGCGGGAACGCTCCTGCGTAGTGTTCGACCAGAATTCCGAAGAAACGCTCAAGACTGCCGAGCAGCGCACGGTGGACCATATACGGACGGTGTTTCTTACCGTCTTCTCCGATATAGGTCATATCAAAACGCTCCGGCAGATTGAAGTCAAACTGGATGGTAGTAGTCTGCCATTCACGGCCGATGGCATCACGCAGTTTGAGGTCGATCTTGGGACCGTAGAACGCGCCGCCGCCTTCATCGACATCACATTCAAGACCGCATTTTTCCACAGCTTTACGCAGAGAAACGATCGCAGTCTCCCAGCGTTCGGGTTCACCGACCGCCTTTTCCGGACGGGTGGAAAGATACGCCTTGATATCTTTGAAGCCGAACGCACGGTTGATATGCAGACTGAAACGCAGGACTTCTGCGATTTCATCTTCGATAGATTCAGGAGTACAGATGATGTGGGAGTCATCCTGGGTAAATCCGCGCACACGCATCAGACCGTGGAGAGATCCGGATTTCTCGTAGCGGTAAACCGTTCCCAGCTCTGCCCAGCGCAGCGGCAGTTCACGGTAACTGCGCAGACGTGACTGGTAGACCTCGATGTGGAAAGGACAGTTCATCGGTTTGACGTAATAATCCTTCTCATCGATCTCCATGGGGGAATACATGCCTTCGCGATAGAATCCGAGGTGACCGCTGGTTTCCCAGAGATTGCTCTGACCGATATGCGGAGTGTAAAGCAATTCGTAACCGTTCTTGTAGTGCTCGGCTTTCCAGTAGGTTTCGATCAGGTGACGGATGAGCGCGCCTTTGGGATGCCAGAGCACCAGTCCGGGCCCCACTGATTCGGAAAATCCGAAAAGATCAAGTTCAGTTCCGAGCTTGCGGTGATCGCGTTTTGCCGCCTCTTCCTGCTGCCGGATATAGTTTTGAAGATCCTCTTCACTGGCAAATGCAGTTCCGTAGATACGCTGGAGCATCGGATTTTTTTCATCTCCGCGGAAATAACTTCCGGCGATACTCAGCAGCTTGACCGCGCCGATACATCCGGTATGTTCCACATGGGGGCCGCGGCAGAGATCAAAATAATCACCGTGTTTGTAGAAAGTGATCGCCTCTCCCTCGGGAATATCGGCAAGACGCTCAAGTTTGTAGGTCTGACCTTCGAGCATTTTGACAGCCTCTTCACGGGAGACTTCGATCTTTTCAAACGGGATCTTTCTGCCGATGATCTTTTTCATGGCTTTTTCGATCTGCTTGAGATCTTCGGTGACCAGACGGTGTTCCATATCGAAATCATAGTAGAAACCGTTCTCGGTCGAGGGTCCGATGTCAAACTTTGCACCGGGATAAAGCTGCTTCACTGCAGATGCCATTACATGAGCGGCACTGTGACGGATACTTTCAAGACTGAATTCTGACATTTTATATTACCTGAATAACTTGTTGCATTTGATATAACTTTACGGATGAAAAACGGAAGTCCGCCGGCATGCGGCAGAAAACGTCACTCTTCAGTGCCACCCGCGTTGGTAACGCGGGCTGAACCTCCTTGAAAAAAGAACATCATTAAAACTGGATCCTTCAGTATAACTTATAATCCCATTAATATACACCGCCATTTGCAAATAGGCAAGTGCAAATCGTAAAATCCATCATTCTGCCGGTTGAAATCTGCAAATCCGGCTTGAAAAATCCAAAGTATGTGATACAGTATTCCAGAAACAATCAAACTCACCCTTGCTGAAAGGAAAAACAATGGCTAACGAACTTGATGAGCTCACCGGTCCTGTCAATTCTGACGGACGCGATATAAATGTCATAGAAAAACAGCTCCCGGTCAAAGTGGGATTCGGCTCAACGCTTTTTGAGATCATGCTCTGGGTGTGCGGGATCATTCCCGGAGTGATTTTTCTTTTCATGAAGATCGGAGCAGCCAATTATTTCCGCAAACTTCAGCAGAAAATACAGGCGGATGCTTCGCAGATAGATAATTATCTGGAACAGCGGGTGATGATCCTGCAGAACGTAGCACCGCTAGTGGCAAAAGCAATCGATCTTGACAAGGATATCATGAAATCCGTGGCGGCATTCCGCGGCGGTGCCCTGCCCGATGCCGACCGCAACACAGTGGCAAGAGAGATCGACGGAGCATTCGGAAGACTTTTTCCGCAGGTCGAAGCCTATCCGGAACTCAAAGCTCATGCGGCGATCGCTGATGCGATGCAGCAGAACAGTTATCTGCAGAAAGAGATCACTGCGGCACGCGCACTTTACAACGACACTGTCAATCAGTGGAACAGCGATCTTTTCTCCTGGCCGACCAGGATGATCGTGGCGGCAAAAGCCGGATATACCACAAGGATCCCCTTCACAGCTTCTGCCGAAACAAAAGCAAAAGCGCGTGAGGTATTCTTTTGAGAGAGGATATCTACGAGCCGCTGTCACGTTACCGTGACGAGTTCCGCGAAAAATTTGCCGGGCTGACCGCTGAAAAATTCGAAGAACTCAAAACGCTGTCCGGTATTGATGAGGAGTCGAACCGGCTGCTGGTTGAAACGATAAAAAAATTATCCGTAAGAAAAGAAAAAACAGAAAACCGCCGCGCCATGTGGGGGACATTGTCTTTTCTTGCCGGTCTTGCCGCTGCAGCCGGGATCATTGCAGTAATATACGCATTGGTAAGTGAAAACGCGGATATATCTGAGATCCGCATACATATCATAACAGGCGGAGCTGTAACAGCGGTATCGTTTCTTCTGCTGCTTTTTCAATGGATACTGCCGGCATTCCGCGATGCCGATAAAAAAGTAAAAGAGCTTGAAAATGAAATCAATGAAAAGAGAACTCAAGCTTATGAACAGATGGCTCCGCTCAATGCGCTTTTTGACTGGAGCATAACAGCTGAACTCATTGAAAAAACCGTTCCGCGTCTGCAGTTCGATAAATTTTTTACTGAAGCACGGCTGCACGATCTGAAAGAGTCATTCGGCTGGGAAGATGCCTTCAACCAGCCGTATTCGGTTGTCCACTCTCACAGCGGAGTTATAAATGACAATCCGTTTGTGTTTGCAGAACTGCGCCGTCAGGAGTGGCAGACAAAGCGTTATTACGGAAGTCTTCAGATATTCTGGACCGAAACGATCCGTGATTCCGAGGGCAGACGCCGTACCGTGACCCGTTCCCAGACACTTACTGCGTATGTGGATAAACCGGTTCCGGTCTATATCAATGACAAAGTGCTGATTTACGGAAATGATGCGGCGCCGGACCTTGACTTCTCCCGTACGCCATCGGATCTTTCCGGTGAAAGCGGCGGTTTGTGGAACTCGGTCAAGCGGGCACACCGGCTCAACAAACTGAAAAAATTCGCCAGAAATCTGGACGATGATTCCGATTTCACCATGATGAGCAATGAAGAATTCGAACTGCTTTTCCATGCGAAGGACCGCAATGACGAGGTGGGTTTCCGTCTGCTGTTCACTCCCCTCGCCCAGCAGCAGATGGTAAATCTGCTCAATGACCGCGAAACCGGATTCGGTGATGATTTCTGTTTCTTCAAGGATAACAAAATCAATATAATCACAGCAGCACACCTGGACCAGATAAGTTTCAGCCATGATCCGGCACAATACCGCGGATATGACTGTCAGGCGATGCGGGATCATTTCCAACGGTACAACGAAAGGTTTTTCAAAGCGGTTTACTTTGCGCTGGCACCGCTGCTGATAATTCCGCTGTATCAGCAGACGAGGACAACAAGGGCGATATACGGAAAAACGGATGACTCACACTCATCTTTCTGGGAACACGAAGCTCTTGCCAATTATTACGGAGACAGCAGATTTGAACATCCGGACTGCATAACTCAAAACATCCTGAAAGCCCGCTGTGTCAGCCGGGATGACTCCGGCTGCGGAACTGTTGAAGTCGAAGCTCACGGTTTCTGCGGTATCCAGATGCTCGATCATGTGAACGTCTACGGAGGCGACGGCAGGTTTCATGCGGTTCCGGTCGAATGGACAGATTACCAGCCGGTTTCCCGCACATCTTATATGACAGTCAAAGAAAATCCGGCACAGGAGGATATAAAGGAGGAAAACTCCGGTAATCTCCTGCGCCGGTCGATCTACTCATATCTGCATGAACGGTAAGGAACAGCTTTGCCGTCTTACTCATCAGCTTCAAACAGAAAAAAATCTGCGTGTCCAAGCTCCGGAATGCAGAAAGATATATTTTTTCCGCTGCGTTCAAATTTTATTTCAGAGTTATCCGAAACCCGGATCAAACGTCTGAAATCCTCCGGAGCTTTGCATTCAAAATGAATATTCCGCAAAGGCACGACCGGAAAATCATTCTGAAGATTGACTATTGCATATATGCGTGATTTTCCAGTTTCCGGTTTCAGCATGGTGAACTCCGCTGCCGGATGCAGATCACAGCGTTCTGAAAGTACCGTTGGTAAAAATTCAGCAAAGATCTGTTTGCCGAATTCCTGCTGTGAGTACTGCCGGAGCATCAATACAGAGGCAGCTATCCAGACACACTTACCCATGCCGTAATCATTCACGGTCCATGCCGGATACTCCGTCATATCTCCCGGCGGATCGGAGTGGATCGAGGCAAAACGGTCTTTATCCCGGGCCGGGAAATCCGGCATACTCAAGAAACCGCGCACCTCCGTTCCCGCACGGGGAACCGCCAGCGGTGCCGGAGTTTTGGCCAGCACATGATCCGGACCGGAATAATTTATTTTGTCGGAGAACTTGCCGCTGAAATCAACTCCGAACACATCGGCAAGCTGAAAGTTGCCGGTAGTATGGCCATAAAAATCATACAGAGACGTTGCTCCGGTGGCGATCAGAACGCCGCCTGAAGCAGCAAAGTTCCGCAAAGTCTGACACTCTTCTGTTGTCAGATGAGCGCAATTATTGATGATGACCACCTTGTATTTTTCAAGATCATCACCTTTTTTCACGATTTTAAAAGGGATATGCATACTGTTCAAAACACCGGCAGTACCGAGAGCTTCGTCGAGAACGGCGTTTTTACGGACATGCATATTGCTTGCCCAGCCGTTGTTCAAATCAGCAAGTTTCTGCCCGTCGATATTCCGTTCGACACAGCATTCGATGGAAAAATACAGTCCGACTTCGGCATAAAGAGTATATTTATATTTTGCAACCGCCTGCTTGAAGGGTTCAAGTTTGCAATTCAGCTCCTGCAGCTGCCGGTAAAACTTTTCATTGAGCGAACCGTCAGGATTTATGGCATCAATGAAGAAATATGCTCCGCCGTTGGCAAGCGTGGTAAGAGCACTTAAAAACAATTCCTCTTCAGCTTTGGATGAGGTATGGTCATGCAGATCCACGCAGCGGGAGGTCATAAATTCAAAAGGTCTCTTACGGGAAAAAGCGTCGAATGCCTTGACACCGAACCGCTGCTGCAGATTGCCTCCGTAAAAATCGCCGGATGAATAATCCGATGCCTCTGCTATACCGGATGATTGTCCGAGATACCATCCGCCGAGCACCGGAGAAAACTGGTGGGTAACAGCAATCCCGGGCTTGCATGATTTGGCGGTCGCAGTCAATTCCGCAGCGAAATCGCTCATGGACTTCTCCCGGAACCGCTGGAATGTCACCCATTGCGGATCGCTCCAGTCGATCACTTCCGGAAAATCTTTTCCGGATTTTTTTCTGCAGGCATCACAGACACAGACCGAGGGCCAGAAGCTCATATCGAGGAATATTCCGCTGATATCGTACTGTACGATCTCACGTATCTGTTCCTTGTAGAACTCCACAGCTTCACGCTGATTGGGACAGGTGAAATGATAACGCTGATCGCTGGAATTTCCGGAACTGTCGATTATCCTGCTGCCGGGAAATCTTTTTGCACAATCATTGTGAAAAGTCGCAGTATAATAGGCTACCGGAACAATACCGTTTTTACGCAGCAATCCGATCGTTTCGCCGAAAATATCGCGTCCGTCCAGATTTTTGTGCATGTGCCCTGCCCGGGTGGGATAATAACAGTTGCCGTTGTGGCAGCAGGCGTAAACCATAGCCGACTCCACACCGGACATTTTCACCATACGCACATATTTCTCCGGGGAAAATTTGCGCATATAGCTGTCTTTTATGTCGCTGATGTGGTTATCTATGAGTAAACGGGAATAACAGTCAAACAAATTTTTCATTTCTTATCGATCTACGGAATAAACACCGGATTGCTCCATGCCATGCGTCCGTATTTATCGCACAACTGGATGCGGACAAAGTTATCTTTGTATTGTGACAGATCAAGTTCCAGACTTGTCACTTCATTGGCATCTGCTCCGGGACCCATTGCATTGGGAGTTGCGAAACATCTGCCGAGATAGGGCCGGAGCATGGCGATCGCAGTCGTCACCGGAGAAAACTCCGCTTTAAGCACATTGTTTTCCACCGTAATGGATTTGAATTCAGGTCCCTGGGAGGCATAGAAACTGCCGTTCTTCAAAGCGGAGATCAGACTTTCAGGTTTGTTATCCTCCGCAATAATGACCGTGTATCCCATAAACAGATGTATATTGCTGTGCACATCATCCACTGCGATAGCATTATATCTGAACCCCGCATCAAGGAGTTCATCCCAGGTCTGCATGCTGTATCCTCTGCCGGTACGGCGGCAGCAGGTGTTGTAGACTTCGATACCGAGAATACCTTTGAGAGAAGCGACCTCCTGCATGGTAAGTCCGCACCAGTAGGGATGAGCGCAGAACACGGCGGCGCCGTGGGCAAGCGCGGCATCGACGGCATCCTGACCGGTCGCTGCCGGATTTACGGAATAATCGTCAAAGGTGAAATCCTCCGGCACACCTATCGCGAGGATGTGCCAGATGATATTGCGCGGTCCCATGGGATGCATCTCAATGCCTGAAAGCAGAGTCATTCCGTGTCCGTCATAGGTGGAGACCAAATTTGCCTTGTCATGATCGGCAAAAGCAAATGCATCGTAACCGGCATCGGCATAGATCTTTATCAGCTCCTGCGGAGTGTAATATCCGTCAGAAACTTTACTGTGCGAATGCAGATTGGTTTTGTAACCGTTAAGTGTACGTCCGAAAAAATTGACAACACTGCTCATAGCAAACTCCCGTGTTACTCTGTCAGCACCGCAGCCGGCCAGGTGTGCGGACGGTTGAAGCAGCCTTTGGCATCGTAATCAACAGTCAGACAGCCGTTGACTTTCTGCGGAGCATCTGAATCTGCGGCAAACAAGCCGAAACCGAATACAAAATTTTTCTGAAGGCGGATCGGCAGCAGATACCTTGCGGGGAAGAACACCCGGTATATCAGTTTGCCGTTTTCGGCTTTGAAGCGGCAGGGGATATCCGGAGCAAAGGTTCTATCCGGCGGAGCCTGGGTGGCAAGGCCGAGCTGCGATTCGACCGTACGGAAACGGTAGACCTGTGCCGATTTGCCGTCGGCAGCCGGGAACACGGCATAATCGTAGTCATCTTCATCGTATCCCTTGAAATTCCGCGCACGGGCATTGGCAAGGGTGTCGAAGTAGATCTGCAGACAGTCATTCTTCCAGCGTTCAGACGGCTGCGGATACTCGATGTGCAGGAATTTGTCATCTTTGACAACAGTTTCAATAAATATACCGGCATTGTTCCAGCCCATGCGGAAAGTACCGCTGTTTCCGGTTTTCCCGATCCTGCGCGGTATCTTCACCTGTGCAAGGTGGTTCCAGTCAACAGTATCGATGGTGGCATCATCTGCAACCTTTTTCACGCTGAAAGCATCAAGTTTGAAGTTGCGGTCCAGCTTTTTCCCGGCGCTGTTTCTGACAGAAAGCGGAATATCAAGCCGGGTGATCCTGTCACTGCGCAGCGGAGTATTGAGTTTCACAGTGAAACTGTTTTCGCCGGAAGCGGGAATTGTAAGAGTCCTGCCGTTGAAACTGCCGGTGAAATCACGGGAAATGAAATTGCGGATCTGCACTTTTGCATTCAGGGTATCCACCGGATTCAGACTGATGGCAAGCGGCAGGACCGCCCCGTCTGATACGATCTGCGCACTCTCAAAAGCACGGATCATCTCATTGAGCGTTCCCGGTTTGCCGCGGAAAAACAGCGGAAATCCGGAAACCTGAAAGGTCATTTTACCCTTTTTGAAAGCTCTGGGAGAATTCATAAGGTCGAAAACTCCTTCAAGAGCTCCGCCGAAATCAGCAGATACCATGGGTGCTTCGGCCTCGCCGGTATCCACCTTTTCCTGGTGGCACCAGACTGCCGCAACCGGACGCTTTTTCTCATCTTCAAAAATATACGTTCTCATTTCCGGAGCGAAACGCACATCTTTTTTGAACACAGCGTCACCGAGTATACAGCAGAGTGTGTTTGCCATGAGCTGCGCGGCATAAGGAGTAAGCCGGGTATCCATGTAACAATTGTTTTTGGTCATACCGGCGGTAAATCCGACTATCCGGTCGGCGTATTTGAGGGATACCAGCCATGCACGGGCGTACCATGATGCGGCTTTCTTTTCGGTCCAGCCCATATCATAGGAGATCATGCCGCGCCATCCGGTCGGATATTCCACCCATGAAGAACATTTGGTTCCCCACTGCGGGATCTCAAACGGTCCCCAGTGCATGCCCTCTGACCACTGGATCTTTGTCTTGCCGTAACCGTGTTTTTCCAGCATTTTGAAAAAATCCACGGTATCGCGGTCAAGATCAGGATTTTCCGGACTGTAACGGTAGGGATGAATGGCGATCATATCAAATTTCACCCCGGCTTTATTGCTCTCTTCAAGCAGCAGATCGGTTTCAGCGATACCGCCCCAGGGAGCCATATTGGCAGGACAATCCTGAATGATCTTCGCATCGGGATTTCCTTCGCGGGTACCTTCAGCACAGGCTTTGAGCAGCTGGACGACCATGCGGATCACCTCCCGGTGATTTGCTCCGCGTTTCCACCAGTCGTTGGGCAGTTTGCAGCTGATCTCACCGCCGAAATACCAGCATTTGACGTGCGGATATCTCTTCGCAACAGTTTTGCATGCCTGTTTTACTTTTGCAAGATATTCCGGAGTGATCGTACCGTTGCCGTCAAGTTTGAAATCACGTAACAGCAGATCATTGTTTTTATCATTGATATCATAGACCCAGCCGGGATAATCTTTTCCTTTGATAAAGAAATTGGTGAAGCCGCGGGTGTAGGAAAGCATTCCGCAGTTGTAAGGTTCAACTCCGTATTTTCTGTACATCGCCCAGTCACCGGCATTGCGGCTTAAAATATGGTGTTTGGAACCGACTCCGAGTTTCCGCCAGCGGTCGAGCATTTTGAGGAAATCAAAACGCATAGCGGGATGGGAGTAATCCAGACTGAACATTTTGCGGTTCAGGCGGTCTTGGGTTTGAAATTCTATCTGTGCATAACGGCGCATGTCATAACAAGTTTCACCGTTATCGAGTTTATATTCAGTTCTGACGACAAAAACGCCGAGTCCGGGCAGTTCATCAAGCGGCAGAGCGATCTGCGTCTTGCGGTCTTTTCCGGTACGGAAAGTATATGTTTTGTTCAGAAGCACTTCACCGAAAAAGTTTTTCACGGTGACCAGCACTTTGCCGGAAGCTCCCGGTCTGGCAGTTGTGATACGCAGTTTTCCGTCGATGCGGTCTTTGGAGGAGATGAAATTATCCGGCTGGGAGGTTATAAGTTCTCCTTCGGCGGGCGGAACCTGAAAAGCAGTTGCTTTGCCGCCTTTTTCCAGCTGAACGGCATCCAGCCAGACAAAACCGTCTCTCTCGCCGTCAGTCCGGACAAAGGCTATATACAGCAGTGGTTCGCCCTGCTTTACGCGGAAACTTACAGAATAACGTTTCCACTGTTCAGTAATGTTGAATTTCCAGTGCGCTTTGCCGTTATCAATGGGACCGGTACCGTTATGAAATCCGGGGATCCAGACGGTCAGCTCCGATTTTTTTTTTGCGCTGCGTTTTGCATAAAAACTCAACGTGTATGTTCCGGGTTCAGCAATGACCTGTGTCGGACCGATATGCGGATATCCGCTGGTAAATGAGTAGACATTGCGTGCTGTGAATTTCAGGGAGTTTTTTCCGTCATAAGATTCGGTCGGGTCAATACTGAACGGTTCCCAGTCCCACTGTCTGTCCTGATTGCAGTACATGATGGCAGAAGGCCAGTGCCATCCTTCAAGACCGCGTTCAAACGAACAGTTTTCCAGCTTGTTTTTGCGGGAAAAATCCGGCAGTTCCAGATTTTCCAGCTGTTTGAAGTCGACACCGCCGCGCAGATTTCCGGCGGCGGCGATCCCCTGACGCAGATCAAGAGTGAATTTGACTTCCTCTCCAGGATAAGACGGACGGGCAAAGTGGATGGAATACTCTTTGCTGTTCTTCTCGTATTTCAGCCATATCGTGCTGTTTTTTCCGGTAGGTATAGTAACCGAAAACTGCTGTTCCGGCATATCTTTTCCGAATATCCAGGTGCGCTGATTGCGTTCCCAGACGTTGACTTTTTCATCAAGAACGACCTGCTTTTTACCCAGATCGGCAGAAGTTCCCTTCCAGCGCACGGAGGGAAGCAGGAAACTTGCCGAAAGGCTTCTGAATTCAAAGGTATCAGTCTTTGCCGGAAAATTGAATTTTACGGTAAAGCCAAGAGTGCCGTCGGGCATGACCTCAATGGTCCTCGACCACAGACAGGCGGAGGGCTGTTCGCGGAGCTTGTACCAGAATTCATAGATGAATTTGCTGCCCTCCCGGCGCAAGCCGGATTTTTTCCGGTCGAAATTGCGTCCTGCCCAATCCCATACCGGAGTACCTTTATCGATCACCCAGAAATAATGTCCGCCGTTGAACAGAACGGTACCGTCGCTGGCGACGCAGCTCAACTTGCCGTCGCTCCCCATGCGGAGAGTTTTATTTCCGAAAGTAATGGAATTATCCCCGATTACCGGAGCAAATTTTTCCGCAGCCTTGCCGGTATTTGATTTTTTCCAGGCCTTCACCACCGGAGTTTCCGGCAGTTTATCAGCGGCAGACAACACGCAGCATGCAGAAAGCACCGCCGGGATAAAGAGTTGGTTTCTCAAATTCATGATTATTTTCCTCAATATGTATATTCCTGATATTCAGATTCAGTACACGACCACGGGATAACAAATTTATAAAGATTCTTCTTGGCTCCGATGCGGTCACTGCCGGCTGCATGACCGTCATAATATAACGTATTCATATTTCGACCGTGTGCCCCCATTGATCCGATATTGAAAAAATCAGTTTGACTTTCAGCGTATGTTTGAAAATAAGTAAATACATGGGAAGCTTTGCGTTCTTCCATCTGATCGGAAGTGTTGCGTGTACCGGCACGCCAATGGTCTCCGAGCACAATGGATTTACTTGGACGGGAATTTCTGACACTGCGTTTTGCAAGGAGAGTGACCCCCTCCTTCTGACTCCAGGGATATTTTTCCATAGCGTTGATAAAGTTATTATAAGCATAGCTTAAAACTATAGCATCACCATTAAAATGATATGTTCCCTGAAAAGTATCAGACGGGCAGACTAGAGTGGAGTAGAAATAAGCATCCTTGACAGTACCGTCGATCTGCTTTTTTACTGTTTTGAAACTTCCCAGCAGAGCATTGCTGCCGAAAGCAGCCGTTTCACACCATTGTCCATTAGTATAAACAGCATTATTCCTCATGTTTCTGATAGGAAGTCCGCTGCTGCTCAACAGGTAATCATTGTAGGAGTCTGCATAGATGTTCCAAAATATACCGAACTGCTTCATATTGTTCAGGCATGAAGCACTTCTGCCGGCTTCACGTGCCTGCTGCAAAGCGGGCATCAGCATGGCAGCCAGGATCGCGATGATCGCGATGACAACAAGAAGCTCTATTAAGGTAAAGGCGTTCTTGGGGAAAGGGGAAAACTTCTTTTCCCGGGAAAAGGCCGACCGTCGGCTTCGATAATCCCCTTTCCCCAAACCCCATTCCCCTTTCAAGAAAAGCGAATAAGTTTTTGCTGACGCAAAAACGGCGTTATGTGCAGTACATGAAGCGTTTGCTTCGCAAGTATTATAAGAACTGGTTTTATCTTCCTGCCCTCCATAGCCCGCAGGGCGGCGGAGGGTCAAGAA
>JAZSGR010000025.1:0-9652 GCA_045532825.1 Victivallaceae bacterium | reverse complement strand
ATGCAGTACATGAAGCGTTTGCTTCGCAAGTATTATAAGGACTGGTTTTATCTTCCTGCCCTCCATAGCCCGCTGTTCGATAAAAAGTCATCTTACACCTCCTGTTTGCAGACTTCCATGTGGTAAAAAATACGTTCTTTTGGTTATCTGTCAATACATTAGCACGCTTTTTAACAAAAATAAATACACTTTTCTTTTGAAAAATACACTTTTGTTTCAAATCTGACGATTTTTTTTTGACTGCTGTCTTTCAGCGGTTGCGTCTTGAAATAAACCTCAATGAGGTGTAAATTAATGAAATGTTTTTTACCAAAGGAGCTCTTATGACTGCTATAATCGTATTTTGTACACTTTCTGTTCTGCTGGTTCTGGGTAAAGTGCTGCGCACATTCATACCGCTGTTTCAGCGGCTTTATCTGCCGAGTTCCGTTATCGGCGGTATTATTGGACTGGTGATTTTTTCGGTTTTCGGTAAATATATCCCGCCTGAAATCAGCGGCAATATCAAAAAACTGCCGGGATTTATGATAAATGTCATCTTTGCAGCACTGTTTCTGGGAGCGGTGACTCCGAGATTGAAAACGGTTTTCAATACCGCCTTTCCGCAGATCTGCATGGGACAGCTTCTGGCGTGGGGACAGTATGTCATCGGTCTCGGACTTGCCGGATTTCTGTTCCTGCCGGTTTTTAAAACCGATCCGGCATTCGGCAATCTTCTTGAGATCGGTTTTCAGGGCGGGCACGGCACCGTGGGCGGAGTTTCTGATGTGTTCCGCAGTTTCAATTGGGAAGACGGCATCGCTCTCGGATTTACCGTTGCCACTGCCGGCATGATGATCGGTATTATCTCCGGTATGGTACTGATAAACTGGGCTTTGAAAAAAGGATACGTAAGCGAGATACGCACCTTTGATGAACGCAGTTACATGGAGCGCATCGGAGTTTATCATCATAAACAGCGGCCTTCTGCCGGATTACAGACGGTTTTCTGTGACTCCATTGATTCTCTGGCATTCCATGTCGCGCTTATCGGCATTTCCATACTTATCGGATTAGGTGTCCTGAAAGGACTGCAATACGGTGAGATCCGGCTTTTCCCGGAAGCGAAGATCCGGCTTTTCAGCGGTTTTCCGCTTTTCCCATTGTGCATGATCGGCGGAGTGCTGCTGCAGATTTTTCTCAATAAGCTGAAGATCGGAACTCTGGTGAACAAGGAACAGATGCAGCGGCTTTCCGGAGCCTCGCTGGATTATCTGGTGGTGGCGGCTGTGGCAACTATCCAGCTCAAGGTGGTCGCTGATAATTTCCTTCCGCTGCTGATACTGATTTCAGCAGGTGCGGTGTTCTGTATCGCCGTGGTGATATTTGTTGCTCCGAAGCTGCTGAAAGATGCCTGGTTCGAGAAAGCGATCGCTGAATTCGGTCAGGCGACCGGTGTGACTGCCACCGGACTTATGCTGCTGCGTACCGTCGATCCTGAAAACAGAACGTCCGCCGCTTCTTCCTTCGGTTACAAGCAGCTTATCCACGAGCCGGTAATGGGCGGGGGATTGTGGACCGCATTTGCATTGACTCTGGTTTTTACCATCGGCTGGTTCAAGGTTTTTATCATCAGCTGTGTGATGTTTGCGGTGTGGGCGGTGATCGCCGCCGTGATGATGCGCAGAAAGTAAGCTGTTTTTCACAACTGGCGGTCGAGCATTTTCTGGACTCTTTCCACACCGGGAAAGTCTGAAAATCTGAATATCCGGTCTTTCAGTTCCGGATTTTCCGCCAGCAGTTCTTCAAATTCAGTATTATCCATTATACTGCGGTCGATACCGGCGATAAGCGGCAGTCTGCCGTGTTTCAGAGTTTCCAGTCTCTGCTGAAGCTGGTGTTTGTGCCAACGGTGGAAGAGTTCAAGATGGATGGTGACACCGTTCTGATCCATAAAAGAAATATCCGGAATGATGAACTGCTGGTTGCCGTCATTCAATACCGGAGTTTCACCGATGATCTTCCAGTTTTCCGATCTCTCACCGAAGAGCCGGTGGAACATTTTCACCTCTTCCGGAACGTATGCGGAAAAATTCCGGTAATGCGAAACAAGTCCGGAACTCTCATTAAGTTTGAGGATGCCTTTTCTGCCCCGGATATCAAGTTCAGCTGAAACGCTCCACTTTTTCAGCCGCACCACAGCGGGGAAGAATACTGCAAGATTGAGCGCGTACTTTCTGGTCGGTCCGAACAGGGAATACGGACCGCTTATGTCAAGTTCTATCCCGGAGCGTGTGACTTTTTTCACCTCACCGAGCAGACGGAAAAATTTCAGATATTTCAACATCCTGCGCAGCTCCGCAGGTTCCGGATCAGATACCTTCACGGACATTTTTTCAGCGTGGAAAAACATTCCCTGTGCCAGAGCAAGGTTGTACCGCTGAAGCAGTTCTTCCGGAGACAGCTGCGGGGCTTTTATGATCGTTTCAAAACCCGGCAGGTCGCCGTAAATATCGTTGTTTTCTCCGGCGGTCTCCGCTGCCTTCCTGCGGTAGACGGCAAAATTTCCTCCGCATTCCGCAAGCAGGGCGGGTACGGCGGAAAACACCTTTTTGCGCAGCTGCGGAAGATCCATATCCTGAACTGCGGAAAACTCTGTACGGTCACAGAGCAGCTTGACAAGACCGTCTGCTGTTTTTGCATCATGCATCCGGCGGGAAACGGATAATTCGCTTTCAAGCTGAGCCAGTGACAGTCCGCGCTTTTCTGCCGATTTGAAACAGTTTATCAGCTGTCCGGCAAGAAGTAAAAGATCCGGTTCCGCCGTACCAGCGAACCGGATCTGAAACTTTCCGCTGCGGAAGCGGTACATGAGCAGCTGCGCAGTCAGCACTTGTCATCAGCTTTCATAGGTGAAGCCGGACTCATCGACCAGCAGCTGTTTGAGCTTGGTCAGAGCCTGGTTCTGGATCTGGCGTACACGTTCTCTGGTACGGCCGATCTGCTGGCTCACCTCTTCAAGGGTGAGCGGACGTCCGCCGCGCAGACCGAAACGCATTTCAAGGATCTTGCGTTCGCGGTCCTCAAGTTTATCCAGCAGCACCATGAGGCGGAAGACGGATTCGACGTCTCCTATGATCTGATCCGGAGTCTGGGCGTGACGGTCGGGAATGATGTCCTGAAATTCGCCCTCTTCACCCTGCTGGATGGGGTCATTGAGAGAGATCGTGCGCAGGTCAGCCATACGCAGACCGGCGACGGTGCGTTCGCTGAAGTCGAGTTTTTCCGCGATCTCGGCATCAGAGGGATCACGTCCGAGTTCTTCGACCAGGCGCATGCGGACGGTTTTGATCTTGTTGATCTTGCCCGCAGACTGCACCGGGATACGGATGGTGCGGCTCTGGTTGGCAAGAGCGCGGCGCATCGACTGTTTGATCCACCATGCGGCGTAACTGGAAAACTTCGCGCCCTTGGCGGGATCGAATTTTTCCACCGCGCGCATCAGACCGATATTGCCTTCGCTGATGAGGTCGAGCAGCGGCAGTCCGAGACCTTTGAAGTCGTGGGCGATCTTCACCACCAGACGCAGGTTGGCTTTGATAAGGGTGGTGCGGGCATCCTCGTGCCGTCCCTCATCACCGCAGTGGATGGCATCGGCGAGATCCGCTTCCTCCTTTTTGTTCACCAGCGGGATGCGGGCGATCTCGGTCATATAGACCTTCATGGTATCGTTTTTGGTACCGATGATAAGTTTGGAGTCAAGCGCGTTTTTGCGTGCTGAATCCTTTTCCTGCTTGGTGCGCAGTGCGGTCGAACCGGAAGCAGATCTGCGTCCGCGCGGAGAAACCTGTTCTTCGGGCATCGCCTTGGGCTGGAATTTCACCGGGGGAGCCTGCACGCGTTTGATGACAAGTTTCCGTTTGACCGTAGGCGTGGGGTCCGCCGCGATGTCATCGTCATCGGAGTCATCGCTGTCATCATCCGCTTCGATAGCGGCAAGATCGGCAAGTGACGGCTCCATGTCATTGAAAGAACGGCGGGAATGCACATCTTCGAGGGAAACTTCATCGACTGCTTCTTCCGGTGCGGGAGTTTCCTCTGCCGGGGCAGCTTTGGTTTTTCTTCCGGAGGCAGCTTTCTTTTTGGCTGCCGGGACGATCATTTCTTCATCAGCTCCGTCGATCTCATTTTTTTTCATAAATAAACAATCCCTTAAATATATCCCCGGATATATCTGTTCCGTCAATGCTGCCGGAGAACAGGTTTTACCCGGTCGTTGTAATAAAAAATCATCAAAAATTGAACATTCTGTTCACTGCGATGTTCTACCCCACGTTGAAAAAATCCATTTTTTTCATTTTCCGCTTGGCAATAATGCCGGAAACGGTTTATAATATATCAGGTGTCATGATCCGTTACACGGAAACACTTAATATAAAAATGAATCATTACCGCCATTATAAGCGGATGGGAAAAAAAATCAAGTCATTATGACAAAAAAATGGCAAAAAAAAGCAAAAATTTTTCTGTCGGAGCAGAAAAACGGTAAAAATTTCCGTTCCGGCAGTGAATTGCAGGTGCTGGCTCTGCCGGTTTTGCGCGAATGTATGCGTTCCGGCAGGACCGTTGCCGCCGTATTGCCGGATTCTGCCGGTGCGGAACAGTTATCTGATTCCCTGAAGGCGTTTGCTGAAAAGCTCGGTATCAGCTGCCGGATGCTTTCTGTACCTGAGTGCGGCAGGGGAAAACTGCTGTTTCCCGGTGGAGAGAGCCGCCGCGCCCGTGCGCTGGATGCTCTGCTCAACGGCGGATATGATCTGGTGACCGGCAGCATAAGTTCCCTGCTCGGACCGGCGCAGGCTCCCGGAGAGGTCAGGGAGTCCGCACTGGTGCTGAAACCGGGCATGGAGATCTCACCTGCTGAACTGCTGGATAAACTGGTCGCGCTCGATTACGATGATGAATATGAGGCGACAGTATCAGGCGAATTTGCCAAACGCGGCGGTATCATCGATCTTTTCAGTCCGGCGCATGATGTTCCGTGCCGGGTGGAGTTTTTTGGCGATACGGTCGATACCATGCGTTTTTTCGATCCGGCGACCCAGCGTTCGACCGGACCGGCGCAGGAGTACCGGGTCATCGGACGTGCCGGGATCACCGCAGGCGGAGCGGCAGATTCCGATGTGTTTGCCTATTTTGAAAACCGCCCATGGCATCTGCTTGCGGTGCATCCGGCGGAAAGTCTGGAAAAAGTCGGGCAGTATCTGCCGCCGGAAGCGGTGACGCGTTTCCGTGATCTGCTCCGTGAACAGGCAGAAAAGGGATGCTCCACCGTTTTCTTTGATGCTGCTGAAGCAGTTGACAGCTGTGTTTCAGAGGAACCGGATATTCTGCCGTCGGTATTTTTCAGCACCGCTATGAGCGATACTCCGGAGGCGCGGCGGAAGGCGGAGGAACTCAATGCCTCGATGCTGTTTGATGACATCCGTGCCACTTTGGACCGTAACGGTACCGTGGTGCTGTTTGCCGGACACGAAGAGGATATCCCCGAACTGGAAAAGTGGTGCAGCACTAAAAAACTGCCGGTGAAAAAGATCGAATTCGATTTTCTGGATATTTCTTCCGGCTTCCGCCTGCCGCAGCAGGATCTGCTGGCGGTGAGCGAAAGCGAACTTACCGCTGCCGGATTCCGCAGCACTGCCGCTGAACCGGAAAAAGTCATCACACCCGCAGAGGAACTGCCGCCGCCTTCTCCGAAAGAGGAGTTTTCCCTTGCCGATCTTGAACCCGGCGACTTCGCCGTTCATCTCGATCACGGCATCGGTATATATAAAGGATTTAAAACGCTCACCAGCAACGGTATTTCGCGCGAGGTGCTGGTGGTGGAATACCGTGACGGCAGACTGCTTTATGTTCCGCTGCTCCAGGCGCACAAACTCAGCCGCTATCTCGGTGCTGTTGGCAAAGTTCCGCTCCATACGCTCGGCGGCAAACGCTGGGATAAGGATAAGGCCGAAGCCCGTCAGGGCGTGCGTTCATACGCCGCCGAAATGCTGCGCATGCAGGCGATGCGTCAGGCGGCTCCCGGAATATCCTTCCGGCGCAGCACATCCATGAAAAACTTTCTGCGGGATTTCCCCTTTGAGGATACCCGCGATCAGAAACGTGCCACGGAGGAGATCATCCGGGATATGGCTTCGACCCGTCCAATGGACCGTCTGCTGTGCGGTGACGTCGGATACGGTAAGACCGAGATCGCCATGCGTGCGGCGTTCAATGCTGTGGCGGCGGGTTATCAGGTGGCAGTGCTCGCCCCCACCACGGTGCTGGTGCAGCAGCATTATCAGAGTTTCATGAAGCGTTTCGGTAAATATCCGGTGACGATCGGTGAATTGAGCCGTCTGCGTACTGCGGCTGAACAGAACCGGGTCATCAGTCAGATCGAAAGCGGAGGTATCGACATCGTCATCGGCACCCACCGGCTCTGCACCGAAAGACTCAAGTACAAAAATCTCGGACTGGTGATAATCGACGAGGAACAGCGGTTCGGAGTCAATCACAAGGAGCGTCTGCGCCGTTTCCGTGCCGAAGCGGATGTGCTGGCGATGTCCGCAACTCCGATACCCCGCACGCTGTACCTTGCCATGGCCGGAGCGCGTGATTTGAGTACATTATCCACTGCGCCGAAACTGCGTCTGCCGGTGCGTACAGTTATTGCTCCGGAGGACGACAAACTTGTTTACGATGCCGTCAGCGCAGAGCTTGCCCGCGGCGGACAGGTTTATTATCTGCACAACCGGGTGAAAACCATTGAAGACTGTGCTGAAAAACTGCGTAAAATGCTGCCGGGAGCCTCGGTCGGTGTCGCACACGGTCAGATGCCGGAAAAGGAGCTTGAAGAGGCGATGAGCCGTTTTCTCAACCGCAGGACCGATGTGCTTGTCTGCAGTACGATCATTGAGTCCGGACTTGATGTTCCCAATGCCAATACCATGATAATCGACCGCGCCGACCGCTTCGGACTGGCGGAGCTTTATCAGCTGCGGGGCAGGGTGGGCAGGTGGAAAAATCAGGCTTACGCCTATATGCTGCTGCCGAAGAGCCAGCTGGTGAGCAGTGATGCGCGCAAACGTCTTGCCGCCATCCGCCGCTGTTCGCATCAGGGGGCGGGGTTCCAGCTTGCGCTGCGCGACCTTGAGATACGCGGTTCAGGCAATCTGCTCGGCGTGGAGCAGTCCGGACATCTTAATCTGATCGGATTCGATCTCTACTGTCATCTGCTCAGGCAGGAGGTGGCAAAGCTCAAGGGCAAACCCGTGGATATCCTGCCTGAAACCGAAATAGCGGTGGATTTCATCACTTTCACTTTGCAGGGGGATCACAAAAAAGAACTGGTTTCATCCTTTGCGGAAAAATATATCGGCGGTGAACGGCTCCGGCTGGATGTCTACCGCAGGCTCGCCGCACTGGAGGATTTTGCCGCTGTGGATAACTTTGCCGGAGAGCTTGCCGACCGTTTCGGTCCGCTGCCGGAGGAGGCGGCAAATCTGCTGGCATACACCCGCCTGCGCATCGCCGTTGCCCGTTCCGGATATACCAATCTTCTGGTGTTGAACGGCAAAGTCACGCTGAATAATCCAGGCGGGACCATATACCGCACTGCGGATGGCAGACAGCCGGTCATCGATTACCGTGATCCGCCGCTTCTGCGGCTGAAGATACTCACGGATATAATACTTGAAGCAGGGAAAAAGTGATATATGAGTAAAATAACCGCATTTTTCGGCGGCAGTTTCGATCCTCCGCACAGCGGACATCTGGGGGTGGCGCATGGTGCGCTGCGCTCCGGCAGATGTTCCAAAGTGATCTGGGTCCCGTCGTGGAGCCAGCCGCACAAGCAGGGGAAGAAAAGTGCTCCGTTTGAACACCGTCTTGCCATGGTGGAGATGCTCATAAACAAAGTTCCGGGAATGGCGGCAAGTGATATTGAAAACCGTTTGAAACTTCAGCCATCCTACACTTTTGAAGTATTGAAATATTTTGCAGAAGAGCTTCCGGATGATGAACAGGCGGCACTGCTGATAGGCGGCGACTCGCTTCTTGCTCTGCACACCTGGTACAAAGCGGAGGAGCTGGCGGAAAAATATCTGATCCTCACTTATCCGCGCGGAGTGGAGATCTCTTCAGATGATCTCCGGCGGCACTGGGGGGCAAAAGAGACGGAAAAACTGCTTTCAGGAGTGCTTGACGGAGGATTTTTTGAAATATCTTCCACCAATATAAGAAATTCGATGGTAAAATCACCTGAAACATGTAATATTAATAATGATGACAGAAAGACACCTGATGTCATCATTTCTGAATACTGTAAAAAACACGGTCTTTATTAAACAGGTAAGCGGAGGCAGATGGAAACAGCCTCCATAGAAAGAGAGATTTTATGAGCGACGGAAAAATTATGCCGAAGGTCGATCCTGAAAAACTTGCGGAGTTCTGTGTCAGATGTGCTGAAGACAAACTTGCTGATGATGTGGTATGCATTCCGGTCGGCAAGGTTTCAAGTGTTGCGGATTTCATTGTTATCGGAACGGCGAACTCCGAGCCGCAGCTGCGTGCGCTGGTGGGTTTTGTCGAGCGTGAGGTGCTGGAGAAACTGGGCAGAAAGACGCTTCACCGTCCTGAAGTAAGTGCGAATGAGTGCGGCTGGGCACTGCTGGATTTCGGTACGGTCATCGTACATCTGATGACTCCGGAAACCCGTGAAAAGTACAATCTTGAGGCTCTCTGGAGCAGATAAAATATCATGAGCCGTTTCCGCAATCAGCACAACTGGAATGAATTCCGCTGGGAAAACGAGATACGCAGTGATGAACGGCGTATCAACCGTTACTTTGCGGAGCTTGCCTCATGTCTGGATCTTCCGGGTGAGGAGGAGATCATTGCCGGTCTGATTTCGGAAACGCAGGGTCTGGTTCCTGCTGCGGCATCCGGAAGTGCGGAGTTGTTCCGTCCGTGGAGTTATCTTGCAGCGCACGATGAGGAGCAGGATTACGAAGAAGACTGCTGTTCCCGCCGTCCGGAGCAGGCACTGGTCAATCTGCTGGACACTCTGGCGGTAAGCTGGAACCGGCTCTGGGTATCGAAGATCTCCATGGAGTTCACCTGTCACTGTCTGGGAGTTTCCTGTGCATACGGCAAGCTGCTGGCGCGTTTCGCCGACTTTGCCGACGCTGATGCGGAAAAGGAAAAGGGACTTAAAATCTCGCTTGGCAAGCGCACGCTTGCGGATATAAATGAGCTTGCCGCGGCTTTGAGATTTCTTGCAGAAAATTACGAAGAGATTTCTGATACCGTGAATAAGCATATAGATGATCTTGCTCTGGTCAGGGACCGGATCATTCTGATCCTGAGCGGCTGCAAAAAATAAAAATTTTTGCAGCCGGGCTTGTTTTACCAACACGGTACAGCCTCGCAATTACCCGCAAATTATCCGGCTTATCCGGCTTATTGCCAGACAGGCAAAGCAGCATAATTATTTACCCCACACGGTACAGCAGCGCAAGTTTTGTATAGCCGGTCATGCCTGACTGCCCGTGGGGGCGGCGCATGAAATGAGAATAATGAGAGTTATGAGAATTATGAGAGTAATGGGTAAATGGTGCGCCGCGCAGAT
>JAZSGR010000149.1:0-18291 GCA_045532825.1 Victivallaceae bacterium | reverse complement strand
CCGTACTGATCCGTACAAATAAAGCGTTTGAAAAAATGACGGCAGTGTTGTGAAGTGACCACCAGAAGCTCGATAAGGGTGAAATATCCATGTTTCACCTGTCCGGCAGAACGCATGCAGCTGCTGCAAAGATGAATAAAACGATCTGACGGCATCCGGAATGAAATGTAATTATTTTGTTTCATTTTTTATCCCTTTCGTAGATACACTGATAATGTACCACCTGTCATCACGCAAACCAAAAAGGGATCTTCAAATAAAATGTCAAAAAAACAAAACAGCCCAGATGCAATAAAAAAACAGCCCAGTGATATTGAATTTTATCTGAATGGCGTTATATTAAAAGCATGATGAAAAAAACTGACATAAAAAAACAGCTTGTCAAAGAGTATATCTCTCTGGAACTGATAAAGTTGAATCCAGGGGCATTTCTGCCTTCCCGCCGCCGGATCATGGCTGTGACCGGAGTTGGAAGGCAAATCACAGAGCAGGTATTGAAGCAGGAAATTTCTGCCGGACATATAAAATGTCTGCCGCGCCGCGGGTATGTGAAAACCGCATCTGCCGACCGGCAGTTCAACGTGTACATTGCAGAACACCTTGCCGACAGTCCATACTTCAGCAAACTGATAAAAAACATGGCATCTGAAGCAGAAAAAAGACAGATAAATCTCCAACTTGAGTACGGAACAGTTCCTGATGAAAACCAATGTCCGGATAATCTGTTCATCATAGCCGGAAGATCGGAGGAAGAGATCTTCAGGCTGAGATCAGCAGGAAAAAAGTGCATCGCCATACTGCCGCGATACAATTCCGTAAGCGGCGGCACCGTGAAAAACTCAGAACGTCTGGTCGATATGCAGCTGGATGAACTTGTCAGACGCGGATGCCGTAAAATAGGTTACATACATCAGGAAACCGAAACGCGGGAAAACTATACGTTTCTGCTCCGCAGGGAATCCTATTACCGCTGGATGGCGGAACACGGCTTGAGAACATGGCCCCATCATGTTTGCCCTGCAGGGAACGACAGTGAGGCATTTCAGGAAGCTCTGCGTAAGATGTTCACAGTAAATCCGGTTCCGGAGGCAGTCATCTGTCCTGCATCGAAACATCTTAAGCAGCTTTATTCATTTTTACGTTCACTCTCTCTGCGTCCGATGTTCGACATCATGATCGCAAGCGACGGAGAACCGGAAAACACTCCGGTCCCGCATCCGCTTCAAATAAAAAACTCTCCGGCTGAAGTGGCAAAACTTGCGTGGATACTCATGGAACGCGCATGCAGCGGTTCTCCCAAAGCAGAAGAAACACTCGTTCCGCAATGGGGATGGGTACATCAGAAAAAAACACCGGAGAGTATGCAGGTATCCGATCAATAAACACGATCCTGCACCGCTTTGTTACGAACGGCGCAGCTGATGCTTGATCTGGGTCACAGCACGGCGCAGAGCATCATTCTTTTCACACAGCTGCGGAACTTTCTTTTCCGCATACAGGATCGTCGCATGGTTCTTGCCGAATGCCGCCCCGACCTCGTTTGAGGAACAACTGGTAAGTTCCCGGCAGAGATACATGGCAACCATACGGGGCTCTGCAATATTTTTAGTCCGCTTTTCACCGAGCAGATCGGCGATGGTGATCCCGAAATGAGCCGCGACCGTACGCTGGATGGTCTCTGGAGAAACATTGCGCGACGCGATCTCCTGCTCGATCTGGGCATGCAGCAGATCTTCCGCCTGGGCAATTGTAAGTTCGGCTCCGGAGAGCGAAGCATAGGTCGTAAGACGCAGAAATGCCCCCTTGAGACGGCGGACACTTGAAGAAATATTCTGGGCGAGAAACTCCAGAAATTCATCCGATAGCGGAGACTTGGTCAAAGCCTCACTGCGCCACATGCGCAGCATGGTAAGACGTGCTTCGTATTCCGGCATATTCAATTCGGAAATCATTCCCGACTCGAATCTGGTGGAAAGACGCTTGTCGATATCAGAGATCTCACACGGCTGACGGTCGCTGGTCAGAATGATCTGCTTATTCTGGCGGTACAGAGTATTGAACACATTGAAAAACTCTTCCTGCATCTGCGGCTTTTTGGCAAGACGGTGAACGTCATCAACCAGAAGAACATCGACATCACGCATGGAAGAACGGAATTCCGACAGACTCTTATGCTGGGTGAGCAGCTCATAAAAATCATTGAGCATCTCATCACAGGTGGTACTGCGGATGCGGATCTTATCGGATTTCTGACGCATATAGGAAGCCACCGCCTGAAGCAGGTGGGTCTTGCCGATACCGTTGGCTCCATAGATGTAGAGGGGGTTGTAAAGCCCCGGCTCTTCAGCAGCGGTCTTGGCAGCGGCAAAGGCAATACGGTTTTCCTCGCCGACGATAAAGTTGTCAAATGTATGTTCGTATGAACTGCTCATCCGCGGACGGTTTCCGGATATGGAAGAGCCGCCGGGATCGCCGACACGCTGACGCGATGAACTGTCGTTCCGTACCGCCGCAACCTGAGGTGCAGGAGCAGATTCCGGAACAGGAGCCTCGTGACCAGCTTCAAACTCATAACGGAAACTGGCGCCGTTGATATTTTCAAGGGATTTGAGGATCAGATCATCAAACTGACTGCGCACAAACTCCCCGAAAAAATCATCGGGCACACCGACAGTCAAAACGTCATCAGTACAGCGCAAAGGCACAAGCCGGCATATGTACTGTTCATAGCACGGCTGGTTCAGCTGCCGCAAACGATCCGAGGCAACCGCCCATATTGCTGTCACATCCATCATAATCTTAAAATTCCAAACAGTTCATCTTTTCAAACAAAAAAAACAACCCCTGCCGTATTCCTCATATCCCCGGCGCAAACTGCCGGAACGGTCAACTTGAAATACGGTTGAATTCCACCATATCATCAGGGACAGGTCTTTCACAACTGTTACAGACCGCCCTTTTCCGCCGCATGCATGGATCTTACTCCATGCATAAAGCTTTTTGTGCCGCACCCCTTGACAACTTGTACAGTTACCGGAAAATTCCGGAAAATCCTCTGAAGTTATTAACAATTTGTTACACTCTGGCGCAATATCAACTATTTACAACAAAACGCCGATCCGGAAGCGGGGTTTTCACCTTTTTGCACTTATTGCTCAAAGTCTCTGATAAACAGCATTTTTGAGCACAAATACAACGTTTCCGTACTATAAAAACGTCTTTTTTCTGACCGCAAAATCGTAAATTGCGTTCTTTGTGCGGAAACTCATTGAGTTACACAAAAAAAACGTTTTTTGTTCACAACTTATTAACAACTTATTAACAACCTGTCTGCTCCAGCCCGGAGCGCAACGTTATCAAAGATAACCCTGTTTTGGCAAATTTGCAAATGAAAACTTTGAAGAAATCATAAAAAATTTTTCAAAATACAAAACTTTTGCAAGACAGTTTTTCCTGAACCAAGTGAACGACCTGCGTTTCAGACATCCCGGCCGGAGTTGTAAAAAAGCACACAGCTGCGTTCTGAACACCTTGCAGATGCGGCTCACAATCCGGTCGGAACGTCAATGAACTCCACCGGCAGACCGAATTCTTTCTGAACCTGCTGCATAAGAGCGAAAGGACCTACGGTCTCACTTGCGTAGTGTCCGAGAGCAATGACATTCACACCGAGTTCTTTGCGCGGATGGTACATGACATGCTCAAACTCACCGGTAACCAGCAGATCGCAACCTGCGGCAGCTGCTTCCTGCAAAGCTCCTGATCCTCCGCACCCGGATACCACTGCAATTTTTGCAGCTTTCACACTTCCGTCTCCATAAATCAAAGGATCCACATTGAGTTTTTTGCCGAGATATTCAGCGATCCCCTCCACAGGAGCAGGATCTTTCAGAGTTCCGGCAAAACCGATATTACAGTCATTATACTTGAAGAACGGGACCCGGTCTTTCAAACCGATCATATCAGCAAGCTGTGCATTGTTTCCGGCTTCCGGATGAGCATCCAGCGGCAGATGAGCGGCATAAAGACTGATACCGGCATTGAACAGGGTACTCATTCTTTCTGCGACCATTCCGGTAAAACGTCTGGGTTCAGCTCCCCAGCTCAAGCCGTGATGGACAAACACAAAGTCCGCTCCGGCAGCTGCGGCAGCCTTGAACAGTTCCAGGCTGCAGTCGACACCGAAGACAGCTTTCGTCACCTCCGGGGTGCCCTCGATTTGCAAACCGTTGTTTGAAAAATCCTTGGGAAAATCCTCAAGCTTCAGATACGAATCAAGATAATTTACCAGTACGTCACGTTTCATGTTCTAATTCTCCTTTATATTTAATGATGGTATGAAAAAAATCATTTCAACAAAAATCCTCCGGATGCTCCGGCCAGTTGTGTTTGGGATATCTGCCGCGCATATCTTTGCGGACAAGAGTCCAGGAACCGGTCCAGAACCCCGGCAGATCCATCGTCACCTGGACCGGTCTTCCGGCAGGAGACAGCAATTCAAGGCGGAGCGGTATCTGCTTTCTGCCGATAGACGGGTGCTTTTTCAAACCGTACAATTCCTGGATACGCACAGCGGCAGAAGGAACTGTTCCGGAATAATCTATCCGCACTTTATATCCGCGCGGAGTGATGAAATACTCCGGATAAAGCCGGTTGAGCAAAGCGGTCTGTTCATGGGGCACCGCCGCTGCAGTGACCGCATCCCAGTCAAGTTTCAGCAGATCGGAAACAGAACGCACCTGATCGAGCCGGCCGCAGGTCAATTCTGCAAGGATCAGATTCCAGTTATCCTCCCGCCAGTCCGGAAATCCGGCATCAGGTTCGGAAGCAAAGGCAAAGCGTATCCGGTCAATGAGTTGAACTGCCCGCTTGAAATTTTCCGGCGGCAGAGCGATTTTTCTTTTGACCGCCGACTCAAGCACGGCTTTTCCGGCAGCACCGGGCGGAGGCGGTACCGGATGGCTCTCAAGCACAAGAGAATCCAGCCGCAGCTCTTCATAAGCTGAAACTTTTCCGGAGTCCGGATCAATATCCAATCCGGACACCCGTTCCGTAAAATCGGAAAAATCGCGCAGCAGCTCCTCTTTTTCCAGCGGGGCAGCAAGGATGATTCCGGCATCTCTGCCGGATGATCCCCGGAGAGCCGCCACCGCCAGAAATTCGCTTCCGCGCAAAGGATCATCAGGATCCAGGACTCCCGCCCGCCCCCCGGCGAGCCGGTATCCGGTACCGTTCCTTTCCCTGCTCTGCGCTATCCATTCCGGATACGCAAAGGCCAGCAGTCTGCCGGCTGAATGAATATCGATATCCCCCTGCCCTTTCAGCTGGCGGATGACCGTCCACTGCATCTGATAACGTTCCGGATATTTTTTCAATTCGATCAAACATTCTCTTATATCCGCTGTTCCGCGTCCGTATACACGGTTTTCAAGCACAGCGGCGATCGCTGCGGCGGTACTGTATGCGCCAAGCTCTTTTGAATGCAGCAGCATCGACCCCAAACGCGGATGCAGCGGAAAGGCATTCAGCTTTCTTCCGGTATCTGTCAAACGCCGTTTTTCATCCACCGCCCCGAGCTTCCGGAGCAGATCACATGCAAGTTCCATACCGGCAGCAGGAGGCGCATCCAGCCAGCGCAGATCATTGGCATCAGCTCCCCATTCGGCAAGATGCAGGGCCAGTGCGCCGAGTTCACACACCGTTATCTCCGGCGGACGGCTGGCGGCAAAATTATTGTATTCCACCTTTGAATACAGCCTGACGGCAGTTCCCAGGGCGGTACGTCCGGCACGCCCGGCACGCTGATCTGCAGAGGCGCGCGATATGCGCTGCAGTTCAAGAAAAGACATTCCGGAATCAGGTGAATAAGTTACCCTCTTTTCCCATCCGCAATCCACAACAGCGGTAATTCCGTCGATCGTGATGCTGCTCTCCGCCAGATTGGTGGCGAGAAATACCCGGCGTCTGCCGGCTCCGGAAGATGCAAGGATCTTCTTTTGTTCTCTGAACTCCAATGCTCCGTGAAGCTGCCGGATATCAGCAGAATCCGGCAGTATTCCGGCAAGTTTTTTTCCGGCAGAAGCGATCTCCCCTGCTCCAGGAAGAAAAACCAGTATATCTCCATCGCTGCTGCGGAAAAGCTCAAATGTTGCCCTGACGGTATCCTGCACGATCTTTGCCGGATCAGACGAACATGCGGATGGTCTGAACACAGTTTCCACGGGGAACTCCCTGCCGGGACAGGATATTACAGCCGCATCCGGCAGAAATCCGGCAAGCGTCTGTTCAGAAAGAGTCGCAGACATGATGATGATCTTAAGTTCCGGCCGCAGTGCGCTTTGAACATCCAGCGCAAATGCAAGCAGCAGATCACACTCCCACGAGCGTTCATGAAATTCATCAAATATGATGACATCGACGTTTTCCAGAGCCGGATCACGCTGAAACTCCCGTATGAGGATACCGGGAGTGAGCGCAAGCACTCTGGTCGTACTGCTTTTTTCAGTTTCTCCGCGCACGGCATAGCCGGCAAAATCTCCGACCGGAGAACCGTCAAGTTCCGCGATACGGCAGGCTGCGGCACGGGCGGCGACCCGCCGCGGTTCGATCAATCTGATTTCTCCGGATACACATTCTGAAGCAGCGCGCGGGATGACCGATGTCTTTCCGGCTCCCGGAGCGGCAGAAAGTATCAGTTTGTTATGATCCGCAAACTTCCGGCGGAACTCTGCAAGAATGCCGTTTACCGGCAGATTTTCACTATCACTCATTTCGCTCTCGGATGACTTTCACGGTAAACTTTCCGCATACGTTCGGCACTGACATGAGTATAAATTTGAGTTGTACTCAAATTTTCATGACCGAGCATCTCCTGGACACTGCGCAGATCAGCTCCGGCATCCAGCAGGTGCGTGGCAAACGAATGCCGCAGTTTGTGCGGTGTGAAATCCGGCGGCAGACCGGCAGTTATCAGATAATTTTTCAAATTCCGCTGGAACGAACGCGCAGTAAGCCGTTCTCCGAACCGGTTGACAAAAAGCGGAGAAGACATTTTGCGTTCAGCTCCGGCAAGTTTTCTTTTGGGATAGTACGCTTTCAATGCGGCAAAAGCCTGTCCGCCTATCGCAGCAAGTCTCTCTTTTTTGCCTTTTCCCCGGACTCTCACCACTCCGCTGTTGACATCAAGATCACCGAGATCAAGTCCCACAGCCTCACCTATACGCAAACCGCCGGAATAAATCAGTTCGATCATGGCGCAATCACGGGTTTCCGCAAGCTCCGCTGATTCCTCCGACTTGGATGCACCTGCTGCCAGAGCCTGCTGCCAGAAGAGTTTTACTCCGGCGATCAGACGGTCGATGTCGTTCACACTCATCACCAGCGGCAGCGGCTTGTCGGATTTTATCGGCGCAAGTCCGGAAAACGGATTATCTTCCAAACACCCCTGTTTTATCATAAAACGGTAAAAGGAACGCATCGCCGAAAGTTTCCGCTGGATCGAACGCTTGGAGTCTCCGGCATCAAAAAGTTTCATAACGAACACCCGTGCCTGATCCTGATCCACCCCTGCCCAATCGGAAAAATTTTCATCTTCCCTGACCAGCATGCAGAATCCGGCAATGTCCCTGCAGTAGGCATCCACCGTATGCGCAGACGCGTTGCGTTCAATGGTAAGATAACGGATGAATGAATTCAATAACGGATCACTCATTTCCCCACCTTTTCAGCCGGAACCGCTTTCAGACGCATACACTGTTCACCATCGATATCCAGCAGGATAAGATCGCCGTTCTTATCAAAACGGTAACTTTTCGCCGCCTGAAGATCATCCATGAACTTCTGCTCGTATTTATAGTAAGGCGATGCCATTCTGGTCGCGCCCAGCATGCCGATTTTCACATTGCCTTTTCCGTCAAAAGCTGCCGGCCCGAAAAAGCGGTTGCTGCCGCAGCAGCCCACCACCCGGCGGCGATCAGGAGTAAACAGAAGGAAAACCCCCTCCGGAGCCTCTCCCGCCGGACGCCAGTGAACATTGAACAGCTCCGGAGTCTGAACGGAAAAACACCCGGATGTGCACGTTAACATCAAAAACACCACCACCGGTATCACGGCAGAAGTCAAAACTTTTGATAAAGCAGTAAATTTTTTCATTTATCCATTTGTACCTTCGGATTTTTAAGCTATATTATCTAAAACGGTTCATTTTGTATAAATTTAATGGTAAATGTCACTTTTTTCAAGGCAGGAGGATACCACAATGAGAAAAATTTTCATATCCGCAGCGTTTTTTTGTCTCGCCGCAACCTTATCAGCATCCGGAGTCACTGGAAAAATAACCGCGACCAGTTTGAATTTGCGCATACAGCCGACTCTTAAAGCATCTGTTGCGGGAAAAA
Source organism: Victivallaceae bacterium (assembly GCA_045532825.1). GTDB lineage: Bacteria > Verrucomicrobiota > Lentisphaeria > Victivallales > Victivallaceae > UBA1784. The sequence goes on along the minus strand of JAZSGR010000149.1, from coordinate 9,895 downwards.
TCAAAAACGGTCAGGAGATCACCATCACCGGCAGAAAAGGCAGCTGGCTCGAAATCATCGCTCCGGAAAGTGTCAAAGTCTATATCTCCGAAGCCTATATCAGCGGCGGCAAAGTGATCACTGATATTGCAATGTATGCCGGAATGTCGGTAAAGGCTCCCAAACTCGGCATTATCACCAAAGGCACTGAAGTAAAATCCCTCAATGAACGCAAATGGGGCTGGATCCGCATTGCGCCCCCGGCGAACCTGAAAGTATACGCCGCAGCCACCTATGTGGACTACGATAAAGAGGCGGTAGACAAGCTGGTTTCAGCAGCAGCTGAAGTCAAAAAAGCTGAAGCAAAGCAGGAAGTGAAAGCCGAAGTCAAAAAAACAGAAGCTGAACCGGAAGCTAAAGCTGAAGCAAAGCAGAAAGTGAAAGCCGAAGTTAAAAAAGCTGAAGCAAAGCAGGAAGTGAAAGCTGAAATCAAACCTGTTGCGAAACCTGCGGCAGTATCCCGGGAGATCCGTCCGGATGATCCCCGTGTTCAGGCACTGAAAGCTTACAATATCGATGTTTTGAAAGCAAAACCGGAAACCGTCACTCTGCAGGGAGTCATGCTCCGGATACCTGACAGCAGAAATATCGCAACCAACTTCGCTCTCGGAAGCGTAAAAGGTCAGAATCTCGGTTTCATCTGCGTGGAAGCTGAAGGCATGGTTTCACCTTTTCTGGATCAGCAGGTGAAGATCACCGGCAGGAAATTCCAGGTCAAAGGCTGGAAAGCCCCGATCATCTGGCTGGATGAGATCGACCGCATAAAATAACTTTACTGAATAAATTTGCCGTTTGACCAAACGGCATTTTTGCATAATGGAATAAATCAACCAATATATAAGTATAAAGGAAAACAGTTATGGGAAAAACCGTAGCTCAAAAGATTTTCGATGCCCACGAAGTTGCCCGTCCGGGAGCCGGAGTGCGCGTCATCGCTCTTGACAGAGTATTCTGTCACGAAATCACCACACCTATCGCGATCAATGATCTGGTATCTATCGGCAGAGACAGAGTATTCGATCCCTGCAAGATCAAAGCGGTGATCGACCATGTATCTCCTGCCAAGGACTCCAAAACCGCAGAACAGGGAAAAACTCTCCGTGACTGGGCAAGACGTCATGACATCAAAGATTTCTTCGATATCGGTGAAAACGGTGTCTGCCATGCGATCTTCCCCGAAAAAGGATTTGTCCGTCCCGGCTATACCATCATCATGGGAGACTCCCACACCTGTACCCACGGTGCATTCGGTGCGTTTGCCGCCGGTGTCGGCACCACCGACCTGGAAGTGGGTATCCTCAAAGGGGTCTGCGCCATGCGTGAACCCAAAACCATCAAAGTGATCCTCAACAACAGCCTGCGTCCCGGAGTGTATGCAAAAGACGTGATACTTACGATCATCAGAGAACTCACCGTGAACGGCGCGACCGATCAGGTTATCGAATTCACCGGCAATGCGGTCTCCGAACTCTCAATGGAAGGCAGAATGACCATCTGCAATATGGCGATCGAAGCCGGAGCGACCTGCGGTATCTGCTATCCTGACATGGTGACCGTGGATTACCTCTGGCCCTTTATTTCCAACGAATACAAGGATAAGGCAGAGGCTCTGGCAGATTACTCAAAATTCCTGCCCGATGCCGATGCGGAATATACCAGGATCCTGGAGCTTGATGCCGCCGCCATCGAACCGGTCGCAACGGTCAATTACAAACCGGATCAGGTCAAAACGGTCCGCGAACTTGAAGGAACCAGAGTCGATCAGGTTTATATCGGCAGCTGCACCAACGGCAGGATCGAAGACCTGCGTGTTGCTGCACAGATCATCCGCGGCAAAAAAATCGCTCCGGGCATCCGTGCGATCCTCTCACCGGCGACTCCTCTGGTCTACAAACAGGCTCTCAAAGAAGGTCTCATCGCCGACTTCATGGATGCCGGTTTCTGCGTGACCAATCCGACCTGCGGTGCATGTCTTGGTATGAGCAACGGAGTGCTTGCATCCGGAGAGGTATGCGCCTCAACCACCAACCGCAACTTCAACGGCCGCATGGGCAAAGGCGGTATGATCCATCTGATGAGTCCAGCAACAGCAGCCGCAACTGCCATTGCCGGACACATCGTGAACTCCGAACTTTTCAAATAATACAGGAAGCGTTTTGAAATGAAAAACTTCAATGGAAAAATCCTTTTTCTCGACCGCTCCGATATCAATACCGACGCGATCATTCCGGCGAAATATCTGACCGAATCCCAGAAATCCGCCCTCAAGCCCTACTGTCTTGAGGATCTGATCCTTGACGGTTTCGACTCAAAGAAGGATCTTGCAGATAAGAGCGTCATCATCACCAGAGCAAACTTCGGCTGCGGCTCCTCCCGCGAACATGCCCCCTGGGCTCTGGAATGCAACGGCATCAATCTGGTCATTGCAGAAAACTTCGCCCGTATCTTCCGTCAGAACATGTTCAACTGCGGTATGCTCGCGATCTCCCTTGAACCGGAAGTCATCGACGGTCTCTTCAAAGACTTTGCCGGAAGCGATGCGGAGCTTACCATCGATCTGGAAGCAAAAACTTTCACTGTTTCCGGTAACGGCAAAACCGGCACGGTGGCATTTACCATCGGTGATTTCGACCTTGACCTGGTCAAAGCCGGCGGCTGGGTGAGCTACGCTGACGCAAGATACTGAAAAACAAAACAGGATATTGAAACATGGAACAGAATTATCAGTTCCGCGCACGGATGGATCAGGTACACAAACCTGACATCCGTGATTTTCAGGCAGCTGCCGCCACGGATGAAACAGTCATCGACAGCAGCTGGGTGATAAGTTACAACAGCGATGCACCGCAATCGGTCATCGACACGGCGAAAGATCTGTTGGACTATTTTTCCGTTTCCATGGCTCTTGAATTGAAACTTGCCCCCGGCAGCAGAAAAGGCATCCATCTTGAGATCGACGAAAACATCAAGGGAGATGGTACTTTTCAGCTCACGGTAACCGATGATGCAGTCATAATTTCAGCTTCAGGAGACCGGGCTGTACATTTCGGCGGAGTCTATCTTGAGGATCTGATGAACCTGCGTGAAGCTCCTTTCCTCAAAAAAGGAACGGAAAAACGTGAAAGACTCATCACTCCGAGGATAGTCCACTCCGGCTGGGGCATCGATAAATTTCCGGATGCCCATCTCAACGCCATACTGCACGCAGGTTTCGATGCAATAACCATTTTTGTGACCGGCATCGACACCACAGAAACAGGATATCTTGATATAAATGATGTCATCAACCGGGCGGCTAAATATGGTATCGACACCTATCTTTACAGTTATCTGCCGGCTTACAAACATCCGGATGATCCGGATGCCGATGAGTTTTTTGAAAGCGTCTACACAAAACTGCTCAACTATCACAAAGGTTTCAAGGGAGTTATGCTGGTCGGTGAGTCAGCAGTGTTCCCCAGCAAAGATCCGGCGACGACCGGCAAACGCTGGCGTGAAAGCGATCCCGGCGACAACCGTCCGAGTCCCGGCTGGTGGCCCTGTACGGACTATCCGGCATGGATAACCAAGGTCCGCAATGCGATTTGGAAAGCAGATCCAAAGATCAAGATCATTTTCAACACCTACAACTGGGGCTGGACCGATCTTGAAGTCCGCAAACGTTTCCTGAAAAATCTGCCGGAAGGCGTGATCGTTCAGGTTACTTTTGATATTTTTTCAAAGATCCGGCGTGAAGACCTGCCCTGTGTGGCAATGGACTACACCACCAGTGTATGCAAACCGGGATACTATTTTGACAGCGAATGTCATGCCGCTGCCGAATATAATGTTCCGCTGCTCTCCACAGCCAACACAGCCGGAATGGCATGGGACTTCGGAGATGTACCATACATCCCGGTTCCCCGTCAGTGGATACGTCGTTTCAAAGAGCTGGATAAATTCCGCAGAGAATGCGGTCTGACCCGTTTTTACGACTGTCATCACTACGGCTGGTGGCCCTCGGTCATCACCGAAGTGGGCAAATGGTATTTCCAGTCTCCGCAGTGTGATCCGGATGAGATGCTGGAAAAACTTGCCGTCCGCATGGCAGGCAGTTCCGGCGGAGCCAAACTCGTGGAAGCCTGGGATAACTGGAGCGATGCAATACAGTACCTTCCTGCGACCAATGAAGATCAGTACGGGCCGCTGCGCGTGGGACCGTCGTATCCTCTTATCTTCACTCCCAATATGACCAGGACCATGGGCGGAAAAGAGATCAAGTTCCCGACTGCGCCGCATGCTCATTTCGGATACAAGATCATCAAAACGCTCTATCAGCCGTTTGAAAACATAAACCAGCCTCCCGGCGGACTGCGTTATCCGGTCGAGCTGCGCGAGCTTGACAGATTTCTGGATCTGTGGGATAAAGGCATCGCAGCTTACGAAGAAGCGATACGCCTTGCTCCTGAACGTAAACGTCCGGAGCTTGAACAGGAGCTCAATCTGGGAAAATTCATCCGCACGTCGGCGCAGACCTGCCGCAACACCAAAGAGTGGTGGCTGCTCAATCAGGCATTGCTCTCAAGTGCCGACCGCAGCAGATCGCTTGAACTGCTGGATCAGATCGAAGCTCTGGCAGAAGCAGAAATCGAAAATGCAAAGTCCGCCATTCCATACGTGGAAAAAGATTCCCGTCTCGGCTGGGAGCCCAGTATGGAATACGTTTGCGACAAATGGCACATTGAATGGAAAATCAAGCAGCTCTCTCTCGTTATAAAGAACGAGATCAGAGATTTCAGAACAATTCTTCACCTCGGTGAATAAAACAGGAGATATTCTTATGGATAAAAACATTGTGATCGAAAAGACCGAATCCTGCCGCAAGGGTTGGGAACTTCAGAGCAACAAGGTAAAATTTTTCATCACAGAGGAAGGCGGTCAGACCGCACCGGTGAGTTTCACCGGCGATGACGGAAAAACTGTCAATCCTTATTTTATCTCTCCCTGGCAGACAGAGGGCAAGGATCTTTCCGGATGTCCGGTGCTGGTTCCGCTCCGCGGCGACTTTTTCTGCCTGCCTTTCGGCGGCAACGGCGATCCGGTCAACGGAGTTACTTATCCCTGTCACGGTGAAACAGCGACTGCGAAGTGGAATTATGTCAATGCGGAACGTAACGGTTCAAAAGTGAGCCTCACGCTTGATATGACTTTGACACTCTGCCCCGGAAAAGTGACAAAGCGCATCACTCTTGATGATAATGAAGAAGCGATCTATATCGAGCATGAAGTTGCCGGAGTTGAGGGAAATTTCCCGATCGGACATCATGCGATCCTTGATTACCCTGCCCCGGGAGAAAAAGCGTATCTTGCCGCCGATAAATTTGATATGGGCATGGTCCATCCGGGAATTTTCTCTGATCCCGTCAACAAAGAGTTCCAGTGTCTGCTGCCGGGAGCAGAATTTGACGATCTTACCCTAGTTCCCTCGATGTTCAAAGATCCGGACACCATCGACTGCACCACCTATCCGATGCCGGTCGGTTACACTGATATCTTTGCCATGTTCCGCAAGGGCGGAGAGCTGCCCTCATGGACAGCAGTGGTCTTCCCCGAACGCGGATACATCTGGTATGCGCTGAAAGATCCGGCAGTTCTCCCCGGAACAGCGGTGTGGAACGCCAATCAGGGACGTTACGGCGATCCCTGGAACGGCAGGACCAGCTGCATCGGTATCGAAGACTGCTGCTCTTTCTTCGCCGCAGGATGCAAGCCCTCCATCGAAGACAACGAACTTACCGCCAAAGGCTGGAGTTCATCCTTTGCTTTCAGCAAAGATGTTCCCTCCTCGATCCGCACCATTCAGGGCATTGCCCGTGTTCCCGCTGATTTCGGCAGGATCACCGCCGTGAAATTCACGGCGGAAGGCATCGAATTCACCGGCTGCAGCGGTATTAAGGCAACCGCCAAAGTCAACTGGAAATTTGTAAAATAATTTGTCTCTGAAAACCGGGGCTGCTCAAACATGATGTGACCCCCAAAATTTGAACGGGTTAGATTATGTGGAATGAGTTCGGTATTTTACCGGGCTCATTCCTTTTAATTAAAATGTGCGCAAAACTTCGGACACTACCAAAAATGTTCAGAGGTTGCGGAGTTTTTCTTCACGCAGTCTTGCGATATATTCATCTCCGTAAAGAGAACGCATCAATTCGATGTTGAAAGAGTAAAAGAGTTCGGCATCGGGTCTGGTTATCATCTGCCCCATGGCAAATTCAGCGATCACCCTGCGCTTGTTGCGGTCCTGCGCATAAAGCGACAGGTAACGGATAAGAGTACGCGGAGATAATTCACTGAATTTTTTCTGTCCGAATTCCTCGGTATAATCCGCTCCGATCAGCGAAACCAGATTGGGAGGCAGGGTCTTCAATCCGAAATCAAGCAGAAAATCTTCGATCATTTCTGTACAGCGCAATTCATCAAACACCGGATAACTTACTTTACGCCCGCGCGAAATGATACTTGCCGGAAATTCAAAGTTTGATGACAATACCGGCATGATGTTCATCGGCAGAGAAAATGCTCCGCCGACATTGGTGCGGAAATTGTACCAATCCACATTCCGGGGATCGATATCATCAAAAAAGATGATGAATTTATGATCGGTCCGCCGCGCCAGAGGTGCTATAAGATCATCCCATGATTGCTCCAGAGCCTCCGGTTCCGGCAGCACCAGCACCGTATTTTCAACATCCATGGCGTATGACACGGTCATACTGGTCTTGCCATATCCCGGCAGACTGTACACCAGAAGCGGAATATTTGTCCTGCCTAAAGCAAAATCTTTGAAGTGATCGGCAAAGATCGCCCGGACTCCGTTGAAGCCGAAAAACGATTTCACCGGTTTCGCAGAATGCAGTTCCGACGGAACCAGCTGTCCCCTGCTCCACTTGAAGACCCGGCAGGTGCGGAAACGATCCTTTTCCTTCAAGACGCCGGAGATCTCATCAAGATCAGGTCCGGGCAATCCGGCAAACATCTTTACGGCATCCGGCACCAGACGTCTTTTTTCCTCATCCGGAACACTTTCCGGCAGAGCCTTCAACGCTCCGCAGAGCAGAGCCGCCGTTTCCAGCAGAAAATTTGCAGCAGGAGTCGATCTGTCAAGATCATCCGGAAGTATCCGGTGCCTGACAATGGTTTCAAAAAGTTCTTCAAGAAGAATGTTTTCAGCTCTTTCAGCACCGAATTCCAGCTCAAGTGCATTGAGATAATCAGAACACTTTGCCGCACGGGCAACCTCCGGAGCGGCAGAAAAGCCGGACATCCGGTCGAGAATGCCTGATATCAGGACAAAAAAACGGCTGTCCGGCAGAGAGATCCCTCCATTGCGGTCCGGAACGGCGAAAAGTGTATCCAGAGCATTTCTTGCAGCTTTGAAACCGGCAGTATCCATAACTTAAAGATAAATCTCCCGCAATCTTTTTTTCGGATCAGCTCCCGGCAATATCGGCTCCCGCAATCCGATAGGATTGGTGGGGAACGGCTGTGACGGATCGATACCGCAACGTTCGTACAAACTGCCGAGCATATCGACCGGTGTCACCGGACGGGATGCAACAAAATCACCGGTGGCATCAGATGAACCGACAACTTTACCTCCGGCAAAACCGCCGCCTGCAACCATGGAACAGAAACAGCTGCTGTGATGATTGCGTCCGCCCTGCCACGGAGCATCCCAGTCGATCTTGGGAGTCCTGCCGAACTCGCCGGTCCACCAGACGATGGTCTGATCGAAAAGTCCGCGTTCCTGCAGATCGGTCAGCAGCGCATAAAGAGCCTTATCCATTTCAGGCATCAGCCGGTTGAGACTTTCAAAATGCTTCTTATGGGTATCCCAGCCGGATGCATTGATGGTAATGTACGGGACTCCGGCTTCGACCAGACGTCTGGCGCAAAGACACGACTGTCCGAATTTATTCATGCCGTAACGGTTGCGCATTTCAGCGGTCTCTTTCGACAGATCAAATACCTCTGCTGCTTTTCCGAAAAGGATGTTCTTTGCGTTTTTCCCCGCCTCGTCGAATTTGCGGAACTCCGGATGGTCTTTATGTTCAGGGGAAAGATCATCAAGCTGCTCAAGAAAATCAAACTTCGCCCGCATCTGCGCCGGAGTCACACCGCCGACCGGAGTATATCCGTCGACCTGAAAACGGCTGGAAGCCGGATTGCCGCTGGTGGCGAACGGGGAATATTTATCCCCCAGAAATCCGCATTCGGAAAAACGTCCTTTGGCAGTAGTCAGAGCAACGTATGCCGGAAGATTGTGCTTTACATTGCCGCCGTTGAGCATGGCAAGCATGGCACCGATGGCGGGATAGGTTATCCCTCCGCCGAGAGTTCTGCCGGTCTGCATGAGATAAGTGGCGGTCTCGTGTCCGCGGAACGGATGAGTCATACTGCGGATAATGGAATACTTATCTGCGATCTTCGCCATCTGCGGCATATACTCACTCAAAAATATTCCGTCGACATTGGTGGGTATCGCACCGCGTCCGCCATTATAGTCGTTGGAGGCTTTGGGCTTGGGATCGAATGATTCCAGATGAGACGGACCGCCCCAGATCCACAATTCGATGACCGATTTAGCTCTTCCCGAAGTACGGGAACGGACCGGAGTCTCCAATCCGGCAAAAGCCGGTGAGATTCTGGCAACACTGCCCAATACACCGAGAGTCATCGCTGATTTGAGAAATTCACGCCGTTTCATAAAAAATACCTCCTTTCAGCCGTCTGTCCATTCTATAAGCAAACATAACACCGGTCACTGATTTGCCGAACCGGATATATATTGTTTTCAGAAACTTTTATTTCGCGCCGTACTGCTCATAATAAGCATTGATCGCCGCCATCAGGGTATCATCGATGATGACTTTGCCTTTATACGGACGGTTGTAAAGATGTTCGATGACCTCTTTCATGGTAACGATGGCACAAGTCTTGAAGTCGTATTTTTCGGAAATTTCGGCAAGTGCACTCTTTTCCCCCTGCCCTCTTTCCATACGATCGACACTTACGACCAGACCCAGCACGTTCACATTTCCCTGCGCCTGAAGGATGGGCAGAGTTTCACCGATACTGGTTCCGGCGGTGGTCACATCTTCGATAATGACAACTCTGTCGCCGTCACCGACCGGTCCGCCGAGCAGGATGCCTTTGTCGCCGTGATCCTTGACCTCTTTGCGGTTGGAGCAGTAGCGGATATCGGCATTGTATTTATTGGCGATGGCGATAGTTGCCGCAACGGACAGCGGAATACCTTTATAAGCAGGTCCGAAAAGCACATCGAAATCCAGTCCGAAAGTATTCTGTACAGCCTGGGCGTAATACTCACCGAGTTTCTGAAGCTGGGAACCGGTACGGTAAAATCCGGTGTTGACGAAAAAGGGAGTTTTTCTTCCGCTTTTGGTCACAAAATCGCCGAATTTCAGAACCTGGCAATCGATCATGAACTCGATAAAATCTTTCTTGTACTGTTCCATTTTTTATCCTTTTGCAAATTATCGCAGTATATTAATGTTACAGGAAACGCCGTCTGACGGCATTTCGCATACGTCCATGTCTAAAAATACCACAATAATCTGCAGTTTTCAACCTTAAAAGGAGGTATATGCAAAAAAACAACAGATATTCATGACTTCCCGCTCTCCGTCCGGCAGTCTGCCATTTAGTTTTAATATTTTGATAATGTCCGAAATTTTGTGAAAAATTTATATTTTATCCTTATTCAGATATGTTTTTCTCAATTAAAATATATCACACAGCATGTTTTTTTCAAGCTCAAGAAACGGTTCTGTCTGCGATCGGTGGATGCAGCGTG
>JAZSGR010000214.1:0-12984 GCA_045532825.1 Victivallaceae bacterium | reverse complement strand
AGCGTGGAGCAAGGTCGAGTTTTGCGCCGAGTACGGTGAGGGAGTGTACCTTTGTACACGACCAAACCGGCACAGGCGCAAGGCTCGAGATTGCCCGCGATGCGCCACCGCAGTTTGAACAACTTTCACAAAAAATGGGACAATAACTATTTTTTACAGGCGTTTTCTGAACTCGCCCGGCGTGATCCCGCGCTCCTTGCGGTAAAGGCGCGAAAAGTAATGCGGATCATTTATCCCGACTGCATTTGCCACCTCTCCAACCAGCAGATCCGGATCGTTTTTCCACAACTCCTCCGCTTTCTTCAAACGCCTCTGGATAACCATGCGTTTGAACGAGGTATCATACTGTTCCCGCAGAAAATGCTCAAGTCCGGACTGACTGATATTAAGATGTTTAGCCGCCGCTCCAAGAGAGAGGTTTCCCGTAAGATTGCGGTTTATGTAACAGACCAGGCGGCGGTAACGCAGATTTTCCGAAAAAGATATAAGCTCCCTGCTGACAATATATTCGATCAGAGTGTTGAGCATATCTTTCAAGGATTCGGTCTCCTGCTGAGTGAAACACGGCAGCTCAAGATAATAACGCTTCATCTCTTCATCATCTTCAATGAATGACGGAATTTCATCCGAGGTGCGGAACTGACCGAGTTCAACAAATCCTGCGATCTCATCCAGCACTTTCACCGGAGCAATGATCTCCGTAAGTCCGGCATGGCACTTGAAGGAACATGATTTGCCGCACTTGCGCGAAAATGTCTGCATCTCACGGTCAAGCTGCTGACAGGTACCGAGCGAAAAATATTTGTTCTGCACCAGCGTACAGAAATTGCTGACACTCCAATCCTTGCCGCGCTTGAGGATCTCTCCGCCGGATGAGTAAAATATCACCTGCGTCTTGATGATCGCAGCAAAACTGTCAAGCAGACGGCAAACTTCATTGCTTAAAAATATTTCCAGTGAAAGATCATTGTTCATTTCATGAAGTCCTTTTTTATTCCCGTTGATAAATTAGCACGATTTGCAGAAAAGTCCACCAAAAAACTGAAATTTCCATTTTTTTTACAGCGGTGATGGATATAGTATTGTCAGAGGTTATTTCAAAAGTCATTTTCACAGGAGATGAAAAAATGGAAAAAGTACGTGTCGGTCTTATCGGTCTGGGATTCATGGGAACCACCCATTTCCGGATTTATGAGGAACTTGAAAATGCCGTCATCACGGCAGTTGCCGATATCGATCCCCGCAAACGTGCGGGCGATGTATCCAGTGTCATCGGCAATATCGGCAATGCGGATAACTCCGTGCCGCTCAATATGACCGGTATCAAAACCTATGCAACCGGTTATGAGCTTGTCAATGATCCCGACGTGGACGTGGTCGATATCTGTGTTCCCACTCCCGATCACGCCGGATTGATCGTTGCCGCACTCAACGCCGGCAAACATGTCATGGCGGAAAAACCCTTCGCCCGCAACCTTGAGCAGGCGATGGAGATCGCCGCCGCTTACAAAAATGCCAAAACTTATCTCAATTTCGGGATGTGTGTCCGTGCCTGGCCCGAATACCGTTATGCTTACGAGCAGTACACTGCCGGAGCCTACGGAAAAATGCTTTCCGCCACCTTCCGCCGCCTTTCCCCCAGTATCGCCGGAAACAACTGGGATGACTGGTTCATGGATGGCAGACGTTCCGGGGGCGCATTGCTCGACATGCATCTGCACGATACCGATCAGGTGCGTTATTTCTTCGGCCGGCCGAAAGCCGTCACCTCTGCCGGTGTTACCGGAGCGGTGAGCAACGGAGCGGTCGATCACGTCATTTCGTTCTTCCACTACGATGACGGTACTCTGGTGGAAGCGGAAGGCTCCTGGATGGCTCCCAAAAACACTCCGTTTGAGATGAGTTTTCAGATCATCTGCGAAAAAGCGACTGTCCGCTGGATGGCTGACGGTTTCAAAGTGTTCTGGAACGACGGCAGGATCGAAACTCCGCAGGTCGAAGCCACCACCGGATGGCACAAGGAACTGGCATATTTCATCGACTGTGTGCAGAACGGTGTGACTCCCGACAAGTATCAGGATTTTGAATCCGTGCTTGACGGCTTCAAGATGAACCTCGCCGAACAGGAATCTGTGGATACCGGCAAACGTGTAGAGATCAAATACTGAAGGAGAGAAAAAATGTACAAGGCTCTCAATTACTGGGTGTTCGGCGGATTTGCCGGAGAAAAGACCCCGTTTGAATTTATCGACTGGGCAAAGGAAAAAGGTCTCGACGGAGTGGAACTTACTGTCGGCGACGTGCTGAATATTGATATTACTGAAGAGGAATGCAGAAAAATCGCCGACTATGCTGCTCAAAAGGGTATCGGACTGCGTACTCTTGCCTCCGGTGCCGGCTGGGGATGCTATCTGGGAACGGATGATGAGGAAGAAAGACAGAAAGCTCTTGCTTTCTGCCGGAAATACCTTCAGATCGCCTCCCGGATCGGCGCGGAAGCGATCCTCATCGTTCCTGGTGCGACCAGAGTGGCATGGGATGACAGCCGTCCGGTGCTCTCCTACAAGACCGTCTGGGAAAAAGCGACGCAGTCGGTAAAAGAACTGCTGCCGCTTGCGGAAAAACTCGGCGTGGCGATCGCCCTTGAAAACGTCTGGAACCGTTTCCTCATCTCCCCCATAGAGTGGAAAATCTTTCTGGATCAGTTTGATTCCAGATATGTCGGAATCTACTTTGATGCGGCGAACTGTGCGCTCAACTGCCGTCCGGAGGATTTCCCGGAGATTCTGGGCAACCGGATCAAAGCCGTACACCTCAAGAACTTTGCAGAAACCGACTGCGCAGGCGGTCTCCACGGTTTCGGAGATGATCTCTTTGACGGAGCAGTGGATTTCAAGGCCCTTTTTGCCGCCATGGATAAAACCGGTTATACCGGTCCGTACACAGTCGAAATGATCCCGTTCTGCCGCCTGCCCGATCTGGTGCTGCCCGATCAGGCTCTCGCAGATAAAATGGCTGCTCAACTTCAGCAGCTATGATGTAATACTTCTTTTCTCAAGCGGCAGAGATTCCCTCCTCTGCCGTTTTTTTTGCCTTGATGCAATAAGATGACCTGCCTTATTATGAAAAAAATCACTGCAAAAGCAAAAACAGTATATTTTTAGCAAAATCGGAATATTTACCGGAGCTGATTTTTCAAGTATACTTAAATTGATGACGTTGTAAATATTCCGGTGTAGCTTCACATAATTACTGATTATGTGAACAAAAACTCCTGTTTTTCAGGGCAACACTTTATCAACAGCAGGAAGGGACTGCATTATGAACGGTGTACGCAAGCAGAAAAGTCACAATACCATCAGTATCATGCGGCATGATTTCACGTTGATCGAGCTTCCGGTAAAAAGATCACATCTCTGCTGTAATCGTGCAGATGACTCCGGAAAGAGATATTCACCTGCCCATGGGCAGGTGAAGCTGTACAGCTTCACCTTGATAGAGCTTCTCGTGGTGATTGCGATCATCGCTATACTTGCGGCGATGCTGCTTCCGGCATTGCAGCAGGCGCGTGACCGTGCGCGCGGAACCGAGTGCATCAACAACATGAAGCAGATGAGCACCGGTATCGCCTTCTACCGTGATGCCAATGATGATGTGCTGCAAACCGAAGGCGGAAAAGCATATACAAAATTGCTCTACGAAATGAATTTTCTCAGTGAAAAGCATTGGATCAAAGGTTTCTGGTGCTGTCCGTCGACCATAAAAGCCAATCCGAACAACGGTGACGGATACGGCTATGAAAAGACTGCGTACGGTATAAATTATGCCGGTTTCTGCGTTATCAACGGCAGACAGTACCATAAATTCGCAGGAAGTATGATCCGGGTCGGTGAAACAGTAAAAAGCATCAACTGGAAAAAATTGCCGCAGCCGTCAAAAAAGGTGATCCTCGGAGACAATAAAGAGTACAAGGAAGGCAGTTACAATATTCAGATAAACAGAACCACTCTTTATCCGAAAAGTGTCGGTTATGCCGGTATCTTCTGGGCAGGGCACGGTTCAGACCGGTACAACGTGGCATGGGGTGACGGCAGGGTGACTGCGGTAGGCAAGGGAGAGCTTCAGGAGACCTTCCACAAAGAGGAGACTTACGCCGACGGCGGCAATACCATTTTGCAGGTGGCTCCGTAGGATATTTCCCTGCTCCGGATAACGTCAACCGCATTTTGAGATCTTGATGAAATGAGAGAGAAAATTCTTTTCAACAAAGACTGGCTTTTTCTGGAAAATGTTCCGGAGGAGCGGCCGGTAAAGACCAAATCCGGAGCTTATCTGTCTGCCAAGACCGGAAGACTCAAATGGGGTCCCGGGGTACGGGATCACGTCGATATGCCCGGTCATTGGGATCTTGAACATGAACTTACTCCGGAAATCTGGAAAAGTGTCGATCTTCCGCATGATTACATTATATCCGGAACTCCCGATCCGCAGGAGACCGGAGCATTCGGATTTTTCAAATACCATCCGGCATGGTACCGCAAACATTTCACCCTTGATGACAGCGACCGCAGCAAACGCCTCACCGTTTATTTTGAGGGTGTGACCGGAATATCTGAAATATATCTCAACAACTGTCTGCTTTTCCGCAGCACTTCAGGATATGTTCCGTTTGAGGTCGATATAACCGATATTGCCGACTTTGAAAAGGAAAACGTGCTTGCCGTCCACGTGGATCCGGAGTCTTACGAGGGCTGGTGGTATCAGGGCGGAGGTATTTACCGCAATGTCTGGCTGATAAAAACGGCAGAAACGGCTGTCGATCTTCACGGAGTCTTTCTGCCGGTGAAAAATCTTGCCGGAAATCTCTGGCAGGTGCCGGTCGAAGTGGAAGTCATCAATACCGGTTATCAGAAAAGCATTTTCAATGTGAAGTGCGAAATTTTTTCTCCTGACGGTGTCAAAGCAGCGGAGTGCAGTTTCCCCGGCAGTGTTGATGAAAGAAGCCGAAATATCATCAAAGGTGAGTGCCGGATGGATGATCCGGAGTTGTGGGACATAAATCATCCGGTACGATACACTGCGGTGGTAACGCTTTCAGATGAAAACGGCAGGGCATTTGATTCTTACGAACAGAAATTCGGTTTCCGCACCATCCGGTTCTGCGGCGACAGCGGATTTTATCTCAACGGCAGAAATATAAAACTCAAAGGCGTATGCGTCCACGGCGACTGCGGTCTCACCGGCAAAGCTGTTCCGGATAATCTCTGCCGTCACAAAGTAAAACTCTGTCTGGAAATGGGAGCCAACGCCTATCGCACCAGCCATTATCCCCAGCAGGAGTCAGTCATGGAGGCGTGTGATGAACTCGGCATGCTGGTCATGGATGAAAACCGCAGATTTGAATCCAGTGCAGAAACGCTCAAACACCTTGAAACCCTGGTCAGGCGTGACCGCAATCATCCGTCGGTCATCATCTGGTGTACCGGAAATGAAGAAATGGTCTATCATACCAACGAGCAGGGCAAACGCATCCAGCGTGCGATGGAGCATACGATAAAAAAACTTGATCCGACCCGTCCGGTCACCTGCGCCATGACCAATATATACGAAACGGCTTTGCAGGATGTATGCGAAGTTGTCGGCGCAAACTATTATCTGCCGTACTGGGATGAACTGCATGCCAAAACTCCCGGCAAAGCATTTATTTCCACCGAAAACTGCGCCGTGGGTTCCAGCCGCAACTGGTACTGGGGAGACTGTGCGGAAAACGGCAGACTTGATGCCCGCGACCGGGAAGTTGATGGTTTTTCCGGTCTGCCGGGAGGAAGAAAAAACTCCTGGAAAGCAGTCATGGCACGTCCGTGGTGCGCCGGCGGTTTTCAATGGATCGCGATTGAACACCGCGGCGAAGCGATATGGCCGCGTCTTTCATCGGTTTCCGGAGCGATAGATCTTTTCCTCCAGAAAAAGGATGCTTTCTATCAGAATCAGTCACACTGGCTGGAAACTCCGGTCATCCATATACTGCCGCACTGGACACATCCGGGCATGGAGGGCAGGATCATCGACGTCTGGTGCTACACCAACTGTGAAGAGGCGGAGCTTTTCCTCAACGGCAGGTCTCTCGGCAGAAAACGCTGTGAAAAATATACTCCGGTCATCTGGCAGGTGATGTATGAACCCGGAACCATTGAGGCAAAGGGGTATGACAATAATGCTGTGACTGCAGAAAAATCCTTCACCACCTGCGGAGAACCGGTTAAGCTTGCGCTGAAACTGGAAACTCCGGATCTTCGTGCCAATGATATGGATGCGGCACTTGTCACCTGCAGTGTCCTTGATGCCGCCGGCAGAGAGGTTCCGGCAAGCGGAATGGAAATAGATTTTTCAACCTCCGGAGCAGGAGTCATCATCGGGACCGGTTCCGATCATGCCGATCATGTTCCGGTTCCCAGCTGCCGCCGCCGGATGTATTGCGGTCTGGTGAGCGCAGCTGTCAGATGTCTGAGCGGCAGAGGGGATGTCTTTACTCTGCGCGCAGAAGCCGCAGGACTCGGTTGTGCCGTAATTGATGTGAATTTGAAACAGTAATTTTTTAATATCTACGGAGAAAAGATCATGAAACGTACACTTTTATTTATTTCTGTTTTTGCAGTGTCTTTGCTTGCCGCTGCGGTTGAACTTCCGTCATTTGCTTCGGTCGATGCCAAAAACGGCATCATCAAACTCGGACCGTCTTTAAATTGCCGTCTGGTACATTTCGGCAAAGGCTGGAGCGGTTCTTGGCAGGGGATCGTAAGACTGGATACCGGTTTCCCGAAACAGGAAAACGGCAGTCTCAAGTTTCAGGGCAAACTCCGCGCCGGCGGTTCAAAAGCAATGTTTGATTTCAGTGAGGACCTGACTCCGGATGCAGGCGGATTTGTATGGGAAGGTACTTTGCGTTCAGCAGAAAAGATCCTCACCTTCGGCTGTGCGCTTGAGATCCTGCTGACACAGCTTGCTGAAAAAGATATGCTGCTTATCAACGGCAAGCCGCTCACTCTGCCCGGAACTCCGGGAACTTCGATAATTTTTGACCGTCCGGTGAAAAATCTGGACATCGTCTACGGCGGAAACGTGTACCGGATCGACGGTCCCTGCAACCTGTTTGTCCAGGACCGCCGGGGAAAAGGTCTGACGCTCCGTCTGTCTCCGGTGGGAGTTCCCCGGCAGATGGATTCCTGGCAGCTTAAACTGAAATTTTCCGTTCCGGATAAAAAAAAAATTGAAGAAATAAAAAAAATAACCCCGCCGCGCAGTATCGTCATTTCTGCCGGAAAAGAATGGCTGCCGCTTGAATTTGACAACAAAATCATAAAAGGTTCCCCGCTGGACTTTTCCGGCCGTCTGGATGCTCCGGCAGGAAAATACGGAGCGGTGACGGTAAGTCCTGACGGTCACTTTTCGTTTGCACAAGCTCCGCATAAACGCATCCGTTTCACCGGGATCAATGTGGTCGGATACGCCTGTTTCCTGCCCAGAGCTGAAGCCGATGAGTTCGTTGACAAAGTCGCCGCACTCGGATACAATTCCGTACGCCTGCACCACTTTGACAATCCGCTGGTTCCGGAAGGTGCTTCAACTTCAGATTCTGTTTCTCCGGAACAGCTGGATAAATTACACTATCTGACAGCAAAACTCAAAGCCAAAGGCATCTATACCACCATAGACCTTTACTGCAGCCGCAGAATGAAAGCCAAAGATAATTTCCGTTTCACCAACTACAAGGCGGCAATACATATCGAACCATCGGTAAGGGAAAACTGGAAAAAATTTATCCGCGCCATGATGACCGCCAAAAATCCCTATACCGGCATGAGCTGGGCTGAAGATCCGGCGATATTTGCAGTAAATCTGGTCAACGAGGGCGCGTTGATCCAGCGTTACAATGCAACTGCGGAATTGAAGAAGTATTTTGAAGCCGGATTTGAAAAATATCTGGCAGAAAATCCCGCTCTGCGCTCTGCCGGAACCAGAGACGGACTTTTTATCGGTTATCTCAATAAGATCCAGGCGGATACCATGGCTGAACTTACCGCGTTTCTGCGCAATGAGCTTAAAGTCAAAGCATTGATAACCGACCTGAATTATCCCGGCAATGCCACGCTTGCCGACATACGCGGAAGTTTTGATTTTATCGACACCCATGACTACTGGGATCATCCGCAGCATCCCAACGGCTGGCAGCTGCCGTTCCACTATCACGGACGCTCCGCGGTGCGGCGCAAGGGCGAGATCATGCGCTGGATCATGCCGCGCAGGGTCTTCGGCAAACCGTTCACGGTATCCGAATTCAATTACTGCCAGCCCAATAAATACCGCATGGAGGCTCCGGCACTCTTCGGAGGATACGCCTCACTGCAGGACTGGGACGGCATCTGGCGTTTCGTCTGGACCGAAAGTTACGGCACCACCCGCAAGCTTGGAGCTCCCAAAGTTTTTGAGATCATCCATGATCCGCAGGCGCAGCTGGCGGAGCGGATAATACACATGCTGTTCAGACGCGGCGATGTCAAATCATCCGGCAGACAGGCTGCTTTCAGGTTCAGCAGAAAGTGGATGCACTCATTGACCGGCACTCCGGGAAATGCCGGACATTATCCGACGGAGTTTTCCATGCTCGGACTGCGCTCGCAGATCGGTACCGTCCTTGAAAATCAGAAAAACGTTCCGGCGGACACCATAACGTTCACCGACAGGAATTATCTGTCAAAACTGCCGTCTGACATGACAAGTGCAGTAAAAAAAGATGTCATCGTTTCCGATACCGGTGAGATCTCTCTTGATCACAAAAACGGCAAAATAAGTGTCGTCACCCCGCGCAGCGAAGTACTGACCGTCCGGGGAGAGCTTGCCGGTAAATTCATGAATGTCACCGGAGCAGACAAGCTGCAGACCGTCGCACTGCTTTCTCTTGATGATCTTCCGCTTGAAGCCAGTCGTAAAATGCTGCTGATCCAGCTGCCTGATCTCTCTGCGGCAAACCGGACATTCAACAATAAAGAATGTACCCATGTCCAGAGCTGGGGAACTCTCCCCCTGCTTATCCAGCGTGCCAAAGCCAATATCGGGCTTGCCTCGGCAGTACCGTACAAGGTGGAAATGCTCAAACTGGATGGTTCCGCTGCCGGAAAGATCCCGGGAACACTGCAGAATGGCAAATTCAAATTTTCCATCCGCACGGATGCCCGGCGCGGCGGAGTCATGGCATACCTGTTGACGAGGTGATAAAATGCATTGGATAGACTGGCTCATTACTCTTCTGCCGCTGACATTCATCCTCGGCTTTGCGTTTTATTCCCGTTACTACGTCCACGGCGTCGCCGACTATCTTGCCGCCGGCAGAGTCGCCGGGAGATACGTTATTTCCGTCGCCGGAATGGAGACCTCGCTCGGAGTCATCACCCTGGTGGCACTGGTCGAGATCCGCTATCAGACCGGATACGCTTTCGGCTTCTGGGAAAATCTTGCCGCTCCGGTGGGGATCATCATGGCTCTTACCGGATTCTGCGTCTACCGTTTCCGTGAGACCCGCGCACTTTCGATTGGACAGTTCCTGGAAATGCGTTACAACCGTCCGTTCCGTATCTTTGCCGCTGTATTGCGCACCACCGCAGAGATGCTGACCAATGCCATAGGTCCTGCGATCGCAGCCAATTTTTTCATTTACTTCATGGGACTTCCGCACCGGCTGGATTTCTGCGGAATAACGATCCCGACATTTGCCATTGTGGTTGTAGTGGTTCTGATCCTTGCGGTGGCGGTGATCTGGCCGGCAGGCAGGATCTCCCTGCTGATAACCGACTGCTTTCAGGGCTTGCTGTGTTATCCGATATTCGTCCTGATCGCCGGATTCGTACTGTTGAATTTTTCATGGGAAAACGAAATCGCTCCGGTAATGATGGACCGGGTTTCAGGAGAAAGTTTTTTCAATCCGTTCGATATAGAGAAACTGCGTGATTTCAATATATTCGCCATCATCGTTGCGGTCACCGGCAGTATCCTCAACCGCGCAAGCTGGATCGGCAACGATACCTCCGGCTGCGGCAGAACTGCACACGAACAGAAAATGGCAGGTATCCTCGGCGCATGGCGCAACGGATTTTCCTCCGTGATGGGAATGCTTGTCGCAGTTATGATAATCACAGTGCTCACCCATGAAAATTTTGCTCCGCAGGCACGCGGGATACGCAGGGAGCTTTCGTGCCGCATCACCGATGAGATCGTTCAGGATCAAAAGACAAAACTTGCGATTTTGCGCGAACTTGATGCCATACCCGAACAGAAACACCGGATCGGTATCGACCGGAAACTCTCCAATACCGACAATCTGGATACGGTTTATCTGAAAACTTTTTCCGGTGCCGCAGGTTCGGATGCTGAAAGCAACTACAATTTCCAGAAATTCCGCACGCTTTACTATCAGATGATGATGCCGGTCACTCTGCGCCGGATCTTTCCGGTCGGATTGATCGGGGTGGTTGCTCTGATGATGATAATGCTGATGCTCTCAACTGACGACAGCCGTATTTTCAATTCATCAGCCACACTGGTGCAGGATGTCATCGTGCCGATGCTCAAAAAACCGATGTCATCGCAGATGCATATCGTATGCCTGCGCATATCCACGGTATTGGTGGCTGTATTTTTCTTTATGTGTTCACTGCTGTTTGCCCAGCTTGATTACATCAATATGTTCATAATAATCATGACCGCCGTCTGGCTGGGCGGCGCAGGTCCGGTAATGGTTTTCGGACTTTACAGCCGTTTCGGCACATCCGCCGGGGCATTCAGTGCGATTTTTGCCGGTTCCGGTTTTTCCATAGCCGGAGTGTTTCTCCAGCGCAACTGGGCAAAAACGGTTTATCCCTTCCTCGAACGCACCGGAACAGTTGAAACAGTCGGCAACTTTCTTACAGCGGTTTCCAAGCCGTTCGATCCGTGGATAGTTTGGAAAATGGATCCGGTAAAGTGTCCGGTGAACTCTTATGAATTTTATTTTCTTGCCATGATCTTCGGAGTTGTCGCTTATGTTGCTGTTTCCCTGCTGACCTGCCGCAAGCCTTACGACCTTGATCGGCTGCTCCACCGCGGCAAATATAAACCGGATGGAGAAAAAGATGTTTCAGAAACATCATGGAGCATGAAAAATCTTTTCAGTAAACTGGTCGGTATCACACCTGAATACACTACCGGCGACAGGATCATCGCCTGGAGCGTATTCGGTTATTCCATCGTGTTCCAGGTGTTCATCTGCTGTATCGGCGTATTGATCTGGAATTTGATTTCCCCCTGGGAAAACTCCTGGTGGAGCTGTTATTTTTACTATACTGCCATCATCATTGCCGGAATAGTTGCCGTCGTTTCCACCGTCTGGTTCCTCTGGGGAGGTATCCGGGATATGAGACAGCTGTTCCGCGATCTCGACAAACGCCGCGATAATCCGCTTGACAACGGAATGGTGGAAGGCAATGTTTCCGTCGCCGACAAATTTGATGCAGAGAACAAGGCATAAAGTTTCCTCAGTAAAAACCGGAAATTTTTTATCACTGCACTTTTTCCATTGTTGAAAATTTTTATTCAGGTGCTATATTTTAAGAGCAGCTACGAAAACTATCAGATGGTATGAATAATGGAAACAGTGAATTACGATGTTGCAGTCTGCGGAGCCGGAGTCGCCGGATGTGCCGCTGCTATCGCCGCCGCACGCAGCGGCATGAAAACTGTATTGATCGAAAAACAATGCCTGCTCGGCGGCCTTGCCACCTCGGGCTTGATCTACATCTACCTGCCGATATGCGACGGCAAAGGTCACAAAGTGATGGGCGGTATTCCGGAAGAGATGATCAAACGCTGTACGGCATACAGTCCGTTTGACCTTCCGGAGTCCTGGGGCGGTCCGGCGGGAGCTGATAACGGCAGGGGATACAAACCGACCGTCCGTTACGAAAGCTGTTTTTCCCCCGCCGGATTCTCGCTCGAACTTGATAAGATGCTGCTGGAAGCAGGAGTGGATCTGTGGCTCGATACCATGATCACCGGCTGCGAAATGGAGGGAAAACGTCTGACCGCGATCCACGCGGCAAACTCCTCCGGCATGGTGAAAATAACTGCCGGATGCTTCATTGATGCGACCGGCGGAGCTTATGTGGCACAGCAGGCAGGATGCCGGGTGCACCGCACTGAAAACTTTGTAAGTCCATGGGTAGTCGGATTTTCGGAAGAAAAGACCACTTTCTGTCTGCATGAAAAACTCGGAGTACATCCGCTTGGAGCTTTAACGGAAGAATATACCGTTCAGGACTGCAGCACCGGCAAAAGCATAACCCGCTTCATGCGTGACTGCTGGGATGTCATCAGAAAAAATTATGATAAACTGTCTCCTGAAGAGCGCAAAAAGAACTTTCCTGTCCAGCTGCCGTCGATGCCGCAGCTGCGCAAGATCGCTGCAGTCGAGTCGTTCAGAAACATTGAAGACAGTGATTGCGGCAAACACTTTGAGGACTCCATCGGAGTAGCGGGAGACTGGCGCGGTTCTCTCACAACAGTGTGGGAAACACCTTTCGGTTCGCTGGTTCCGCGCGATGCCGAGGGTCTGTTCACTGCCGGACGCTGTATCGGCAGCATTGGAAAAAGTGCCTGGGAGATCTACCGGGTCATTCCTGCCGCGGCGATGACCGGTGAGGCTGCCGGTACTGCTGCAGCGCAGGCTGTAAGAGATAATTGCAGTACTCACCGGATCGATGTGGAAAAGCTCCGGAAAACTCTGGCGGACAACAAGTGTATTTTGTACTATCCGCATTTCTGATGTAAGCGCAGGTCAGGCAGGCAAAAACAAAAAACAAAAAAATTAAAAATTAAAAATTAAAAATTAAAAATTTTTGCCACCGGGTGCTACCCGGACGTGATCAAACGGCGGAACGTTTGCCGCCAAGTCGGATC
>JAZSGR010000060.1:0-3288 GCA_045532825.1 Victivallaceae bacterium | reverse complement strand
AAGGAATAAATACCCTTGAGAATTTGTAAAATAAGCCATAATTTTCTCCTATTATGACTTATTATACCTCCAATATTCAGCTCAAACAATAGAAAAAGGCTGTTGCTCACCTTTTTTGAGGTTTTGCAACAGCCCCTTTTTACATAATCGTTGCGACGGTATCACATCATCTGCCGTAATACGCATCAAGATAAAGTTCTTTGATCTCGGCAACCAGCGGATAACGCGGATTGGCACCGGTGCACTGGTCATCGTAAGCCTTGATACTGAGTTCATCCAGATTCCGGAGGAAGGTTTCCTCCGGAATACCATTGGCATCGAACCAGGTTTTCATGCTCTCGGGTATATCCAGTTCAGCTTTGAGTTCCCCGATCTTATCAAGCAGTGCAGCCAGCAGTTCGTCATCGTTATTGCCGGGCAGACCGATGTAGCGTGCGACCGCCGCGTAGTCCGCTTTGGCATTGGGATAGTGATACTGCGGGAACGCCGCCTGTTTGGTCATGCAGTCGACAGCATTGAATTTGATGACGTGGCTGATGAGGAAGGA
Source organism: Victivallaceae bacterium (assembly GCA_045532825.1). Taxonomy (GTDB): domain Bacteria; phylum Verrucomicrobiota; class Lentisphaeria; order Victivallales; family Victivallaceae; genus UBA1784. The sequence continues at coordinate 2,741 of JAZSGR010000060.1, read as the reverse complement.
GTTGGCAAGACCGTGGGGTACATGGTACATACCTCCGAGCTTGTGCGCCATGGAGTGGCAGATTCCGAGGAAGGCATTGGCAAAAGCCATCCCCGCCATTGCCGAAGCGTTGAACATGTGTTCACGTGCGGTCTCATTCATGGGACCGTTTTTATAACATTCAGGCAGATTTTTGAAGATCAGACTGATTGCTTCGTTGGCAAGAGCGTTGCAGTAATCGCTCTGCATGCAGGAAACGCGGGCTTCCAGAGCGTGAGTGAGAGCATCCATACCGGAGATCGCAGTAAGTCCCTTCGGCAGCTTCATGACCAGCTCGGTATCGATGATCGCCATGCCGGGAGTAAGCGCGTAATCAGCGAGCGGGAACTTCTGATTGGTTTCTTCATCGGTGATAACGGCGAACGGAGTGACCTCCGAACCGGTTCCGCTGGTGGTCGGAACAGCGACCAGCATCGCCTTTTTGCCGAGGGGTTCGATCTTGACGATACGCTTTCTGATATCCATAAACCGCGTGGCAATATCTTCAAAGCTCACTTCCGGCTGTTCATACATCAGCCACATGATCTTGGCAGCGTCGATCGGAGAACCGCCGCCGACAGCGATGATCACATCAGCACCGAAACTTTTGAGCTGTTCCAGCCCTTTGTTCGCAAGCTGGATGGTGGGATCCGGAGTCACGTCGCTGAAAACGTGGGTGACAATACCCATATCGTTCAGAGTCTGCAGCATCGGAGCGAGCAGTCCGGTGGAGAAAAGGAACTTGTCAGTGACGATAAAGGCACGTTTTTTACCGGCAAGATCTTTGAGGGCGGTGCAGAGGCAGCCGTACTTGAAATAGATTTTGGAAGGGATCTGGAACCAGAGCATATTTTCTCTCCGTTTGGCGATGGATTTGATGTTCAGAAGATTCATGGGACCGACGTTTTCGGAAACATAGTTGCCGCCCCAGCTGCCGCAGCCGAGAGTAAGCGACGGATTCAATGCGAAGTTGTAGAGGTCTCCGATACCGCCGTGGGAACTGGGAGTGTTGATCAGCACGCGGCTGGCAAGCATGACGTGACCGAATTCCCGGATACGTTCTTCATTCTGTGTATTGGTATAAAGCACCGCAGTGTGACCGAGTCCGCCGTATTCCAGCAGGGCTTTGGCGTTGTCGATCGCCTGTTCATATGTATCGGCCTTGTACAAGGCAAGCGTGGGAGAAAGTTTTTCGCGGGAGAAGGGAACTTCCGGACCGACTCCGGATACTTCTGCAATTAGAGCTTTGGTATTGGCGGGCACTTTGATCCCGGCAAGAGCGGCGATAGCAAGAGCGGTCTGTCCGACGATCTTCGCATTGAGTTTGCCGTCGATCTGGATGACCTTGCCGACGGCTTCAGCTTCTTCGGCATTGAGGATACAGCCGCCGCGTTTGATGAATTCCTTTTTGACCGCATCATAGATCGAAGACATAACGGTGACCGACTGCTCAGACGCACAGATCATACCGTTATCAAAGGTTTTGGAGAGCAGCACACTGCTTACCGCCATTTCGATATCACAGGTGTCATCGAAAACGACCGGAGTATTGCCGGGACCGACTCCGACTGCCGGAGTACCGCTGGAATAAGCAGCTTTGACCATTCCGGGACCGCCGGTCGCAAGGATGAGGGCAACATCTTTATGACTCATCAGATAACCGCTCATTGCCACGGTCGGCTCATCGATCCAGGCGATGATGTCCTGCGGGGCTCCGGCTTTGACGGCGGCATCCAGCACGATCTTTGCGGCGAGGCAGGTGCATTTTTTTGCACGCGGATGCGGACTGAACACGATACCGTTACGGGTTTTGAGTGCACAGAGTGATTTGAAAATGGCGGTTGAAGTCGGGTTGGTGGTGGGAACGATACCGGCGATGACACCGCGGGGTTCAGCAACCCTGATCATTCCGGTCGCATCATCGGTTTCAATGATACCGCAGGTCTTCAGCGGCAGATATTTGTTGCAGATGTATTCTGAAGCATAATGGTTTTTGATGATTTTATCTTCCAGAACACCCATGCCGGTTTCTTCGACCGCCATCCGGGCAAGCGGAATACGCATGGCGTTTGCGGCAAGTGCGGCGGCTTTGAAGATCCTGTCGACCTGTTCCTGTGAAAAGTTGGCGAACTCTTTCTGGGCAGCGGCAACTCTGGTCACCAATGCATCCACAAGTGCTTTTTCTTCCATTTCCTTTACTTCCGGTGCGGTTTCACAAATTTCTTTTCCCATCTCTGACTCCTTGAAATATTAAACACCGGCAGTATTTTCAGATCTTGAAAATACTGACCGGCATATATTGCAGATGACATTTTTTTATCAACTGTTGCTATATTTTTATCATCACGCAAATAATATACCTCTTAAAATCCGCATTTCAAGAAAGATTACAAATTAATATTGATATTTTTTTATCATCTGCAAAAAAAATAACATTTCAAGCAATAAATGCCGCAGCGTGGAAAGCCACAGCAAAAGATGCAGAAAAAAAATGATAATGTCCGAAATTTTGTGAAAAATTTATATTTTATCCTTATTCAGATATGTTTTTCTCAATTAAAATATATCACACAGCATGTTTTGCTCAAGAAACGGTTCTGTCTGCGATCGGTGGATGCAGCGTGGAGCAATGTCGAGTTTTGCGCCGAGTACGGTGCGGAAGTGTACCTTTGTACACGACCAAACCGGCACAGGCGCAAGGCTCGAGATTGCCCGCGATGCGC
>JAZSGR010000019.1:0-5252 GCA_045532825.1 Victivallaceae bacterium | reverse complement strand
GTAATTGCAATTATTGCGATTCTGGCGGCGATGCTGATGCCTGCCTTGCAGCAGGCGAGGGAGCGCGGGCGTACAATAAGCTGTTTGAGTAATTTGAAACAAAGTCGGATCGTAGCCATGTCGTTCTGTGGGCCAAGGAGTTGTGGAAGTGCCTTGTCTTCCTAAGACCGCTTGGCCTCCGACTTGTAATTGCAATTATTGCGATTCTGGCGGCGATGCTGATGCCTGCCTTGCAGCAGGCGAGGGAGCGCGGGCGTACAATAAGCTGTTTGAGTAATTTGAAACAGCTTGGACACGGCTGTGCGATGTATGTTTCCGATTATGATTATATTCCGCGGCGCGGTATAAAAGCTGAACGCAATTACGGCTATAATCCGGCGATGACCTGGGTCACGCTGCTTGCCCCTTATATTGGAATTCCGCTTCAGAAACCCAATGAGATCCCGGTTACCGCAAAGGTTCCGGTACTGCTCTGCCCGTCTGATACTGCTCCGAGCGTTAAAGACAGTACGTTTTACGGCAAGGACGGCATAAGTTATATAACTAATAACGTAATAACTGCCTTCAGAGTGGTTGATAATATTGCTTACGGCGTAAAAGCGTCACGTTTGCGTGCACCGGCGGCAACATTTTATCTGTTTGATGCTGCAACGGTGGCTGATATTGATACCGGGTCAAACTATAATACTCACCAGAAACTCGGATACCGTCATGGATTTACCGGCACCGAAAACGGCAAGCTGACCACTTGGATGGAACGCATCTCCGGAGGTTTGAATATCACATTTGCAGACGGACACGCTGAAACTGTCACCGGAAGAATGGTGACAGTCAATGATACTCTTGATCCGTTTTACAAAAAATGGTATCCGGATGGCTTGTGAGAATATCAGACAGGTGAAGTAAATGATCCAGACCGTATTGTCACTGTTCGGAGCTGCAGTTGTGCTGACAGCCCAGTTTCCCTCTGTTTGCCTTAACTCCGGATCTTCTGACGGATTTTCTACGCATGTCTCCCGTGAGTTCAACGTTACTCCCGGTGAATATCTTATAAGCGGCGAAGTGATCTCAACCGGCAGATGCTTCATAAATGGCGGGGCATCGGTCGTTGTAAAATATCCCGGCGTATTGCCTTCTCTGTGGTATGGTGCCTCAAGTACTCCATGTAAAACTGACGGTAAAGCTGTCAGGGTCAATATGGTGTTCAGAGTGTTGCCGGAAGTCAAAAAAGCAAGGGTCCACTTTGAACTGAAAAATTTTATCGGCAAGGCGGAATTCCGCAATTTTAAAGTTGAAAAACTGCCGGATGTTTCTCCGTACCGTGTATACAAGGATACCGGAATCGGAAGTCGTAATGTAAAGGTCGATCTTCTTCCGTCAAAAGCATACATCGCCAGCGGAAACGGCAAAGTCGTTTTTTATGATATTTACGGCAGGATCAGCGGTACGGCAGTTTTTGAAAAAGGTCGCATCTGGCACACTCCTGCATCTTTTGCCGGAGCTGAACTTATCTGTGACGCCCCGTTTGAAATCAGGCAGGATCCGTGTGATAATGCTTCTTTTTCCTGGAGGAACTGGAACAGTCATACGATGATCGGTCCGGAAGGCAAGGGCAGTGTGTTCCGTGATTTTGAGCTCCGTCAAAATCCGGAATTTGCCGTTTTGCGATTGATTGCCTCCGGTGCTGATGTTTATGTCAACGGAGTTTATCACGGACGCAATAATGGAAAAGTTATTGACGGTGACAAGTGTTACATCGATATCCGCAAAGCGTTGAAAGCAGGGAAAAACCGCATTGAACTGCGTTTTGTCCGCAATTATCCCAAACAAACTTTGCAGCTGGATTGTCAAATGATATTTCCCGATGGCTCCGGTACAGTCATACTTGCGTCTGACGGCAGGTGGTTTACCGGAAACGGAAAAGCTCTTGAGTTCAACACTTCTCCCTACCGGGCATTCCTGATGTTCGATAAACCGTGGCTGCTTCCCCCTGAGATGCCGGATAAAATGTACAATTACAGAAAAGTATCTTCAAGCATCAGGTTGGATCTTGCGCAGACCGCGCGGGGAAATACACTTGCAGGTGTATTGACTTTGATACCTGAAGAAAGTTTATTTTTCCCCTATGGTAAAATAGCACTGGATATTTACAGCTGCGCAGGCGGATTTTGCTGGCGGACATGGTGTTTCCCGAAAATTGATTTAAAAAGTGCAGTTGCCGGAAAAAAGATAACAGTACCGTTCAAATTCAATACATCGGTTTTGAAATCCGGTAAATACACGATCCGTCCGGTGCTTCCCGGCAGTAAATCTGCTGCATTTGAGATCGGCAGTGGAACCGATCCGGTGCCGCAGCCGGTTTGGGTCGATTTTTCCCGTTCCATTCCCGGGTTGCGTGTCGGCGGCAGATTGATTCCGGCGACCTTGCTTTACTCCCGTAATTTTTATGATCCGTCTGCTTACGGCAGATGTGCGGAGTTGGACTACAATCAATATGCCGAAAGCGGCGGCGGGATCATTTCTGCTACCGCAGAACTTGGTTTCGATCAGGAAAAAGGAGCTTCTATCCGGTTGGGTTCTATCTGGACCGGACAGAATAAATATGATTATTCCCGTCTTGATGCCGATATCCGCAGAGTTTTGTCAGGTGCGCCTGACAGCAAAATCATGCTGATGCTCTCGTGCGATGTTCCGTCGTGGTTCAAGAAGAGTCATCCGGAGGAAAATATCGTTCTGGCTGACGGTTCACGGCATCACTCACCGTCGATGGCATCGGATATCTGGGCTGATGCGACGGCATCGGCTATTGAAAAAACAGTCAGGTATCTTGCCGGACAGCCGTATTGTGACCGGATCATCGGGGTTTTTCTGGTGGCTGGATTTGACGGTCAGTGGCTCAATTACCATAATTACCGTAAAGATCCCTGGATCTACGGTGATTACAGTCCGCGTGCAGTTGAAGCGTTCCGTGGGTTTTTACGGAAAAAGTATGGAAATGACGTGAATGCGTTGCGTAAAGCGTGGAATGATCCGGAAATCACGTTTGAAAAAGCATCCATACCGGATGCCGCAGAGCGCATGGCTGCTGACCAGTATTATCCGGATCCTCGCAAGACCGGCAGGAAAATTGATTACAGATTGTTTTCAGGCGAGTTGACCAGTAAACGAGTAGATCAGTTCTGCCGGGCAATAAAACGCGGTTCTCGCAACAAATGGCTGGCGGGTACCTATTATATCCCGAATCACGGAGAGACTGCGCGGCAGGGGCAGGAGTACCGCAGCGAAAGCCGCAAATTGCCGCCGTCAATGGATTTTGCCGCCCAGCCTCAGCTTTATGATAACCGCGAACTGCATAATATCGGCATCACTCAAAACGGGGTCAGCCGCAAGTTTGCAAATGACAGAAAATTATGGATGTTCGAGGATGATAACCGTACTTTTATGCTGGATTATCCGGTGCTGCGTTGGGGAAATTACTCCGTTTTCACTACGACAGCGTCAACGTTGAGGCATATCGGACAGCGTCTTGCTCTTGGCAGGGGGCATTGGTTTTTTGATATAATGGGAAATTCATTTTCCACCCCGGTCATGCATGAACTTATGGCGTGGGAGAGACGTATTGAACAGGCTGCATTGAGATTTCTCCCGCTGCCGCAGCTGGCTGCCGGAGCTGTTCAGGTGGAGGTGCACCGGCATTTGGATCACAAGCGGAACAATACCCATGAGGATTTGAAAAAACTGCATTTTTATTCATTCAATGATACGGTGAGTTATCCGGTCGATGATGCGGATTTTGATTGTCTGGGAGCTTCTGCAATGCCTGAATACCGGATGTATATTTTCAACCGTCAGTTTTATCTTGATGCGGAGTCCAGGAAAAAGATCGAAGCATTGAAGAAGAACGGCAACGTGCTGGTATTCACCGGCGATTCCGGTCTGTCTGACGGTCAGACGGTGTCCGCTGAAAATATGTCTGCAGTTACCGGAATAAAACTGCGCGATGCCGATGGCGGCAATGATGCGCGTATTGATTGGAAATTTGCCGGAACAGATCATCCTCTGCTGCGTGGCATCGCCGGTGAGTGGGCTGTTACCGGACACTCTTTCCGCAGATTTGAGATCGCAGATAAAGATGCCGAAATTATTGGTTATTATGCGGATGGCAAGCCTGCCGCAGCGGTGAAAGAGGTTAAGGGATGCACCATTGTATATATTCCGACATGTAAGCCGGATACTCTGCTGCCGCCCGGACTTGGTAAAAATCTTGCTGAAAAAGCCGGAATACATAATTTCCAAAAAGCTGGTGATCCTCTGGTGATCAGAGCTGGCGGAAGGTTTATAAGTGTCTATTGTTCTCTTACGTCAGCAAGTGCTGCGGTCGTGCTGCCCGCCGGTATCAAAGGATATGAGGTGATGTCCGGAAAGGTCTTTTCCGGAGAAGTTCCTCTGAAAATGAAGCAGGGTGAAAGCAGATTGTTTTTCTGCGGAAGCGACCGGGATATTGCCGCTTTTGCAAAATTGATGAAAAACCTGTAAGCAAACTGCTTTGCCAGGGATACCATGGCAAAGCGGATTCCGCAATAAAGAGATCGCTTTTGAACTGGGGTTTTCCTCATCAGCGACTTTCTGTAAATGGTTCAAAAAGCACTCCCGTCAGGAAATAAAAAATCCCCGGTGATGTTCCGGTCGCAAAAATGGTACCGTTTTCGCAAGATCGGTCTGTTTACTTTTGCTTTTTTTGCGTTTATATTAAGAGCAGTCAGGTAAATTTCACAATTCCCAAACGAGGTGAAAAATGCAAAAACGTACACTTACTGCCGGTAAAAGAAGCCAAAGTCAATCTGCCGCCCATGGGCGGGTAAAGCTTTTAAGCTTTACCCTTATAGAGCTCCTCGTTGTCACTTCACAACACTGCCGTGATTTTTTCAAACGCTTTATTTGTACGGATCAGTACGGATGTGTAGGGAAACATAGGGAGAGTGCGGCTGGCAAAAATACAACGCAGCATACTTGCGAAGCACACGCTTCATGTACTGCACATAATGCCGTTTTTGCGTCAGCAAAAACTTATTCGCTTTTCTTGACCCTCCTCCGCCCTGCGGGCTATGGAGGGCAGGAAGATAAAACCAGTCCTTATAATACTTGCGAAGCACACGCTTCATGTACTGCACATAACGCCGTTTTTGCGCCAGCAAAAACTTTGCCGCTTTTCTTGAAAAGGAGAGAGGGGTGCGGGGAGAGAGGAAAAACCT
>JAZSGR010000034.1:0-2159 GCA_045532825.1 Victivallaceae bacterium | reverse complement strand
TTTGTACACGACCAAACCGGCACAGGCGCAAGGCTCGAGATTGCCCGCGATGCGCCACCGCAGTTTGAACAACTTTCACAAAAAATGGAACAATAACAAAAAATGGAGTGGTAAGTAAAAATGAGAAATGCTATTCTTTGTTTTGCACTGCTTTTGTCATATCTGTCGGGAGCCGCAGAACTTCCCCCGAAGATCCTGGCATTTGCAGAAAGAGATTCCGCCCTGTATAAAGCAGGTGAAAAAATCCGTTTCAAAGTCTGGATGTTTCAGCCTGAAAGCAAAGACTTCACAGATCCGGAACCTGATAAAATGCGGATCATCACAGGTGAAAAAATCCATTGGGAAATAATCGGCGACGGTAAACCGCAGAAGAAAGGTACACTTACCACAACAACTGAACCGGTGGTCATAGAAACATCTCTTGACCGTCCGGGCTTTGTGATGCTCAAACTCGTATGGGATAAAAAAGTCAAAAACAGACCCCTTGTACGCTGGGCAGGAGCAGGTGTTGAACCGGAAAAAATCGTTTCAGGAACCGGGATGCCTGCTGATTTTGAAGTCTATTGGCAGAAAAGGATCAGCGAAATGCGTTCCCGCAAAGCGCAGATCACAGTTCGCGAAGCCCCGGAAATGCTTGCAGAACAGGAAAAGAAACTGGCAAAGGCCTATGATGTACGTATCGAAGACGGTGTGATCAATGCCACTGGAGTTCTGACTGTTCCGCTTTATCCCGGAAGAAGACAGATGCCGGTGATCATCTCTTTCGGCGGTGCAAGCTGGATCGGTGCCAGAGCCAGGGTGAGCGAGGCAGTTGCACGTAATGCCATGATTTTCCACATGAATATCCACGATACCAAAAACCATGTCACACGGAAAGAGATCGGAGAATTCCGCAGAACTCCGGAAATCAGTGCTTATGCTCTCAAAGATCTGCAGGAAATGGATAAATACCGTCCGGGCAAAGTATTCCTGCGCATCGTGCGCTGTCTGGATTATCTCAAGACCCGTCCGGAATGGGACAGAAAAAATCTGATCGCCACCGGTCCGAGTTTCGGCGGCTGCCAGTCGATCGTCGCAGCGGCTCTGGATAAGGATGTCACTCTCTGCTTCCCCGGCGGTCCAGCCATGTGCGACCATCTGGGTTACAAAAACCGTCAGGCTTCAGGATGGCCGCAGCTTCTGAACTGGAGGACTTACCGGGACAAAAACATACGCGCGCAGGCAGAAAAGAATTCTGCATATTTTGATGCCGCCAACATGGCGCGCCTGATAAAGTGTCCGACTGTATTTGCAGTGGGATTTATCGACACGACCTGTCATCCGACCAGCGTGTATGCCGCTTACAACAATGTTCCGCACAAAAACAAATCCATCATAAATGCGACCCGTGCTGCTCACGGTGGTTCATACAAACGCGGCGAGCCGGGGGCATTCAGTGCCACAAACAATCCGCTTTATCTTGAAGCCTGCAACGGCAGGGAAATGCTGAAAAACGGTTCATTCCGTTACATCACGGGTAAAAATAATGCGCCTTATTTCTGGGACAGCCGCCAAAAGAGCAAACTCACGGTCAAAGGCGATCCGGAAAAAGACAGCACTTACCTTGAGATACCGGCCAATGGCTGTGCAATGCAATCTATCCGCAATATCCGTAAAATGACAGGCAGGGCGGTACTGACAGGCAGGATCCGCGGAACCGGCAAAGTTACTTTCCGTCTTTCAGGAAACAGAAACGGTATCACTGTTGATATCAACTCCGGAAAATGGCAGGAGTTCAAACAGACTATTGATCTGTCATCCGGGGAAATGCAAACATTTGAGATAACTTCAAAAGGAAAGGTCGATGTAACAAAACTGTCTTTGCAATATTAAAAAATGGGTATAAAGTTTGCCTGATACCGTTCATCGGGCAAACGTGATATTCCGGAAACTCATGAAAGGACAATCCCAAAATGAAAAATTTCAGCAAGAGTCTTTTATTCTGCCGGTATACCGGCAGAAAGCCCATGGGCTTCACGTTGATCGAGCTGCTGGTGGTCACTTCACAACTCTGCCGTCATTTTTTCAAACGCTTTATTTGTACGGATCAGTACGGATGTGTACGGAAACATACGGAGAGTGCCGCTCACAAAAATACACCGCATCATACTTGCAAAGCA
>JAZSGR010000027.1:0-5666 GCA_045532825.1 Victivallaceae bacterium | reverse complement strand
GCATTCTCCGTATGTTTCCGTACACATCCGTACTTATCCGTACAAATAAAGCGTTTAAAAAAATCACGGCAGTGTTGTGAAGTGACCACAAGAAGTTCAATAAGTGTAAAGCACAGGTGCTTTACACGCCTGCAGGCGGTTTCCGGTGTAAAAAAATCATGTTCAGTGAAATGCAAACCTGCAAAAAGTTCAACAAGTTCGCTGTTTTTTCTGCCCATCCGATCAAATAATGACATTTTCCGATCCTCCATATTATGGTAAATGGTAAAGGGTTTTATATTCAAATCTTTCTGATGCTTCCACGGTCATTGAGTATTGGATCAAAATAAAATTGATGATTGCGGTACTTGGTTCCATTGCACGACGAAATCAGTAACTCGACTGCTTTTTCCGCCATTTCCGTCATCGGCTGATCTATGGTCGACAACGTTGGGAACACCGCCTTTACGGAATCAAAACTCAACACGGATATATCTTCCGGTATCCTCAAGCCGCAAGAGGTGATACCATGCCAGACTCCGGAAGCAAAACCGATTCCCGGAACAAAAACAGCAGTGGGTCTGTCAGGCTGCCGGCAAAGTTCAACCGCGGTATCAAACCCGGTCTGAAAATATCCTTTACCGGCATCGGCGATATAAGCAGCTGCCCCACCCGGGGCACACGACTTGAATTCACGGTTGCGCAAACTCACCTTTCCGGTACTGATATAAGCGATCTTGCGATGTCCGGCAGCAGTGAGATATTCAATTCCGTCGCGTATGGCTTTGAGGTCAAGAGAAACAGCAAACCGGTGACCGGCAAGTTCCTTGTTGTACAAGTTGAAAAATACCATGGGCAGATGATCCAGAGCCGGATCACTCAATTTGTCATACAGTTTTTCCGAGTGCAACGGGATCAGAAGAGCATCACATCCGCTTGCAGCGATCTCCTGAACATCAGCACATTCACTGATAAAAAGCTGTTCAACATTACGGTGCCTGCTTATAGAGAAAGTCGTTTCAAGCAGGACCCCGCTCAAATAGAGGTCGGGGTGTCCGGGATCCGGACGCATAACGATACCGATACGGATCCTGCGTTCTTCGCTTCTGCTGACAAAAGTCCCGCGCGAAGGAGCACGGGAAAGCAGCCCCTCGACCGAAAGCATGTGCAGACTTTTGCGGAGAGTAAGACGGTTCACGGATAATCTGGCAGCCAATTCTTTTTCAGTCGGCAACCGCATGCCGTCCTGCCATTTTCCGGAAAGTATACAACGTTTCAAATATTCCGCAACCTGCTGATACACCGGCTGTACTGTATTATTATCAACTGCAAAATCCAATTCCATAACACACCCTTTGTCTATCCTGGTTTACCTTAATATAAACCAAGGTAGATTATATTGCAAGTTAAAAAAAATATTTTTTCAATTTTTTATTTTTCAGCCGGGGAAGTCAGGTGTAGTCAGCCAATCAGGTTCTTTGGTATTGGTGTAGCTCCAGCGTTTAAGGATGCTTTTCTTATACTTATAGTATATGCGGTATGCTTTCACGATATCCGGTTCAAAGATATAAATATCTTTGAAATCTCTTGCGAAGGAGAGTTTTTCTTTCCGGATCTTCAGGTTTTCCCTGAAGAGAGCCCTTCTGTATTCCGGAGTCAAACCGGCATAGGCATGAGCCTTGCCGAACCTGAATAAAAATTCGCGTTGCAGAGCTTCATTGTAAAGAACAGTCCAGTTGATTTTGTGCTGATTATCCAGAGCTGCGATCACCGGATGATGCGGATTATATGGTTTTGGCATACCGTCAACCGGAGTAACTCCATGTAAAAACATGACCGAGGATAATATTTGAGCAGTTTCCAGACACATTTTGCGTAAATGCTGATCGCAAAGCATCGAGGCGGCATTTTCCGGAATATGATCAAGTATAAACAGCTGCATTTTCTGTTCTCCCAGCTATCAATAATAGTCTTTACGGAAAAAAATCAACTGTAAAATCCCTGAACCGGCATATTTTGCAAAAAAAAACGTTTTTTTTTGATTTTATATTTGAAAAATAAAAAAATGGAGATACATTATTAAAACGGCGGCGGGTTAGCTCAGTTGGTTAGAGCGTCGGAATCATAATCCGCAGGTCCACAGTTCGAATCTGTGACCCGCTACCATTTTTTTATGTCTTTTTTGTGGTGGTTGTAGCTCAGTTGGTTAGAGCGCCTGGTTGTGGCCCAGGAGGTCGCCGGTTCGAGTCCGGTCTACCACCCCATTTTTTTGCCTTGATTTCAAGGCAAAAAAATAACGAAGCCTGGAAAGGCTTTGCTTCATACCGCATCTGCGGTGCTTCATAATCCGAAGGATTGCTTCATACGGCGAAGCCGTGCTTCATAAAACGCCTTGCCAGACTTGGCACGGCGTAGCCCGCAGGGCGAAGACGGCTGAAGCATTTGCTTTCGCAAATATGAAGCAGCTCCCGTCTTCATTTCATTACGCCGCGGCAAGCCATTTCATTCCGCTATGAAGCATTGTTCCGTTTCACTCCACAATATGAAGCATTCGCTCCGCTCATATTATGAGAAAATGAAAAATGAGAGTTGAGGTAATCGGTTATGCCAATGGAAAAGCAAAATAAACTTGTTGATCTGTCAGGTTCGGCGTTCAACACTATTTGAATTTCTACAATGCACAGAGAATACATTCCGCATAGCAATCAAACTTGAAGTTTATTTCGGTACTTGCCATTGGAGCAAATTAAGATTATATTAAAACAGAGTCGTTTACACCGATATTTTAGAAAAAGTTGTCCATCCAAAGGGGCTAGGCGCATTATAACTTGAAAAGGGGATTTTTTATGTATCGTTTTGTTAAAAAACTTTCTGTCTTGCTGCTTGCCGGAGCGATGGTGTCTGCGGCGTTCTGTACTGAGGATACTCCGACCCACGAGTGTACCAGCTGGATGCTTTTCCCTGACGTGACGGGTGAAAACACCACCATCCTTCACAAGAGTCGTGACTCCCAGAGCCGCAACGTGATCGTCCGCAAGGGGTCGGATAACTCCGGACGCGTCTGGCTCGGTATGGGCGGAGACAAAGGTTACTGTATGGCGGTCAACTCCTGCGGACTTGCCGGAGTTATGAACAGCGGAGAAAAATGCACCGACAACGGTAAAAATCCGGATGCCAGAGGAACTACGCTCCTGCTTGAGGAGATCATTTCCAGCTGCAGTACTGCGGCGCAGGCGGTCGAAAAGCTGCAGGGGTTCCTGAAAAAAGGCGACTATTACCACGGAGACAAGGGTTCGATCTTCTTCTTCGCCGACACAAAAGAGGGGTATGTCGTCGAGTTTACCGCCAACTTCAGTGCTGTCCAGAAGAGCAGTACGGGATATGCCGTCCGCGCCAACATCTGGCATCTCCCCGGAATGGAAAAATACGCGACTACCGACTACTATACCTATGCGATCGAGTCCACCCGCGAGTATGTCGTCCGCCGCGGACTCAATGACGCGCTTGCCGCCAATAAGAAAGTCACCGTACCGGATATCCTCAAAATAGCCCGCGAAACAGAGACTCACAATACGATGATCCGCCGCTCGGTCTGCTGCAGCTGGACTAATTCCGCTTCGACCTTTGTCGTCGACCGCGATTATCCGGACACCCTGACGACCGCCTATCTTTGCGTCGGTGCGCCGCGCCACACGGTGCTGCTGCCGGTTCCCATCTGTATCAAAGAGATCCCGGCAGAGATGGCTTCCGGAAAACTCTCTAAGGCAAGCTACACAAGAATGAACAAAATGGGGGCGAAATCCGCAGTTCCGGAAGAGTGGCTGGCATTCGAAAAAGCCGCGCTCAAAGATTACTCTAAGGCTCTTGAGCAGGCGAAACTTCTGATGAAAGAAAACCGCAAGTCCGAGGCAGTTGCTCTGCTCAATGCCTCTTTCAATACCATCTGGCAGAAGGCGAAAAAACTCCCCGACTGCTGTAATTTGTATTTTACAGGAGCAGAAAATGAGTGACTTTCCCAATCTGATGTGACCCCAAAAATTTGGACGGGTTAAATTATGTGGAATGGGTTCGGAATTGTACCGGACTCATTCCTTTTATTTAAGATACTCTCTCGTTGTTAAAATAGCAAATATACACGAAGCACAATATGCTCACGGAAAAGCAGATTTTATTTCCAAACTTCAAATCGCCTTGAAAGAAGCCAACGAAATCAGTTACTGGCTGCTGTTGCTCGCTAAAACCAATTATATCGTTCCGGCTGAATATGACCGTTTGGAGTCATTATGCCGCGAACTGCGCATTACTTTGATATCTTCCATCAACACCGCCAAAGGTAATATAAAATAAAATCTCCCCAAATTATCCGCTGTAAGAGGTCAGTTAGACCTCTGCCGGAGAAAGAAAAGCACTCGAAGCACACAGCACCTTTCTGCCCTCTTGCTCCAAAATGGAGAATGACGACCTCCTCCCTCAAAAACGGAGTACATTCGGTAGGAAAGAATACCACAAACGGGGTAAATGAGATTAAAAAAATTCTCTGACCTCTTACAGGCTGAAAAGTTCAAAATGCAATAACGACTGTTTACCGACTTCCGAAAAACATACTTTTCTGCTCAAAAAGCATATTCTGCAAGGCTAAATAACGCTATAAACTGAATATGCCGAATTTCGGCTTGCCGCTATTACTCAACTGGCGACTTCTGCGAAAGACCTCTTACCTTAAAATCAAAGGTCTATGCGGAAAGAGTATATACAATCTGCAAAAACGGAGTTGGAAAGGTTGCAAAAACAGGGCAACACGGCAGCAATAGGATTGTGATACTCCCTTGAATCTACTCAAGGAATAAATGGTTTTCCTGTCGAAAGATTTGCTTTAATAACCCCCAACAGACACAATACTACGAAGATGTAAAAAAAGCAATGCAAAATCAGCTGCACATACTTAATTTTTGTTTCGCCAGCTTTAAACTGTTTTATCGTATCCCATATTGCACAAATGAATCCCCCAATAAAAGATAATGACGCTCCACTGCACGCCAGCAACAAAAAGCAGTTTTTAACAAATATCAGATTTTCTTGTGTAATACCCAACGATGGTTTTGGTACATCAAATAAGATCAATAAAAGTATCCCCGAACCAAAACCGATATAACTGATGCCTTTGATTATATAAGATACAAACGCAATCTGGCTTTGTTTAAATGTAAATCCTGAAAAAATTTGTCTGTCCCGGAACGGTAATCCCGTCCACCTGTAAATTTTTCCGGTAACGATTGCACTAATGACCCAGAATAATCCGATACCAATAAAAGCCAATGGAAAAAGTGATGTAAAATAAGGAACTAAAGTTTCTTTCATTTTTCTTGCCTTTCAGCCTGCTGCAGCTCAAGCTGACGGATAATTATTTCTTTACATACGCTGTTGCTCTGCCGGAACCAACTTTTTTGATCTCTCCATGATCAAGCATCTCTTTCAGAGTCCGTTCGATCATGGAGATACTTATATCAGGACAAGTGTTGGCAATATCCGACTTGCTGATTTTTCCAAGTTTCTGTTCAAATATCAATCGGATGCGATCGGTTTTGTTGAGTTTGCCGGTAACAATATGTTCAACTCTGTTTTCAAATTCACGATATGATTTGAGAATAATGCCCAGCATATAACGCATAAAGGGCATATAATCATTC
>JAZSGR010000091.1:0-3185 GCA_045532825.1 Victivallaceae bacterium | reverse complement strand
GCTCAAACTATGTCAAAAAATGCCTTTTTCAAAAAATTACGGGATTTTTCTGACTTTTTTTCTCTCTGGGCATGGCGAAAATCGATTTCAGGGGTTATCTTATAGAGTATGTTAAAAACTGAAAGAGAAAAAATGGGTGAAAAAACTTGGAAACTGGCCGGGATTGAAAACGCAGAAGAGATCAGAAGGATGCAGACCGAACTCGGTTTGCCCAGACCTGTAGCTGTGTATTTCGCTGCCCGGGGAATCGACATAAAGGCGATCGGGGATTTTCTTGCCCCCAAGCTTGGCAATTTGAGCGATCCTTACCGTTTTCCCGGTATCCGGGAGGCGGCAAAACGTCTCTGGCAGGCTATCGCCGACCGTGAACCGATCCTTATCCACGGCGATTATGACACCGACGGCATCACCGCAAGTGCGCTGCTGGCATTTGTCCTGCGTCAGAACGGAGCAACGGTCTACTCCTTTATCCCGCACCGTTTTGATGACGGCTACGGCTTTACTCCGGAATCGCTGGACAAAGCACTCGAATCCTTCGGCTCCTGCGGTGTGCTGGTGACGGTGGACTGCGGTATCACCAGCTGCGATGCTGTGAAAGTCGCAGTTGACCGCGGTATAGATGTCATCATCACCGATCATCACGAAGCAGGCAGTGAACTGCCGGAAGCTCTGGCGGTCATCAATCCCAAGGTTTATCCCGAACTTGAAGATCTCCAGCTGCTTTCCGGAGCGGGTACTGCATTCAAACTTTCACATGCGTTCATCAAATACGGCAGAGAGAACAATCTCGGCGGTTTCCAGACCCGTCTGGAGGAAGTCCTGGACTACGTTGCCCTCGGCACGGTTGCGGATATCGTTCCGCTTCAGGGTGAAAACCGTATCATGGTAAAATTCGGCATAGAGGCACTGCGCCGCCAGTTGCGTCCCGGAGTACGGGCATTGATCGAAAGTTCAAAGCTCCACTCTGATCTTTCCCCGTCCGACATCACATTCCGCATGGCTCCGCGCATCAATGCCGCAGGCAGGGTCGGTGATGCCAACGTCGCACTCCAGCTCCTGGAATCGGAGCATATCGTTGATGCTTACAGCTGCGCCGCGCAGCTTGAATCCTTTAACCGTATCCGCCAGGAAAAGGAGCAGGAGATCTACCAGGAAGCCTGTGAACAGATCGAACGCAACCTTGCATGGCAGAGTCCCTACGCGCTTCTGGTCGCCGGACGCGACTGGCATCAGGGCGTGATCGGTATCGTGGCTTCACGTCTTGCCCGTGATTACAACCGTCCTACGATCGTTCTGACCATTCAGGGAGATGACGCCTACGGTTCCGGCCGCAGTGTGGCATGTCTCAATCTGGTGGATGTATTGAGCAAATCCGCTCATTTGCTGGAGCGTTACGGCGGACATCCCATGGCTGTCGGCATCGGACTCAAAGCTGA
Organism: Victivallaceae bacterium; assembly: GCA_045532825.1. GTDB lineage: Bacteria > Verrucomicrobiota > Lentisphaeria > Victivallales > Victivallaceae > UBA1784. Next base: position 1,749 of record JAZSGR010000091.1, on the reverse strand, counting down.
ACGTATCGCCGACTTCTTTGAGGCAATGGATAAAGAGATCCGCACCCGGATAAACACTTCCGATCTGGAAAACTTCATATCCTACGACGGTAATGCCGAACTGCATGAGCTCACACCGGAATTCTTTGAATACCTTGCCAAGCTCTCTCCGTTCGGACACAGCAATCCCAAACCGGTCTACCGTTTCAGTGAACTGCGTGTGGTACGGTGCAGTCCGGTCGGCGGCGGAGCGCACACCCGGGGAACTCTGGCTGGAAGAATGGGACAGATGGATTTTATCGCCTTCAACCGTCCGGTATCGCTCTTTCAGGATAAACTGCTGGATGTGCTCGCAACTCCGCAGCTCAACCGCCACATGAATCAGGAAACTCCGCAGCTCAATATCGTTGACGTAAAAGGGATCTACTGATCATTGATGACTGCGGACGGCAGAAGGAGACAAGGTCCATGATACTGAACTTTCTGAAAAACCGCAAACGCCGCAAATATCTGGCGGAGCTTTCCGCCATGCGTAAAGCCGGTGATGACCTTCTGTCTGAAGAAAAAAAGGTGCAATTTGATGCCATTCTGACGGATCTTGCCAACGGTCAGGATCCGTCAGAAGCAATAAAACTTGCTGAAAAACGCATGGCGAACCTGAAACTGCCGTGGAGCTGTTCCACCTTGCGCAACCTGCTGGATCTGCTGCTGGTCGTGGGAGCTGTGGCATTCGGTATAAGGGGATTGTATTTCCAGCCGTTCAGAATACCTACAAGTTCAATGCAGCCTACGCTCTACGGAGTGCACTTTCAAACGAAAGAGGCGATAAGTCTCCAGAACCGGCTTCCGGACTTTCTGCGTGCTTTGCTTTTTGCCAATACCCGGGCATCGGCAACGGTAACGGCTCCCGGCAAAATAGATCCCGATTCACTTATCCACAGCAGCGGTTTGATCTTTGACAGCACCTCATTCGTCATCGGCGGCAAACGCATCACCCTGCCGGGAGATCCGGTCAAGGTGGCGGATTATGCCGGACTTGATCCGGCAAAGGAATATAAAAAGGGGGAAGTCCTTGCCGACGGTTACGTTTCCCTCGGAGATCATCTTTTTGTGGAACGTTTCAGTCTGTATCTGTGCCCGCCTGAGCGCGGAGAGGTAATGGTATTCACAACAGAAGATCTTGCCGACTCTGACGGCACACCGCTTTCTGCCTCAAGCGGTCACTACTATATCAAGCGTCTGGCAGCATTGCCCGGGGACAGGATCAAACTTCAGGGCAATCAGCTTTACATCTCTCCTGCAGGCACTACCAATTTCGTAAAAGCGCAGGAACTCTCTCCCGCCTTTGCCAAGCTCTACTCCGGCAAAGGCGGCTATCAGGGACATCTTGACGGAATTGGACTGGATGAGATCGCTTCAGGCAGGGAATACACCGTTCCGGCAGGACATTACTTCATGCTCGGCGACAACTCCCGGTTCAGCAAGGACAGCCGCTTTTTCGGTTCTGTGCCGCGCCGCAATCTGGTCGGACGCGCATTCATAACTTTCTGGCCGTTCTCCCGCCGATGGGGTCTCATCGACACACAGCAGCCGGTAGATGCAGTGACAGGAGAACCGTCATTCGGCACTTTTCCGGTTATGTACAGACAGTAAAAAGTTGTTATTGTCCCATTTTTTGTGAAAGTTGTTCAAACTGCGGTGGCGCATCGCGGGCAATCTCGAGCCTTGCGCCTGTGCCGGTTTGGTCGTGTACAAAGGTACACTCCCGCA
>JAZSGR010000011.1:0-18928 GCA_045532825.1 Victivallaceae bacterium | reverse complement strand
GAACCGTTTCTTGAGCTTGAAAAAAACATGCTGTGTGATATATTTTAATTGAGAAAAACATATCTGAATAAGGATAAAATATAAATTTTTCACAAAATTTCGGACATTATCTATATTTGACAGTGGAAAATTCAACCAACTTCAGGAAATATAAAAATGATCTGCTTTTTTGCCGACAATCACTACGGAGCTCATCCGGGCAAAGTGATCTTCGATCACCTGCCGGAATATATCAGGAACAACATAAGTTTTCACGAAGATGACTGGAGCGTACTGGAACAGACCGACTGGGATAAAAGCTGTGAACTGCTCATCCTCAATATGATCGGCGATACCTGCAATCTGCCGCATCCCGGTGCGGAAGCGGAAAAAAGAGTGCGCCGTTATCTGGAAAAAGGCGGCAATGTGCTGCTGCTTCACGGCTCCAGTGCCGCATTCTGGCAATGGGACTGGTGGCGCGAACTGCCCGGTGAACGCTGGGTGCGCCCGAATGATCCGGATAAGCAGAGCCCATCGACCCACCCGAAAAAATCCTGTTCCATCAAAATTTCCAAAACCCGTCATCCGCTGGCAAAAATGCTCACAGCAATGGAACTGCCGGTCGATGAGATCTACACCGAACTGGAAAACACCTGTCCGTATATGCGGATCATGGAAACAACAATCGAAGAGGGAACTTTTGTCCAGTGCTGCGAAACCGTCACTCCGTGGGGAGGAAAAATCGCAAGTTTCATCCCCGGACACTCACCGGAAGTAACCTCCGATCCGGTTTTCATCGCCAATATCGTTGCTCTTACAGGTTATCTGCTCAAATGATCTTTTCAAGCTGCGGTCAGCGGATGACCACAGCTTCGATATTCCACGCAGCGGCAAGGGCGCACAGCTCTTCTGTGAGGTCGCCGTACGCCATGGAAAAGTGATGCTCCCAGCCGTTGCGGAGTATCTCGTTGCGCAGCGCGTCACAACCGGCATCAAATCTGACTTTGAGGGGATTGCCGCGGACAAACATATCTGTATCCAATCCCTCGCCTGTCGCTATCAGCAGACGGAAAGTATCGCCGTCCCGGGTCTCGCCGAGTCTGGCAAAGGTTACTTTTCCCGGCTTGAGCGGAAATTCGCAGACACACCCCTTGACTCCGCCTCCACCCACAGTCGAACTGCGCCGGATAAGCGGCTGGAACCCTTTTTTACAGAGTGAACACGGTGCGGCGCCGCAGTGCCATGCGACCGCATGATCGCCATCCAATTTGATGAGATCGCAGAAAAACGGAGCCTCTCCGCTCAACTCACGCATGGCGGAAAGCATCACCGCCGCATAGACATCCCCCTCGCAGACGGCAAGTGAACCGTGATTATTCAGATGTCCGACAGTGGAGCAGAGCGTTATACCGAACATCTCATCAGCTATCACTTCCGGCCAGCAGCGCAAAGTGACCGCACCGAGCATATTTCGGCTCATCATATCCTGCACAGCGGCAAAAAGTGCCGCCGATTTTTCGAATTGCTCACCGACCGGAGCATCTTCCGCATGAAGACCGGCATCCCCCAGCAGGATCTTTTTTGCTTCAGCGATTTTTTCTTCCGGCATATTTTTTGCCAGAGATGCCGCCTCAAGCATGGTGAGCGGAATGACTTCCGGACCGATTTTATTACGCAGCAGCATTTCATCGTAATCAGAAGTGAAAAATCCCGGCACCCTGCCGCCGATCGACCCTATGCGCATATCGCGGAGCATCGCAAGAGTACGGGTGACTCTGACCGCACGCTCAAGCTGAACAGCGGTTTCAGAGTCGGAAATATCCCCGTGAACGTTGAAATAAGGGATGTACAGCTTGTAGAGTATGTGGGAATTCATATTCGCCGCACAGAAAGAATTGGCACGCAGTCTGCCCCCCTCTGCCGGAGGTTCCGGTATCGACCACAGCACCACCGGGGTATGCAGAGCTCTGGCAAAACGCGGCAGCACCACGCCGAGCGCAAAAGAAAGCAGATGAGCGACAACCAGATCGACCTGCTGATCTTTAAGTTCTTCAAGAGCGGTCATTGCTTCTCTTTCATCTTCGATCATCTTTTCTCCGCCGGTCACACTTACTCCGGGGAGCGAGGCGAGAAATGTTCTTGCTTCTTCCCGCTGTTTCTCAAGTTCAGGATTGCTCCAGTTTGCTTTGGTAAGCGGAAGATAAGCGATACGGATAATTTTGCTCATGGCACAACTCCAATCTGGCACTTTTGTTGCCTTATTTTTTCCGGTCAACTTTAAAATAACATTGAAAAACACTTTTTACAATGATATATTTGATGCATAACCAGACATTATTGATGCACAGGAAAAGAAGATGAAAGGTTTGAAGACATCCGTTCCGGTAAAACAGCATGTCAAAGTCATACGGAGACAGAAGGATCCGCAGATACCGCTGCCGTTTTTTCCGCGTTCGACCGGTATCAATTTTTTCCGGCAGCCCGGATTGCGCGAAGATGCAGAGGGTATAGATGCGGTCGAAATATGCACCGTCGCCCGCGGAGTGTGCGAAATCGAACAACACGGAAAAATGGTGCGGCTTTCCGCCGGGGAAAGTCTTTACAAAATGCCGGGTGAACACCGCAGAAAACGGGTGTTGTCGCAAGAAGGTGCCGAGATCTACTGGGTGACGTTTGACGGCAAAGGTGCGGTGGAGTTCATGAAATCCTACGGTTATCCCGCCGGTGCGCTGCCGACCGGGGAGTGTCCGGTCGAACTGTATAATGAAATATGCCGTCTGCTGATTTCCGGTACGGAAGGAGCGTTCAGGAAAATGATCCCGCTGTATGCCGAACTTATCGCCCGTCTGCCCGGATCGGAAGTACAGACGGAAACCGGTAATCAGCTGCTTCTGGAGTGTCAGCAGCTTATCCTTACGAATTTTTCCGATCCCGATTTCAACATCGATGCGCTGGCGGAAATATCAGGGATGCACCGGACCACTCTTTTCAGAATATTCCGGAGGGAACTTGACACCACACCGCAGGAATATCTTATGCAGTGCCGGATAGATCATGCGGTATATCTGCTGCAAACCACTCTGATCCCGGTCAATATCATCGCAGAAAGCTCCGGCTTCAAACGGAGCAATTATTTCTGCAGAATAATACGGAGCCGCTGCGGCAGAACACCGGAGCAGCTCCGTAAACATGCCGTGTACGGCAATTAAAGTCCGACGGCTTTGCGGACCTTTTCCATAAGTTTCATGGCTTCTGCGCGGGCGATCTCGCCGTTTTTGCGCAATATCTCTTCGACATAACCGGGATCGGCTTCAAGTTCAGCACGGCGTTTGCGCATGGGTTCAAAGAAGCTCCACATCTTATCGAAGAGAGCTTTTTTGGCATGACCGTAACCGTAATTGCCGCCCAGATAATTCTGACGCATCTCTGCGATCTCCTCTTCAGTTGCAAAGAGTTTGTAGAGAGCAAAAACGTTGCATGAATCCGGATCTTTGGGTTCTTCCAGTCCTTTGCAGTCGGTGACGATATTCATCACGGTCTTTTTGATCTCCTTTTCCCTGCCGAAGATCGGAATGGTGTTGCCGTAGCTCTTGGACATCTTCTGACCGTCGATACCGGGAACGACTGCCACGGTCTCCGGAATAAATCCCTCGGGGATCGTGAAGATCTCACCGTACTGATTGTTGAACTTGATCGCAAGATCGCGGGTGATCTCAAGATGCTGTTTCTGATCCTTTCCGACCGGGACCAGATTGGAACCGTAAAGCAGGATATCCGCAGCCATGAGGATCGGATAAGTGAACAAACCGCAGTTGGGAGCAAATCCCTTGGCGATCTTGTCTTTATAACTGTGAGCACGCTCCATGAGTCCGACCGGGGAAACATTGGCAAGCATCCAGGCAAGTTCGCAGACCTCGGGAACCGAGGACTGACGGAAAAACACCGTTTTGTCAAGATCAATGCCGCAGGCGATGAAATCAATGGCAAGATTGAGGATATTATCCCGCAGTTTTTCAGGTTCAGGGGAAGTGGTGAGCGCATGATAATCAGCGATGAAAAGGAAACTCTCCCCCTTCTGCTGAAGTTCACAGACCTGACGCATCGCGCCGAAGTAATTGCCAAGATGAGGAAGCCCCGAGGGCTGGATACCTGTAAGAATACGCATAATTATCTCTTTCGATTAAAAGTTGTAAAGTTCAGCACCATTGCCTATGGCACAAATGATATATTCAGCAGTAATACCGGTACGGACTTTGTATGCGGCGGCAACCCTGCGGGCATATTCTTCAGCCGCAGAACTCTCCACCAGGTGAACGGTGATACCGCCGAAACCGCCGCCGGAAAGTCTTGCTCCGAGGCAGCCGGGAACGGATTTTGCCAGTTCCACCAGGTAATCAAGTTCGGGGGTGCTGTTTTCAAAATTCAACCGGCTGGACTCATGTGATTCAAACCAGAGTCTGCCGAAACCTTTGATATCGCCCTGCTCCAGAAGTCTCACGCCTTCGATAACCCTGGTATCCTCGCCGACTACATGCAGCGCACGGCGGAAGACCCGTTCATTCATACGGTCACGCGCACAGTTGAGCTGATCCCAGGTGATATCACGCAAAGTTTTGGCTTCAGGCACGATCTGACTCATGATCTCCGCCGCCTCTTCGCAGTCCTGACGGCGCACATTGTATTCCGAATCGACAAGATCGTGCTTTTTCATGGAATTGAGCACCACGATGGAGTATCCCTCCGGCAGCGGAACGGTGCGGAGGACTTCCACTCTGCGGAAATCACTCAAAATCATGGAATTCTTTTTGCCGAACACAGAACTGAACTGATCCAGCAGTCCGGTTTTGAGTCCGAGGTATTTGTTTTCGACCCCCTGACCGGCACGGGCAAGATCCGCCTTGCCGAGTTTGAAGTCAAATGCCTTCATGAAGGCTGTTCCGGCAGACACCTCAAGTGCTGCGGAGCTTGACATACCGGCGGAAAGCGGCACACTGCTTTCAATGGCAGCATTGAATGCGCAGGGCTTCATACCGCGCTGCATCATCTGAAGGAGCATACCTTTGATGTACTTGCTGCCGTCTTTTGCAGGCGGGGCATCCGGTTCTGCAAGATCAAAACTCATTTCGGTACCGTCACGGAAATCCACCACCCGGCAGACGGTTCCGTCGACCGGAACGAGCGCAAATTTTGTAGTCTGCTCCACTGCACAGGAGAGCACGAAACCCTCATTGTAATCGGTATGATTGCCGAGGATCTCCAGACGTCCGGGAGCCCGGGCGGCAGCTGACGGCAGAACTCCGTAATATTTTTTGAATTTTTCAATAAAAGTATCCATAAAAAAATCCTTTACATAAAACAGATCCTTGATATGCACTGATCGAAATTTTCCTGACCGCTGATAATGTCGATCTGGATTCGCAGATATATGACCGGGATACGGCAGGAATCAAGCCTGGGAATTCTCACCGCATCCTTTTCAGTAGTGACGACATATTCAGCACCGGCCTCCTCCGCCTGACGGATGAAATCGGTGATCTCACTTGCGGTGTAACGGTGATGATCGGCATAGTGATCCCGCAGCACGATCTCCGCACCGAGCTGTTCGAGAAATCCTTCAAAACTCTCCGGTCTTGCGATCGCCGAAAGCGCAGCTACTTTCCGGTTTTTCAGATGTCCGAGCGGCAGACACTTTCCGGTAAAGAGTTCCGTCAGATACTGCGGTTTGTGACAGCACTCGATGATCTCCGCGCGCCGGTTGTGGCGGCGGATGAAGTTTTTCAGATGACACAGCTTGTGGCTGCCGTCTGATTTGGTCAGAAAAACATAATCCGCGCGGCGGATATTTTTGATCGGTTCCCGCAGCAGTCCGCGCGGCAGCACATGTCCGTTTCCGAAAGGATCGGTGGAATCCACCAGTACGATATTGATATGGGGTTTCAGCATAAGATATTGAAATCCGTCGTCAAGAATGATGACATCGGTCTCGAAATTGTTTATGGCGTAAATGCCGGACTTCACCCTGTCCTTATCAACGAGGACAGAAACGTTCTTCAGATTTGAAGCAAGCATATACGGTTCATCTCCGGCAAAGGCACTGTCAAGCAGCACATTCTTACCGTCGGAAACGACTTTGGGCGGCAGCTCGATCTTCTGGGCAGTAAACAGATGACTCAATCTGAACCAGATGGAACGTTTTTTACTGCGGTATCCGCGGCTGAGGATGCTCACCCGCCTGCCTTTGGCACTCAACGTGCGGGCGATGACCTCCACCACCGGAGTTTTGCCGGTACCGCCGCAGGTGAGGTTGCCGATGCTCACGACCAGACATCCGAGTGCATGGTTACGGATCACCCTTTTGGCGTACATCCAGTTGCGGAACTGGATAGCCATACGGTAAAAACGCGAAGCAAAAAACAGCAGAGCGATCATCACCTGATCCGGCAATGATTTTCTGCCCCCTGCCATAAGCGACAGGAAATACTGTTCAAGGTCTTCCGCTTTGAATTTGAATGAATGCATCGAATAAAATCCCTCATTCCGGATACGGAAGGCAAAAATCCATGACCTCCGCATCCATGCTGTATGTCTTTTATATAAATTAATACAAAATCATCAACTCTTCAAGTTGTAAAGTATCTTTTATGCGATTATATTTTACAGGTTATGAAAAAGAAGTGCCTGCAAATGTATTTTTCCGGTTATGCCGGAACGTTCGGGACTGATGATCCGGAGTGCCGGAGGAACATCCGTCTCAAGGTCGCTCACACCTTCCGGGTCTGCCGCGAAGCGGAAAAACTGGCACAAAGCGAAAATTTCTCCGAACGGGAAAAAAATCTGCTTTTCCACGCTGCGATGCTGCACGATTTCAGCAGATTTGAACAGATAATCCGCTTCAAAACCATGAACGATCTGGAAAGTTTCGATCATGGAGAACGCTCATTTGAACTGGTGTCGGAGCGTAAAAAAGAATTGCTCGGGGAATTTGATGCGGCATCTCAGCAGATCATTCTCTGTGCAGTACGTTATCACAACCGCCGGAACATCCCGGCCGGATTAACCGCTGATGAAGAAAAAATATTGTGTGCAGTACGTGATGCTGATAAAACAGATATCATGAAGATATTGATAGACTACTTGAAAAATCCGGAAAATCCTGCTATTGTATATAAGTTGTCCGGAACAGGCGGTTTGAGCAGTGATGTCAAATCGGTTCTGCTCGCCGGAAAATCACCGGATAACCGCATGCTGCAGAGCAGACTGGATTTTCTGGCGGCAAAATTTGCCTGGGGATATGATCTCAAATCCGGCTGGAGCTGCCGCGAATTTTTAAAACGCCGGTACATGCAGACCCTGCGCAGTCTGCTGCCGCAGGATATGCCTGTACTGGATGAAATATCAAACAATGTTATAGCGTTCATGCAAAAAAAAGGAAATGGAAATGTTTAGATCAACTGTCGTTCTTCCCGCACTTCTGCTGTTTCCGGTACTTGTCTCCGCCGCCCCCGGCAGTATTTACGGCAAAGCTCTCCAGAGAGCCCGTGATGTCTCCTCGCAGGCGGAAAAGTCCCGTACCCTCCCCCCGGAAAAACCGGTTCCGGCGAAAACATCTTTCGATCAGAAAAAGGCAAAAGAGCTGTTTTCTGCGATCACCAGGGCAAAACTGAAACGTTATCCTGAATCCGGAGCTGCCGGCATCAATGAAATGCTGGCGAAAAAAATTATTTACCCGGCACAACTGCAGCTTCCGGCGAAAAAAACCTCCGTTTCAGAAAAAGAGCTGGTGATCGCCTGGTTCGGCAGTGAAGCAGGAAAAGTAAAAAACAAGGAAGTGTTTCCGCTGTTTTTCACCAAACCTGCGGCAGGAACAGTTGTGGTCGTATTCAACAACGGAACTGTAACAACGCTGAAAAAACGTCCCCGTTCAGTCACCGGAGTGATATCCATTCTGCGTTCAACGGCAAAAAACAAAAAAAGCAATCTCTGGAGCAGTTATCTCAAAGCCGCCGGACGTATCGATAAAGCCTCAAAATAGAACTTTCCGCCGATGCCTGAAATAAGCCTTGTATTTGCCGCCGTCGGGACCATGCTGCTCATCGGGGCATTTTCCAATAAACTTTCCAGCCGCTTCAACGTTCCGATACTGCTGATATTTCTGCTGGTCGGCATGTTCATAGGTCAGCGTCATGTTCCCGGCGATCTGGAATTCGGGCAGATAAGTATCGCCGGAACCGTAGCTATGTGCTTCATACTGTTTTCAGGCGGTCTGGATACCAATTTCAATTCCATAAAAAAAGTGCTGCTTCCCGGCGGTGCGCTTGCCACGGCGGGTGTAGTGCTTACCTGTCTGCTCTTTGCAATTCCGGTGTGGCTGTGTTTCCAGAAAACCATATCCTTTGCCAGTTGTCTTCTGCTGGGAGCAATGATCTCATCCACCGACGCCGCTGCGGTATTTGCCATTCTTTCAGGCAGGAATGTGAGTTTGAAAGGCAGATTGCGTCCGCTGCTTGAACTTGAAAGCGGCAGCAACGACCCTATGGCATATTTCCTCACTCTGTTCATGATAGATGTGGTACTGGGTAAAAGCGGATTTTCTTTTGCCGCTGTGCTGCTTCTCATCTACCGGATGACGGCAGGCGTACTGCTCGGCATCATCGTGGGATACTTCGGCAGACTGCTTTACAAAACAAAATTGGAATATGAAGGACTGTATTTTGTCTTTGCGATAGCTCTGGTACTGCTGGCATACGGACTTGCTGAAGGTATCAACGCCAACGGAATGATGTCCTGTTACGTCTGCGGCATAACCATGAACCATCTGGGGTTCAACTATCATAAAGGCATAACCCGGTTCAGCGACGGGGTCTCCTGGCTGATGCAAGTCATACTTTTCACGACGCTGGGTATTTTTGTCGACGTACAGCAGCTGCCTGAAATATTTGCCTGGGGACTGCTTCTGGCAGCCATACTGCTTTTCTTCGCCCGTCCGGCGGCAGTTTTCATCACCCTTGCAGGTAACTCGTTCACTTTCAGGGAAAAACTGCTGATATCCTGGGTGGGACTCCGCGGAGCAGCCCCTATCGTACTTGCGACATTTCCTCTTTCTTTCGGCGTATCCGGTTCCAGAATGTATTTCAACATGATATTTTTCATGGTTCTGGTCTCCATGGTGGTACAGGGAACCACGATCATGCCGCTGGCAAGAGCGTTGAAACTGGACAAACCGTATTCAGGGAAAGAGCGTCTGCCGCTGGAGCTTGAGGCGACCCCGGCAAGCTCCGGTCACGAAATGAAAGAATTCACCGTTCCGGCAGATGCGGATTATGCCGGAAAAACGATCGCAGATCTGGATCTGCCTTCCGGAGTGCTTATCACACTGGTGCGCCGGGGCAAGCAGCTGGTTCCACCCAACGGAAAAACAGAAGTAAGAGCAGGAGACGGATTATTGATTATGGGTACTCATGACGAACTGTCTGTCGTTGCGGAGCGTTACTTCAGCACCGAAAGCTGAAAACATCACCCGATCGTCCACTTTTCCGGATCCTGATTGGGAGAAACAAATCCGGCAAGTTCACCTGCGTAGACCGGATCGCTCTGGTCGTAGGTCAACCCCAGCCATTCAACCATCGGCAGCACCGGTTCGTGCGGCAGAGGACATCCGCAGCTTGGACCGGGACGGAACGAGGGAGTGAGCAGTTCAGTTGTTCCGGCTGGTTCCGCACCGGCTATGCGTTCGAGCATGATCTCAACCGTCCGTCTGCCCAGAAGTTCAAAAGGCTGGACCACGGTTGCCAGCGGTACTTTGGAAAATTCGCCGAAATTCAATCCGTCAAATCCGGTCACGGCGATGTCCTCCGGCACCCGGATGCCGCGGCGGGTCAGATAAGAGATAAGCCTGCCTGCCACATAATCATTGGAACAGCAGAAAGCGGTCACTCCTGAACGTGTCACCAGCTCCTTAATCCTGGCTTCACACTCTGTCACATAGCTGATATCGACATAATTTCTCTCATCGAATTCCAATCCGCAGTCAGCCAGTCCAAGCCGGACACCGTCAAGTTTTTCCGTACTGCTCAAACAGTAGCGTCTGCCGTTGGTGACATAACCGATCTTCGAGTGTCCGTGTACTGACACCAGATGCCGGACAGCGGTGCGGCAGCCGCCGCGTTTATCCACAGATATTTCGCTGTCCGGCATGGATCCGACTGCCAGGACCGGACAACTGTAATCATAATGCGGTTCAAGATTGTAACAATCAAGCAGGATCACGCCTTCCACGCCGCGGCTGATAAGCGAATTGATCGCAATACGGTTGGTGACATCGATATCCTGAATATAAAAATAGACCTGATAACCGCGTTTCTGCAGATGCCTTGCCACAGTTGCGGCAAGGTCGGGAAAACCTCCGGGAGACACTGCCGGCTGAATAACGCCGACGGCATGTGTCCGTTTTCCGCGCAGACAACCGGCGGAAAAATTCACGACATAGCCCATTTTTTCCGCAGTTTCCCGCACCTCTTTTGCCCTGGCTTCGGTCACTCTGCCGTGATATTTATCATTCATCACAAGCGACACGGTCTGCAGGGAGCATCCGAGATGTTTTGCGATATCTTTAAGTCTGGTTCTCATGTTCTTTTTTCCGTATACGGTGCAGCCGGAGGAAGAAATCACTTCCTGTTCATCAGCCGGAGCAGAGCTTCAAGCAGAGTTGCCGGATGAGGAGGACACCCGGGAACATAAAGATCAGGTTTGAGTATCTCTTCGACACCGCCGCAGGTTTCAGGTGAATTTGCATAGATACCGCCGGAGATCGCACATGCGCCGCAGGCGATGACCCACACCGGACGCGGTGCGGCATCATAAGTCTTTTTCAGAGCCAGCAGCATGTTTCTGCTCACCGGACCGGTGACTAAAATACAGTCGGCGTGACGCGGAGAAGCCACCACCTGAATACCGAACCTGCCCATATCCCAGGCAAGAGTGCCGAGCACGTTGAAATCCAGTTCACAGGCGGAACATCCGCCTGCGGAAACCTGACGGATCTTTAATGATTTTCCGCAGAATTTCAAAAATTCCCTGTCAGTCGGACGCTGCGGTTCATAAATACCGTCTGAAGCGATGAGTTTTTCTCTTTCCATGGCTCCGAGGCGGTATTCCCGGCTGAACTCCAATGCGGATGCCGGACAGCTTTCCGCACAATCCCGGCAGAAAATGCACTTTCCGGTATCGACCGTGATCCTGCCATCCTCTTTTACGACCGCACCGACCGGACAGGAAGAAACACATTTTCCGCAACCGGTACAAAGCTCTTTATGCCACACCGGACGTCCGGCAAAGCGATCCGGCAAAACCGGATCTGTATCCGGAAAACTTCCGGTACGGTATCCCTGATATATTCTTGCTTTCAATGCCTTGAACATTTTTTCACCTCACAAATTTTACAGATCGTATCCGCAGTAGGAAAGGTTGAAACTCTTGTTGCAGACCGGGAAGTTGGATATCTGCTCACCGCGCAGAGCCGCAGCCAGTCCGGACCAGTTGTGGAAAGAGGGATCCACGATCTTTACCCGGCGGAACGAACCGTCGGCACCGGTCACGGCAGCATAACAGAGAGCTCCGCGCCAGGACTCGGAAACCGCCACTGCCAGATGATCGGCTTTGAGTTCCCCGATCTCCGGAGCAGAGGCAGACAATCCGGTATCCGGCACGCTGCGGAGAAGCTCCTCAAGATATTTATGGGAAGCACGCAGGTCGGCATAACGGATCTTCGCCCGCGAAAGTACATCACCGGAAACTTCGATTTTTTCCGCCTGCGGAGGATTGCCGCCGTATTCTTCAAGCGGATAGTCAAATCTGGCATCGCTCTCCAGACCGCACGCTCTTGCCGCCATACCGACCAATCCGATACGGCGGGCATCTTCAAGAGAAACGGTTCCGGTGTTTTCAAAACGGTCCAGCACAGTGGGAGAGTCAAACAGAAGATCAAGAGCCTGCCAGAGTTCCGGACGGACACGGTCGATCCAGGCAAGGATCTTTTCAGCCCGGGCTTTTTCCAGAGCAGTACGGCATCCGCCCGGAACCGCGATACCGCGACCGAAACGGTTGCCGCAAAGTTCGGCAGTCATATTGAGATACTCTCCGCGGATCCTGCCGCAGAAAGAAGCAGTCGGCAGAAATGCCACATCGCCGGAAAGCGCACCCAGATCACCAGTATGACAGGCGATACGCTCAAGTTCCACCGCGATCGAACGGATCTTGAGTGCATCTGCCGGCGGCTTGATACCGCTGAGAGCTTCGATCACATGCGCCCAGGCGACGGCTGCGGCTGCGGTGCTGTCGCCGGAAGCAGTTTCGACCAGATGAATGAAACGGTTGGTAAGTTTTCCTTCCATCATCTTTTCAATTCCGCGGTGCTGATAACCGAGAGCGATCTCAAGAGAATAGACATCTTCGCCCATACATTGAAAGCGGAAGTGTCCGGGTTCGATGACGCCGGCATGCACCGGACCCACCGCGACTTCGTGGACAGCATCACCTGACATCTTGAAAAATCCGGTCTTTTCCGGATCACGCACCGGTTTGAGCCAGGGATGATCCTTGATCTCCAGACCGTACTGTTCGGCGATCTCACGTTCAAAAAGCTGAAACGCCGGAGCTTCAGATGACATTGACATGAAACTTTTACCGACACTGCCTGAAGTGACCTCAAAACAGTGATCCTGCGGCGAACCGAGGATACAGATGAGCTTGAAGCCATCGTTCTCCGGCAGAGCAAAAAATGAAAGCACCTGACGGTTTTCTTCACGCACCTTGCGGATAAGCACGTCACGGAAAAGAGCTTCTTCAAGTGCGGGGATTTCAGCCATGGGAACGGCACTGCCGTTGGCAAGTTTTACAAAGAGGGGATTACTCATGATTTTTTCTCCCTATATCTGAAAGACAAGGTACAAACCGGCGGCAGCCGGAATGACACAAAGCAGTGCCGGCAGAAGCGACAGCCTTGAAGCGGCAGTCACCGCCCCGTCAGACGGAACATTTTCCATTCTGCCCATGGTCATTTTCATGGCAATGGCAGTCATTCCGCAGAATACAGCAAAGAGCAGTACAAGGATGATGCTTCCTGCGGTTGTTCCTGCATGCTGCACCAGAATAAGTTCTGTAACGAACAGCGGTGACGGCGGAACTCCGCAGATAAAAAGAATACCGCCGAGCCAGATCAATGCGGTCAACGGCATTCTGGAAAACATACCGTTGACAGCAGCACACTTTCTGGTGCCGAATGCCAGCAGAATGTTTCCGGCGGTGAGAAACAAAATCATCTTGCAGGCGGAGTGACTTGCCAGATGTATCATAGCTGCTTCATTTGCCTGAAGTCCCCACAGCATGGCGATGATACCCATGTGTTCCACACTTGAATAAGCGAGCATCCGCTTGAAGTCATGCTGCCGGATGATGAAGCAGGCGGCAACGAACAGCGAAAGCAGTCCGAATGCAAACAGATATTCCCGGCAGAACGGCAGCAGTGCCTCCGGACTTACCTCCATGACCCGGATGATACCCAGAAACGAACAGTTGAGCAATGATCCTGAAAGCAGTACCGACACCAGCGAGGGAGCCTCACTGTGTGCATCCGGCAGCCATACATGGAACGGGGCAAGACCCATTTTCAAGCCGAATCCGGCAAGACAGAAGAGAAATGCCGCCTTGAACCACTGCGGATCAAGTTTTTCTTTGACTGCGGCGATCCCGGCAAATCCCAAACCTTCTGCGCCGGAGGAAAACCGCATTGCCACACCCAGCATGAAAATACCGAAGAGGGCAAGTCCGATGCCGACCGAACAGATCACCAGATATTTCCACATCGCTTCAAGTGCGCCGGGTGAACGGTGATAGGCGATCAGCGGTGCACTGGCAAGAGTCGTCGCCTCGACAGCGACCCAGAGCAGTCCGAAATTGCCGGCAAACACCACCAGCGACATCGTGGAAAGGAACACACACAGCGCGGAACAGAAGATATACTCCGGCATAGTCGGGTATTCCCCCTCGAACCTGCGGGCGGAAGGTATCCAGAAAAACGCATTCACCGCAGAAGCACAGAACAGTGCGGAACATACAGCAATGATAATTTTTGCCGGAAGATCCGAACCGATCCATCCCTCCAGAAGCACCGGTATATGCTGCGGCATGGAAAAGAGAGCAAAGACGCCGCCGATATGGAAACATCCTGCGGTGACCAGCAGCAGACGGATGACAGTTGATTTTCTGCTGAAAAATATCAGCAGGGCAAAGATCAATGGAACAGCAATCAGATAAAGTTCGATCATTTTACATCACCTCCGGAGTTTTCACCGAGCAAAGTAAGTTTATCCGCATCGATATGTTCAAATGCCCGGTTGATGCGCATAACAGCGATCCCCATTACAAATACCAGAACGAATACGTCAAGCAGGATACCCAGTTCAACAGCAAGTCCGCATTCGATCATCATTCCGTTACCGAATAAAGCTATGCCGTTTTCGAAGGTAAGAAATCCGACAGCCTGGGTAATGGCTTTCTTCCGTGCCATAACGATAAAAAGACCGGTCAGCACCACTGAAAAAGACACCGGCAGTACAAGGCGGAGATCAACTGCGGATTCCGGCAGAGAGAGTCTGCCGCCGATCACAAAGGAGATCCAGATGCCTGCCAGCACAGTCAGCAGCGATGCCGGATAACCGATCAACGGTTCCAGTTCGCGCCTGACATTGGCTTTTTTCATGGCAAGACACAGCAGATACGGCAGCGCAACAGCTTTTATTCCGATATTGAATACGGCAGCGGTATATTGCGAAAGGTGGATATGTTCAGAGATCACCAGCGGCAGTATGCCGAGCAGTATACCCTGAAGTGCAACGATCCTGATCGCGTGGAGCAGACGGCTGGATGCCGCAAGCATCAGGCAGGAAAGCAGAAACAGTGCCATCAATATTTCGATTTGAAAATTCATCTTGCAGCTCCTTCAAAAAATGCGAGAAAGAATACCGCGAGCAGAGCGATGCAGAGCGCACCGGCAAGCATCTGCGGAACTTTGAGAAAACGGTAACGCGCCATGCATGACTCTATGCAGCCGACCAGTACAGTGGATATCAGAATTCCGGCGGTGAATACGCCGCTGTATTCCCCGAAGCTCCACTTTCCGGCAGGCATCAGCATCATGACGAAGAACGAAACAAACAGCCAGAGTTTCAATGCACCGGCATAAAAGACCGCCGCAAGCTCCGGACCGCCGTAATCCAGCACCATAGCTTCGTGGATCATGGTAAGTTCAAGGTGGGTATCAGGATCATCCGCCGGGACCCGGCAGTTTTCCATAAGCAGCACGATAAAAAAGGCGGCGGCGGCAAGCAGCAGACTGGTGACATTGATGCCGCCTGCGAAGCCGGTATAAGTGAGCATATCGGTCTCACAGCGGCCGGTGCCCAGTGCGAGAAAACCGATCACTCCGAACACGGCGGCTTCGGCCAGTGCGGAAAAGTGCGCCTCCCTGCTGGACCCCATGCCTTCAAAACTCGAACCGGTATCCATTGCTCCGAAGATCATGGCGACTCTGGAGCATCCCATAAGATAGAAGAACAGGATGATATCCCCGGTGAACGAAAACGGAGAAGAGCTTGCGCCGTACGGCAGCAGCAAAGCGGCAGCGGCAAGCGTGGCAAGGATGATCGCAGGAGCAAAGAATATCACTCCTCCGGAAGTATTGCTTATCACGCTCTCTTTGCGGAGCAGTTTGAAAATATCGTAATAAAGCTGGAACACCGAGGGACCGCGCCGTCCGGCGAAGAAAGCCTTCACCTTGTTTATGATACCCGGCAGCAGCGGTGCACAGATAAATGTAAGCACCAGCCATATCAGCCATTGAAAGAAATTGCAGATCATATCAAAAGCCTCCTTTAAACAGTGTTCCGCCCCACGGCAGAAGCAATCCCCAGATCAGCATCAGGATGAGTGCCGCAGTTGCGATAAGTATGTACAGGTGAAGATATCCGGACTGCAGAAAATGCATTTTTTCAGCGGCTCCGGCAAAAAATCTGAAAATATTCTTCCAGAAAATATCCAGTCCGGGATCGCTGTTTTCCTCCTCATACGAAGCCGTTTCGGGGAAATCTCCTTCGGGCGGAGTTATTTTTTTCCGCACACCGGTAAGTTTTCCGCAAAACTGGACCAGAGGCTGTATGAATGCGCTGCCGGTGTATTCCATACGGGCATCGGGCAGACCGTAACCGCAGTCCCAGGTGGCGGAACGGCGGCACTCTCTGCCGCGCGGCAGCAGCCGGAGCTTCACCGCCAGCAGGATCAGAAAGATCACAACTGTGATAAACGAAAAAGCGGCAACTGTACGCAGGGAGAAAAATACCCATTCAAGCTCCTGGAGCTGTTCAGCCGGAATCGCCATTCTCACCAGAAACGGAGAAATCACCGTGACACAGCATCCGGCGGCAAACAGCAGAATGACCGGCAGACTCATAACGAACGGGACCTCACAGGTTGCCGCTGCCCGCTCCGAACGGGGTTCGCCGAGAAACACGGCACTGGCTGTCTTGCAGAACGCCGCTGCCGCCAGACCGCCGGTAAGTGCAAGGATGACCGCAGAAGGGATACCGGCAGCAACCAGATACACCTTGCCGGTACTTGCCGCAGTGAAAGCCGCAAGGTAGATGAGCAATTCACTTACAAAGGCATTGAAGGGCGGCAAACCGCTCAATCCGGCGGAGTTGAGCAGGAACAGAGTTCCGGTGACCGGCATGCGTTTGAGCAGACCGCCCATTTTCTCCATTTCCAGGGAACCTGCTGCTTTCTGGACGGAACCGGCAAGCAGGAACAATCCGCCTTTGAGCAGAGCGTGATTTACCATGTGCAGGAAAGCACCGGCAAAACCGCAGAATGCAGTCGGGATATGTCCGGCATCAAGACCGATAAATCCGAGACCGCTGCCGAGAGCAATGATGCCCATATTTTCGATGCTTGAATAAGCGAGCATCGTTTTGATATTGGTGCGCGGCATGGAAAGAATGATTCCTCCCAGACAGCTTACCGCGCCGAGGATCAGCAGGGTGATACCGATCATGCCGGATGCCGGAGCGGCAGTGTTGATACCCCAGCGCATGATACCGAAAAATCCAAGCTGGATCATGGCTCCTGACATCAGCGAAGATACCGGCGCCGGTGCCGCGGGATGCGCTTCAGGAAGCCAGACATGCAGCAGGGGGAAACCGATTTTGAGACCGAAACCGATCACTGCCAGAGCAAAAGCAACTCCCGGAGTGCATGAGAACAGAAACATTGCGATAAGCACCATCCCCCCCGCCTGACAGGCAAGCAGATAGATCCACGCCGCCCGGAGTGTCTGCTGCGATTTGTAATCAAAGGCGACCAGCACAAAACTTGCAATACCCATGATCTCCCACAGCACCAGAAACGGCAGCGGACGGATCGCAAGTGTCACACCGAGCATGGCACTTACCGTAAGGTTGTAAAAGAAGAAGTAGAGACCGGATCGCTCTTCACCGTGTCCGCGCAGGTATCCGAGCGAATGTACGGCACCTGCGGCACCGAGCAGCAGCACGGGGATACGGAAGACGTTAATGTGATCCACAAACAGTCCGGCACCTGCCGGAATGGCGGCAATGACCGTACCCGCCAGTAATCCGGCGCATCCGGTTTTTGCCGCGAGCGAAGGTTTTTTACCGGCGATCAGCGCACCGGTCCCCCCTGCCAGCATGACCGCCAGAGCGGCGGCAAAACAGATTTCCAAACCCACTTTTTTTCTCCATTGGTTCAGATCCCGGATGTTCCTGCCGCACGCAGGAGGTCCGGAACATTGTTTTTGTATTTCCACGGAGTATCCGGACCGAAAAGAAAAACACCGTCCGGAGTTTTTCACGGACAGATGCTTTGGTTTTCCGGCAGAAGGATATCCGGAAAAAGTTATTGTTTCATAATATAGCACAACATCGGCATAAAAACAACATTGCTTTATCCGGCAAACCGTTTATATTGAAAAAGCGGAGAGTTTTTCCGCAGAAAAAAACAAAAGAGGAGAAATCATCATGCTGCAGCAATTGAGAGGAAGCGAAACCGAAAAAAATCTGTTGAAGTCATTTGCCGGAGAATCCCAGGCCCGCAACCGTTACACTTTTTTCGCCAGCAGGGCACGGAAAGAGGGATTCATGCAGATATCTGCGATCTTTGAAGAGACCGCAGCCAACGAAAAGGAACATGCGGAACGTTTTTTCAAATACCTTGACGGAGGTCAGTTGAGCATCACGGCTGAATTCCCGGCGGGGATGATATCCAACACTCCGGCAAACCTGGCTGAAGCCGCGGCGGGCGAATACGATGAGTGGCACAATCTGTATCCGGCTTTTGCCGCAGTGGCGCGGGCGGAGGGCTTTACCGAAATAGCCAAGACCTGGGAAGCGGTATGTGTTTCAGAAAAACAGCATGAAAAGCGTTACCGCGCACTGCTTGCCAATATTGCAGAAGAGCGGGTATTCGTCCGGAGCGAACCTGTCGTATGGAAATGCCGCAACTGCGGATATATCCACACCG
Organism: Victivallaceae bacterium; assembly: GCA_045532825.1. Taxonomy (GTDB): domain Bacteria; phylum Verrucomicrobiota; class Lentisphaeria; order Victivallales; family Victivallaceae; genus UBA1784. The sequence continues at coordinate 364 of JAZSGR010000011.1, read as the reverse complement.
GCACCCACGCGCCGGAGGTCTGTCCGGCATGCGTCCACTCAAAAGCATATTTTGAGATCCTTGCCGAACCCTGGTGAAACAGTTGTTTCGAAGCCCCCCGGAAGTTGGATGAAATTTCCGGGGGCATATTTTATAGATAATGTCCGAAATTTTGTAAAAAATTTATATTTTATCCTTATTCAGATATGTTTTTCTCAATTAAAACATATCACACAGCATGTTTTTTCAAGCTCAAGAAACGGTTATGTCTGCAATCGGTGGATGCAGCGTGGAGCAAGGTCGAGTTTTGCGCCGAGTACGGTGCAGGAGTGTACCTTTGTACACGACCAAACCGGCACAGGCGCAAGGCTCGAGATTGCCCGCG
>JAZSGR010000132.1:0-17091 GCA_045532825.1 Victivallaceae bacterium | reverse complement strand
GCGCCACCGCAGTTTGAACAACTTTCACAAAAAATGGGACAATAACAAAAAAATAGAAAATGATTTTTCCGTATGACTGGAATTTTACCGTTATCCGGTATATATTAAAGGAAAATTATATATTTGTTATAGTGTTACAATTATAAGGAGTCCGACTATGAAGTGTGTCGTATTGGGTTATCACAACATGGGATGCGCCGGGATCGAAGCGCTTCTGGATGCAGGATTTGAGATCAGCGCAGTATTTACGCATCGCGATAATCCGTCAGAAAACATCTGGTTCGATTCAGTCGCAGAATGTGCTTCGCGTCACAACATTCCGGCATTCGCACCGGAAGATATCAATCATCCGGTATGGGTAAACCGCATCAAAGCAATGGAACCTGATTTTATTTTCAGTTTCTATTACCGTTCACTCATCAAAGCCGATCTGCTCGCTGTTCCGTCAAAGGGATGCATCAATCTTCACGGCTCCCTGCTCCCGAAATACCGCGGCAGAGTTCCGATCAACTGGGCGATCATCAACGGTGAAAAAGAAACCGGTGTGACCATGCATTATATGACTGAAAAGGCTGATGCCGGTGACATCATTTCCCAGAAAAAAATCGAAATCACCGGATGCGACACCGCAAAAACGGTTTTTGACAAAGCTGTTGCAGCCGCAAAGGAAATGCTTGCGGAGACCCTGCCGCTGATCCGTGACGGCAAAGCTCCGCGTATCCCGCAGGATCATGATGCTGCAACCGTTTTCCGCGGCAGGACTCCGGCAGACGGAGAGATCAACTGGGCAAAGAGCGCAGTCGAAGTCAACAATCTCATCCGTGCAGTGACCAAACCCTACCCCGGTGCTTTCAGCTTCCTCGGAGACCGCAAATGTTTCATCTGGTCAGCAAAAGTGCTTGATTCCAATAACGGAATGGCTCCGGGAACGGTAATTTCATCAAATCCGCTGGTGATCGCCTGCAAAGAGGGTGCAATCGAAGTCCTTTCTGCCGAATTTGAAGGCTCTATCGTTCAGACCGGTCCGCAGTTTGCAGAAGAGGGACGCATCGTGCCCCGCATGATGTGGAACAGCGATCCCAAAAAACTCCGCGCCGCCAGCCGCAGGAAGAGCGTGCTGATCCTCGGAGTCAACGGTTTCATCGGCAGTCATATCAGTGAAAGACTGCTGGAGTCCGGAAAGTATGAGGTATACGGTCTGGATCTGCGCCACAACTATATCGATCATCTGCTTGACCGTCCCGGATTCAACTTCCGCGAAGGCGACATCTCCATCCACCGTGAATGGATCGAATATCACATCCGCAAATGCGATATCGTCCTGCCGCTGGTCGCGATCGCCACCCCCATTGAATACACCCGCAATCCGCTGCGTGTCTTTGAGCTGGACTTTGAAGAAAACCTGCGCATCGTGCGTTACTGCGTAAAATACCACAAACGCATCATCTTCCCCTCCACCAGTGAAGTTTACGGTATGTGTACCGACAACAACTTCGATGAAGATGATTCCAAACTCATCACCGGTCCGATCCGTATGCAGCGCTGGATCTACTCCAGCAGCAAGCAGCTTCTTGACCGCGTGATCTGGGCATACGGTGCAAAGGGTCAGCTGGACTTCACTCTGTTCCGTCCCTTCAACTGGATAGGTCCCCGTCTTGACAGTCTCACCAGTGCCCGTATCGGCAGTTCCCGTGCCATCACCCAGCTGATCCTGAACCTCGTTCAGGGATCCCCGATCCAGCTGATCGACGGCGGCGAACAGAAACGCTGCTTCGTGGATATCAAAGAGGGCAGCGAAGCTCTCTTCCGCATCATTGAAAATGAAAACGGATGCTGCGACGGCAAGATCATCAACATCGGTAATCCGGATAACGAAGCCAGCATCAGGGAAATGGCTGAAATGCTGGTCAAAAAATTCGATGCTCATCCGCTGCGCGACAAATTCCCGCCGTTTGCCGGCTTCATCGTCGTCGACTCCGGAGCTTTCTACGGCAAGGGTTATCAGGATGTACAGCACCGTAAACCGAGCATTAAAAACGCCAAACGTTTCATCAACTGGGAACCCAATATCTCCCTGGAACAATCCATTGAAACCACTTTGGACTTCTTCCTGAACGAGGCTATCAAATCCGGTGAATTCACCAAATGAAAAAAACGATAGCTCTGCGTATTGACGTTGACACATTCCGCGGGACCTCCCGCGGAGTGCCTCAACTTTGTGAAGTACTTGCAAAATACGATGTTTGCGGTACTTTTTATTTTTCTGTGGGTCCTGACAACATGGGACGTCATCTCTGGCGTCTGCTGAAACCGGCGTTTCTCTGGAAAATGCTGCGCACCAATGCCGCAGGTCTTTACGGTCCGGAAATCGTGCTTATGGGAACCGCATGGCCCGGACCGGGGATCGGTAAACATCACGCAAAAGTCATCAAAGCTGCGATCGATGCCGGACACGAAGCGGGATTTCATGCCTGGGATCACCATTACGCCCAAGCCAACCTGATGACGATGACAGAGCAGGCCATGTACAAAGAGATCGCACGCGGCGTGGAGATGCTGACCTCGATCTGCGGTAAAGCACCGCAAAGCAGCGCAGCTCCCGGTTGGCGGGCAAACTCTCAACTGCTGAAAGTCAAACAGCAATTCAACTTTTCGTACAATACCGACTGCCGCGGAAGAACTCCGTTTTATCCGGTGGTGGACGGGGAAAAACTCTCCCAGCTCCAGATCCCGGTAACTCTGCCGACATACGATGAGGTTATCGGCAGGAACGGAGTCACCGATGAAAACTACAACGATTACCAGCTTTCCCTGCTTCAGGAAGACCAACTCAACGTACTGACCATTCACGCAGAAGCCGAAGGAGGACGCTGTGCCCAGATGTTTGACCGTTATCTGAAAGAAGTCATCTCCCGCGGATACCGTATCGTTACGTTGGGAAATACAGCCGGAGAACTTTCCGGCTCTGCAGCAGAAGGAAAAATGATCCTTGCAGATTTTCCCGGCAGAGAGGGAGTTCTGGCAGTCCAGGCATAAAATTTTGAATTTCCAGGAGGAATATACAACATGAAAAGCTTGATTTCCGACAACAAAGGGCTGGAGTTCCGTCTTATCGGCGGAGCATGGCAGCCGGTCATTGAAGACTTTGCACACCTTAAAACTGTTCTCGAACTTGACGAAGCATGGTTTGCCATCACCGGGATCGACATCAGCGCATTGAGAGCTGATAAAAAATTCCTGGAATTTCTGGATACGGATAAAAACGGTAAGATCCGTACCGATGAAATCAAAGATGCGATCAGATTCATGATCGATGTTCTTGCCGACGGCAGCGGTTTTGACACCCGCAGCCGGGAACTCAAACTGTCGGCTCTGAATACCAATTCCGCCACCGGCGCAGAGATCCTCACCTCGGCAAAACGGGTGCTTTCCAATCTGGGAAAATCCGGTTCTGACACGATCTCTCTTGATGACATCCGCGATGAAAAACAGATCAAAAGCTGTGTACTCTGCAACGGAGACGGTGTTATCACCTCTGAAGCGGTCGAAGAAAAAACCGCAAAAGTCATCGACCTTGCGGTAAAGTTTGCCGGAGCAGTGACCGACCTTTCCGGCAGCAGCGGTCTCAATGCCAAAGGTCTGGATGATTTCACCGCAGCGGCACAAACCGTTCTTGCCTGGCACCGGGAAGCAGATGCCGCCCCTGTTCTCATCCCCTATGGTGAGCGCACGAAAGAGGTACTTGATTCTTATATTCAGATAAGAGATGCGGTGAATGATTTCTTTTTGAGTTCGGATACCATTGCGTTCCTCAACACCGATCCCGACCGCCTTGCAAAAAAAGATTCTATCGCCGATGTGAGAACTCCGGTGGAAGTGCTGGAAATGCTGAAAAAGCTCGCAGTCGCCGCCCCCGCACAGGATGGGACTCTTGACTTCAACGGAGCTATCAATCCGCTCTGGAAAGAGCGCATGAATAAATTCGCCTCGCTAAACGAAGTGACCGGCTGTCTTGAAGACGGCAGACTCTCCGCTGATGCCTGGAAGAAACTCGCTGCCACTCTGGCTCCTGCCGAAGAGTGGTTCAAACGCCGTCCGGATCATCCGGTGTTGTTCACCGTGTCCCGTCAGGAGCTTGAAGAAGCGGTGCAGGATGAAAACATCAACGCGATCAAAGATATGATTGCAAAAGACCTCGAAGCCGGTGTTGCTCTGGCAAAACTTGAAACGCTGCACAAACTGCTGCTGTTCCAGTGCTACATGCTGGACTTCCTGAAAAATTCACTGAATTTGAGTGCATTGTTTGATCCGAAATCGACCAGCTGGCTGCAGACCGGTATGCTGGTCATGGACGGCAGACATTTCTCGCTTGCAGTTCCGGTGGCAAATCCCGCAGAACACAAAAAGATCGCTGCGGACAGCAACATCTGTACCGCATACGTTGAAATTTCCCGCGGTCTGCCCGGAGCATTGACCAAACAGCTGCTCGCAGTAGCGATCACCTCCGGCAACATGCGCCACCTGTTCCCCGGCAAGCGCGGAATATTTTTTGATGCCGCAGGTGACGTGTACGATGCAAAAATCACAGATTTCATCCGTCAGCCGGTTTCGATCAGTGAAGCACTTAAAAGTCCCTTCTACCGCATGGGCGAATTCATCGGCAAACAGGCGGATAAAATGCTCACCTCAAAAAGCAATGCCGCACAGCAGGAGTTGAGCAAGAGCATCACTTCCGGCAAACTGCCTCCGGCTCCGGATCAGAAACAGCAGGGCTTCAACGGTTCCATGCTGCTCATGGGAGGAGGCATCGGTATTGCTGCGATCGGCAGTTCCGTTGCGTTCATCGTAAAATCACTGCAGAACATCTCCATCTGGAACATCATTGCAGTGATTGGCGGTATCATCGTGGTATTCGGCGGTCCGATCGTCGTGGTATCTCTGATAAAACTTTACCGCCGCGATCTTGGACGTTTCCTTGAAGCATCCGGATTTGCCTTGAATTTCCCGCTGCGTCTTTCCAGAAAGCTGGGCAACTTCTTCACGCTTGCACCGAAACGTCCGCTGTCATCGTGGATCGCCGGTAAAAAGGTGATCGAGGCAGCAGAAAAGCGCAGCACTCCGGTATTTCTGGTGATCCTGATAATTCTGGTGCTGATGATAATGACCGCAGGTGTGACTCTTTACCTGCTCAAGCATGGCTTCTGATAACAGCCGGAAAAAGATTCAGCCGCAGTTCCAAACGGATCTGCGGCTGTTTTTTATATAGAGATTCATTGCACCGTTTTGACAGCCGGAAAAAACTCAACAAAAACGATTTCCCTCCGGCAGTTGATACGCAACGGAAAAGACATGTGTCCGAGACCGGATGAAACTATCATGTGAGACTTTCTCTCCCGGTTGTAAAAACAGCCGTAATCAAGGGCGCAGCCGTATATGCTTGCAGCAAAAACCGGTCCGATAAACGGCAGACGTATCTGACCGCCGTGAGTATGTCCGCACAGTGCCAGATGAAACGGCTCATAGTACGGTTCAGTAAGAGCAATGACCGTATCCGGACGGTGGGTGAGCAGAATACGGACAGCTTTTTCGCGCCAGCGCCCGGGATTTACCGGATTTCCCCATGACGGATCATCTCCGCAGTAGATCTGGAAACATCCGCAATCGGCAAACTCATTGAACCCCGGAGTAAAACCTCCTGATAAAAACAGCTCTTTCCACCTTGCGGCGGATATCCATGATTTTCCGCGTTCCCAGTTGCCGGGAACAGCAAATGCGGCGGGAACAGCACTGCTCAAAGGATGAAGGACTTCCGGAAACAATCTGAATGTATCGACATCACAGCAGACATCTCCGCCGAGCAGCAGCAGATCAGGTTTATATTCCAGCAGATACTCCCGGATCTCCCCGATAAGTCTGCGCTGAAAATCACTGCCGTGATAATGCAGATCAGAAATAAAAGCGATCTTCTTTCCGGCAGCTTCGGGAACCGGAGCAGGAAATTTATAAACAACAGGATCGGCAGCGTTTCCGCGCCGCCGATCCACATTGCCGTATCCGCATACCCGGCGCCAGTGTTTCACGCGCTCCGGGGTATAGCGGACCTGAAAATCCTCGTATGATACTTTACGTCTCAAGCATCAAGCTCCGCGATCAGTTCAGCGGGAAGCGGTCTGACAGCAACGAGCTTGCACTCTCTGTCACCGACCTTGAAAGATTCTCCTGCCTTGCGGTTGAGAACAGCTCCGCCGAGACGGGTCTTGTATGAGAGGAAACCGCGATCGGGATCACCATCCCACGCACCGAGCAGAGAGTAGGTTTCCTTTGCTCCATCGGCGTATTCCAGATCGATCACAGAACCGATCACCGCAGTCTTGTCTACCACCACGTGAGCCATCATCACCGGCTGGACGATCGCCAGAATGCGTTCCAGTTCGGAACGGCGGCGGCTGAGCTGATTGCGGCGTTCTTTGGCGGCATCGAATTCGGAGTTTTCACGGAAGTCACCGTGGGCACGGGCGGTTTTGAGAGCTTCACGGTTTTCAGGAACATGGATATTGATGATGTCATCAAGTTCCTGCGCCAGACGTTTCTGTGAACTGACACTGGAGTAATCCGGCTGGATCTCTTCAGGAGCATCCGCTTCATCGGTAACACCGACACCGGCCTTGAGGATACGCTGACCGGCACCGCTTTCAAGATACTCCTGAAGCATCTTGGAGTTGCGGGAAAGTTTGACCATAAGGCTCTGACGTTCACTGGTGCTGAGGAAAAGGGCTCCCTGAAGCACGGAGGCGAACATCATCGCATTGTCACCTGCGGCATCAAGCAGCAGTTTCTGGAAATCGGAGTTATCCATAAGCAGCGTGCGCAGTTCTCTGCGGGCGGGTCCCCATGCCTTCGGCACATCGGCACCGCCAAGTACACGGCAGACGTTTTCCACACTCAGCAGACTGAGCAGTTCATCACTGTTGCGTTTCTTGCGGTTTTTCCAGATCCAGAGCAGAATGTCAGCGGAAAGGACTTTGCATTCGCAAACCATATCGTACAGCATCTCATCAGTAACCATAGTTCCGAGAGCATTGAGAGCTTTGAGCGGCAGACAGAGCATGCATTTTGCAAGGTATTCCTCGGGAAAAGCCCGGGCAGTGACACCGGCAAGATTTTCAATGCTTTTGGCAGGGATCTCGCCCCAGACAGAAAGAGAGGCAAGCTGTGCACGTCCGGGATCACCGGGCCAGAAGGTTGCTTTAGTCATCAAAGGCTCAAGCATGCTGTGCAGATCATCTGCATCGCAGCGGTCAGCCATTTTACCGACCAGTTCCGCAAGCATTTTTCCTTCACGGACAGCAGCATCAGGACGGAGACGGATAAAGAAATTCTTGACCGTTTCACATGCTTCGGCATCGTATCTTGAGTCGTCACCGGCTTTGCTTTCAGCATCAAGCAGCACCAGCATTTCCTGGATACTGCGTCCCTGCCAGGACTTACGGGCGGAACCGGAAGCGGCAGCGGGAGCTTTTGCGCTCCAATAGGCTTCAAAAGCCGAGGGGTTCATCTTTCTGGCACATCCGGCGACAGCCATGGCGCGCATCTGCTGATCGGTCACCGCCACGCGGGCGCGGCGGGCAACGATATCACGGAACCTGGCTGCCGGAACCGGAATACCGTCGGCACGGACGAGAAGATCAAGTTCGATATCCTGTTCAAGAATGACGGCATCGCGCAGCACCTGTTCAAGAGGAAGACTGGCAGAACTGCCGATACCGCGGAAACCGTTTACAGCGATCGTGCCGTTGATGGCATCGACAGAACCGACTGCGCCCCATCTGCCGGATGCCGGCAGAAAAACGATCGAACCTGAACGCAGGGCAAGCAGACGGCGGAAACGTGCGGCGACTTCCGGAAGCGGAGTTTTTTCATCACGCACGCCGAGAGCGCGCATGATGGGATTGTGACCGAGGTCATTGGGCAGCATGGCACGGATGGCACTCACCAGCAGTTTGCGGAAAGCGGGAGTATCTGCAACGGCAAGACTTGCGGCAAGCACACAGACATCCGCTTTGGCGGTATCAAATTCTTCAGTTCCCCAGGCTTCCCAGAGGATCTCCAGCTGTCCGGAAACATCTGCCGGAAGCGGCGAACCGCAATCGCTCAACATTTTTTTGAGGGAATCCAGCAATCCCTTGGAAGGCTGGTCGATGATGCCCGAAAGCAACGCGTCTAATGCTGATTTATCCATAAATCGTTCAACTTTCCTGTATAAAAGTGTTTTTGTAATGATCTTGATAATATATCACAAAAAACGGCTTTTTTCAAGCTCACCATACGTATTTCAGCCGTTTTCCGGAGCTCATTATGCGGCACACTGTGACAAATCCGCAAAAACAAATGAACATTTCCGCACCGGAACAGACTCTCACCTTGAAAAAAACGGCTTTTGATGCTATTTTATAAAATAACGTTATCGACTGTGTATAAACAAATATATTTAAGGAGTACGCAAAATGTCAGGTCACAGTAAGTGGGCAAACATCAAACACAAGAAAGATGCAGCAGATAAACTCAAGGGCAAAGCCTTCTCCCGTATCGGCAAGGAGATCATGGTCGCCGCCAAGAACGGCAGTGATCCGGATTCCAACCCCCGTCTGCGTGCAGCTCTTGCAGCCGCCAAAGCCGCCAACATGCCCAATGCCAATATCGAACGCGCGATCAAAAAAGGCAGCGGTGAACTCGGCGATGTGGTTTACGAAGAAATCGTTTATGAAGGATATGCCGCAGGCGGTGTCGCTGTCGTCGTTGACTGCCTGACTGACAACCGCAACCGTTCCATCAGCGAAGTCCGCATGGTCTTTGACCGCAACGGCGGAAACATGGCTGGTTCCGGTGCGGTCTCCCGTATTTTCCAGCGTCAGGCTCACTTCATCATCACCGGTGAATGGGCTGATGAAGAAAAACTCATGGATCTGGTGCTCGATGCCGGAGCCAATGATTTGAGCGTCGAAGATGATGTCGCCGAGATCTGGGCTGATCCGGAATATTTTGAACCGCTCTGCAAAGTTTTCTCCGACAACAACATCCCGACCGATCAGGCGGAGATCGTCCGCAAGCCGGATATGGTCGTCAACCTCACGGATCCCAAAGTTGCCTCCCAGGTGCTGCGTCTGCTGGAACGCATGGAGGATCTTGATGACGTCCAGCAGGTCACTGCCAACCACGAGATCGACGACTCCATCGCGGATCAGATCGAAGAGTAATTTTACGGAGATTGGATTATCATGGATTGGGTCACCCGTAACAGCAAATATACGCTGACCGATGCGCAGAGCGGTTTTTCCATCGCTTTCGCCGGAATGAATTTCAAAGACAGCGATATCGAACAGCTCTCTCCGCTTTTTGCCCGTGCCGTAAGAGAAGTCGCACGTATCGAAAACGGCGAGATCAAAAATCCTGACGAAAAACGCAAGGTGACCCATTTCACTGACCGTATAAGTTATCCGGAAAGTGCGCTTTTTGCCGAGGTCGAGGAGTTTGCCGCCGGAGTGCGCTCCGGCAAGATCACCGGTTCCACCGGCAAAACTTTCGATGCTCTTGTGGTCAACGGCATCGGCGGTTCCGCCCTCGGACCGCAGCTCATGCAGTTTGCGGTCAACGGTCCGTACTGGAACGAGCTTCCGCGCGAAAAGCGTGCAAACAATCTCAAACTCTATTTTCTCGACAATACGGATTCCGCTGAATTTGCCGACCTGCTCGAAGTGATGGATCCTGAACGGACCATCCAGCTGGTGATCTCCAAATCCGGCGGCACCCGCGAAACCAGAAACAACATGATCGCCATGGAGGATTTTTACGCCTCCAGAGGTCTGGATTTTGCCCGTCACGCAGTAGCCGTCACCATGAAAGACAGCGAACTTGACAGGCACGCCCGTTCCGGCAGCTGGCTCAAGGTCTTTGAAATGGCTGACTCCATCGGCGGACGCACCAGCGAAACCAGTATTGTAGGTCATGTGCCTGCCGCACTTACCGGAGTCGACTTCAAAAAGTTCCTCTCCGGAGCCTGCGCCATGGATGCCTGGACCAGAAACAGCGATGCAGTTTCCAATCCTGCCATGATGCTTGCCGCGATGTGGTACATTTCCGGCAACGGCAAAGGCGACCGTAACATGGTGATCGTACCTTACAGCGACCGTCTGGTGCTGCTTTCGCGTTATCTGCAGCAGCTGGTCATGGAAAGTCTCGGCAAAGCTCTTGATCTTGACGGAAAAGAGGTCAATCAGGGTCTCAATGTTTTCGGAAACAAGGGTGGCACCGATGCCCATGCCTTCATCCAGCAGCTCAATGACGGACGTGACGATTTCTTTGCCACATTCATCGAAGTGCTGAAAGACTCCAAACGCATCAATATGGGTAACGATGTCACCATGGGCGACTATCTGCACGGCTTTCTTGAAGGCCTTTCCGCAGCACTGCGCGGCAAGGGACGTCAGACCATTCAGGTCAAGCTCCCGGTCCTCGACGAGTTTTCTCTCGGACAGGTGATCGCACTTTACGAGCGTGCGGTCGCCATCTACGCAGAATTCATCAATATCAATGCGTTCCACCAGCCCGGTGTGCAGGCTTACAAACTTGCCGCAAACGGTATTCTTGAGCTTGCAGCCGAACTCCGTGATGCGCTGTCAAAGATCGCACCGGTCACCGGAACTGCGGCAGAGATCGCGGCAAAGACCGGCAAAGCTGACAAAGCGGTGGAAATCGCAGGATTGCTTGATAAAGCGGCGTTGAATACCGACAGTGTTTCAAGAAACTTTGACTCTGCCTCCGGCAGCTGGATCTATTCTGTAAAGTGAATCTCTTACTTTTAGAAGATCAGGATTTCATATCGGAAGCTGTGGCACGCGTTTCCGGACGCCGCCACCGGCAGTTGCGTACAGTAATCAAAGCCGTCCCCGGCAAGCTGTGCCGTGCCGGAGTTCTCGGCGGCATGCGCGGTCATGCGGAGGTATTGGATATTACGGAAGAAGCGGCAACTTTGCGTTTTATTCCGGAAGACGCCCCTCCCCCGCCGCTGCCGGTCACTCTTCTGGTTGCCCTGCCCCGTCCGCAGACCTACACCAAGGTGCTGAACTGTGCAGTGGAAATGGGAGTCAAACGCATAGACTTCATCAATTCCTTCAAAGTGGAAAAGAGTTACTGGCAGGGATCGCGGCTGCAGCAGGAGTACATCGACAACGAACTGCGCCTTGCTCTTGAACAATGTGCCGACACGGTCATGCCGGAGATCCATTTTCACCAGCGTTTCAAACCTTTTATCGAAGATGAACTGCCGGAGATCTCCCCCGGAGCACTCCGCATAGCCGGAATCCCCGGAGCAGAAGCTGTTCCGGAAAATTTTGCCGGTCAGCCGGTCATTCTTGCAGTGGGACCGGAAGGCGGATTTACCGATTACGAAAATGAGTTTATGCTTTCACACGGCTTCACCGGAGTCGGATTGGGACCGCATATCCTGCGTACAGAATTTGCGGTTGCGGCACTGCTTGCCAGATTGAGTGTAAGGATTTGAAAAAATGGTTATTGTCCCATTTTTTGTGAAAGTTGTTCAAACTGCGGTGGCGCATCGCGGGCAATCTCGAGCCTTGCGCCTGTGCCGGTTTGGTCGTGTACAGTAAGGATTTGAAAAAATGACCAAACCGCATCTTCCAGTGACCGTAAGTTACATTGATAAAAACGGCTGCCGCCACACAAAACCGGGAGCAAAGATCTCCGCTTTTTCCGTGTTGGATATTCTCGATCAGACCCGTCTGCCGGAGGAAACATGCCGTCTTCAGCTTTTCACTGCGGAAGGGGTTTACGATGCGATCAAGCGTCTCTGTGTGCGCGGAGCTCCGGCGATCGGATGCTCGGCGGCAGTCGGACTTGCGGTATGTGCTGCGCGATTCATGGAGAACGGATATACCCAATTCATGAACAGGCTGCGGGAAACTGCGGAATTCCTGAAAAGTTCCCGTCCGACAGCGGTCAATCTGATGTGGGCAGTGGACCGCTGCTGTGCGGCAGTCTGCGGCTTGACCGATGTGGAAAAAATCAAACAGCGTCTGCTGGATGAAGCACTTGCCATCATGGAGGAGGATGCTGAACTCTGCCGCAGGATCGGGATGCACGGGGCAGAACTTATCACTGACGGAATGAGCATCCTCACCCACTGCAACGCAGGAGCGTTGGCCACCTGCGGAATGGGAACCGCTCTTGCTCCGGTATACTGTGCCGCTGAACAGGGAAAAAAAGTCACGGTATACTCTGACGAGACCCGTCCGCTGCTTCAGGGGGCGAGACTTACCGCCTGGGAGCTTACGCAGAGCGGGATCGAAACATACACCATCTGCGACAACATGGCGGCAAGCGTCATGCAGCAGGGAAAAATAGATATGGTGATAGTCGGAGCCGACCGCATTGCGGCAAACGGCGACAGTGCCAACAAGATCGGAACTTATCAGGTGGCGATCGCGGCGAAATATCACAATATACCGTTCTACGTTGCCGCGCCCTATTCGACCATAGATTATTCGATCCCGGATGGCAGTCACATTCCCATCGAGGAGCGCAAAAGTGATGAAATATATCACTGCGCTGATGCAAAGGTCTTCAATCCGGCATTCGATGTAACGCCCGAAGAGCTTATCACCGCGCACATCACCGAACGCGGAGTATTCACTGATTTTCCGGAAAAATAATGAATCTTAAAAAGCTGTCACAGAACGTAACATTTTTGCTCAATCTGCTGGCAGCTCTGCCTTTTTCCGGATTTGCCGCTTTTGCTGCGGCATTTCTGCTTTCAAATATCCTGAAAAACGATCTTCCGCCTCATTTTGTTTTTATCCAGGCGGTGATACTGGATATTCTTTTCATCTCTTTATGGGGAGCATACCAATACCGGGTGATCTGCGCCGGCAAAGTGATCTGGAAAAAATTCCTGCTGTTCCCGGCGGCACTGCTTTTGCTGTCAGCTGCGGTCACACTGTACTTCCTGATTCAGGCGGTCGAAAAACTCCCGCATGAATGATATGCGTTCAGAAGCGATGCGTTTCCCGGGAGCGGTCAGCATGGCATCCGGCAGATAGCGCAGTTTGACCAGATATTCACGGTAAGCGGTATCTTCTTTTGAATATGCTTCGCTGTTGAGCGCCTCCTGTTCGGTATTGTGGAGTCTGGCACCGAACTTTCCGGCAAACAGGAAGGCTCTGCCGATACCGGCGGCACCGAGGGAGTCAAGTTTATCCGCATCGTAAACGATCTTTTCCTCCAGTGTCTGCGGAGCGTTGTCATCGCGGTAGCGGTGGGTGCGGACGGCGGCAACTATTCTGCCGGCAAAAGTCTTTTCCACATGCAGATCTTCAAGTATTTCAGCGGCGATTTCCGCCCCTCTTGCGGCGTGACAGACTTTGCGGCAGGCTTTTTCCTCCGGACGTGCGACATCGTGGAGAACGGCGGCAAGACGTACCACATCGCGATCGGCATCCGGCAGTTCTTCAAGCAGCATTTCGGCGTTGCGGCACACCCGCATGGTGTGATCGAAGTCATGGCTGCTTTCAGAGTCCAGCAGACGTATGCGGACTGTTTCTCTGATCTTTCCGAGGAGTTTTTCTGTATCCATATTTATATTCAGATATTTATAGGTATTTCTTCAATAGCAACAAGTTCTGTTTCGACGTATTCATTGACCGGTTCATCCGGTACTCCCTGTTCCTGAAAGCGGATGAGGTATCTTGCGGCAAGTTCGCCCTGCCGTTCCGGATCCTGATCGACGGTGGCGACCGGCAGCATGGTGACATTACCGAACCCGGTCAGGGCGATCCTGCCCGGACATGAAAATCCCAGCTGTCTTGCCGCCTTATGGATAAGTTCGGCACTGCCGTCTGTATCGGTGACGATGATGGTGGTCTCCGGGAAACGTTTCAGATATTCTTCAAGAAAATACCTGGCATCGGCAAGAGATCCGGAGGAACCGTAGAACACTCTGTCTTCAGCATCTTTTATACCCGCCTCACTCATAGCGGCAAAAAAACCTTTGACACGCGGCAGTACGGAGGCACTCGGATTAAGCACGAACCGTTCGGAACTGAAGATCAGAATCTCCCGGTGTCCGCGCCGGATGACTTCATGGAGCAGTTTTTTACCGCCGTTGAAGTTGTCACTGTTCATGAAGTGGGTCGCGGCGGGGAAACCGTTGCGCGGCGGATCGTAATCAAGGCAGAAGTGGATCATACCCTCCGGCACCTCAAAAGTACCGAAACCTGCGGAGATGATCCCTTTGACTCCGCTGTTTTTGAGAAAGCGCAGCCGGTGGAGCAGATCTCCCGGACGCGGAGACTCGATCACGACAGTGAAATTATTCTGTGAACACTCTCTTATTATTCCGTTGAGGATCCTGGTCTCGTAGGGGTGAAGCTGCGCGATAAAGGCGACAGTTCCGCGCGGACGGCAGTCATTGTGTTCAGCCACGCGGGTACCGGCACCGCGCACGCCGCGGACAAGATAATTCTCTCCGGCAAGGGCGGAAACGATTTTGTTCATGGTCATTTTATTGACATTGAACTCATCTGCGAGCACAGCCTCCGACGGGAAACGGCTGCCGGGCTGATAATAACTGTTTTCCAGTCTGTGCTTGAGTTCGCGGTATATTTTTTCAGTGATGCTCATATTTACCTCTTATATATAATATACAGCAAAAAAGTGTATCAGTCAAGTTTTTCTGATATTCCCGTTGAAAACCGCTTGTTTTTTATAAAACTGCCGGTTATATTAACCAAGACTGACTGATACAGTGCTCAGTTTTTTCAACCGGGACGATCCCTAACAACACAAGGAGAATAAAAAAAATGAACTGCACTATTCCGAAACAGGAGTACTTTGACCGCATTGCAAAATTCCAGGCGCGCATCAAAGCTGCCGGACTGGATGCCTGTCTGGTGCACGGTACTGAATCTGATTTTGCCAACGTCCGTTATCTGACCGAATACTGGCCGACCTTTGAACAGGCTGGTGTTTTCGTTCCGGCAGAGGGCAAAGCGGTGCTGCTCATCGGACCTGAAAGCTACAAATACGCCGTCGGCCGCAGTGTTCTGCCTGCGGATCAGATCGCGCTGATGCTGAACTACCGTGAATCCGCCGAACCGGATTATCCGGGTATTCCGCTTGCGACCTATCCTGAAGTGGTGAAGATGTCCGGCATGAAGCAGCTCAGGAAGCTCGGATTGGTCGGCACTGCGGTCATGACCAAGCCGACTCTTGATGCCGTTGCCGCGCAGCTGCCCGGAGTGGAAGTCGTGGTTGCGGATGAAGTATTCCGTCCTCTGCGCTGGTTCAAGAGTGAAAACGAGCTCAACTGCCACCGCAAAGCCTTCCAGGTCGCGGAAAAGGCGGTCGAAGCGATCCTCAACGAGATGAAGCCGGGAATGACTGAATTTCAGGTCATCGGTATCGCCCAGCGCGAGATCTATGCCAACGGCGGTGAATATGAAGGTCACAGCTTGTACTGCTTCGGCGGCAACCGCACCAGTAACGGCATCAGCCGTCCGACCGGAGAGGAGATCAAGAAGAACGAGATCATCCAGCTCAACATCGGTGCGCGTGTCGGCGGATACAGTTCCTCCATCGGTCTGCCGGTCTGGTTCGGAGAACTTCCGGAGGAGCAGTTCAAACTGGTGGAGTTCGGTCTGCGTGCCCACAAATTCACCTTTGACCTGATGAAAGCCGGAGTCGAAGCCTCCAGCGTTGCCCAGAAATACTATGACTGGGGCTGTGCCGAAGGCTGGAAGGATTACATGCTCTACGGTCCGGTCCACGGTCTCGGACTCATGGAAACTGAAAGTCCCTGGATCGAAACCACCAGCAAATATCAGCTGCAGGAAAACATGACTTATCAGATCGACACCTTCTTCACCGGCAACGGCTACGGTCTGCGCTGGGAGCGCGGCTGTATCGTCAAGCAGGGCGGATGCGAACTGCTGTCTGACAAGTTCATGTCCCTTGACTGCTGTAAACTGGGATAACATGTCATGCCGGATAAATTGAAAAATATTGATCCGGAAGTGCTGCAGCTTGTTTCCGGGAACGGTACAATTTTCGTTTCCAACAAGCTGCAGGGCAGGATCTTTGCCGAGATCGACGGAGTATTTGTCCACAAATTCACCGGAGAGCTTGCGGCAAATCCGGATCCGGAAAATTTCAACAACATCGGCGGCAACTCCCTCTGGCCCGCGCCGGAGGGAGGTGATTTCGCCTACAACTATCCGGATGGCGGCGACTGGCAGGTGCAGAAAGGCATCAACTGTGTTCCGACCGCTACGGTGGCGAAATCAGAAACGCAGGCAGTGGTGGCAAAGCATATAAACTTGCGTAACCGCAAGGGCAGAGAGATCGCCATGGACTTCAGAAGAGAAATCGAAGTCATGAAAGATGCCGATTTCCGGAATACAGACGGTCTCTCCTGCACCGGCTACCGCACAGTTGACACACTGACTGTTACAGGAAAGTGTTCCAAAGATGATTTCCTTCTGGGAGCATGGTCCCTTGAACAGCTTCCGGGAGCAGAGGGCATCACGGCATTCGGCAAGTGCTGCGGTCCGGCAAAAGACTGTATCAACGATGATTTTTACGGCGATGCCTCGGCGCGGATAAAGTACAATAAAGATACTTTTATTTTTGCGCTGGGCGGTGAAAAACGTCTTCAGATCGCGGTCAAATGCGCGAGTGCGCCGGTCATGATCGGTTCACTTGACCGCAAACGCGGAATACTGGTGATAAGGACGACGTCGGCACAGCAGCGCGGAACATATTTCAATATTGCAGACAACGACCAGCAAAACGGTCCGTACTCCGCTGCGGATATGTTCAGTATCTTCAATGGTTCGCAGGAGTTGAACTTCCACGAGCTTGAGACCATTGCTCCGATGCTCACAGATGCGGAGGGAAACATTACCGGTTCCCGGCTTGAGTCAACAACTCTCATCTGCCGCGGCAGCGTGGAGGAGCTGGAAAAGTACCTGCGCGAGTCAGGCATCGAGCTCTAAAAAAAAATAAAAAAATAAAAAAATAAAA
>JAZSGR010000164.1:0-14162 GCA_045532825.1 Victivallaceae bacterium | reverse complement strand
TGTTTGCCGCAGGCAAACGCTTCATGCAGCAACGCTGCGCTTCATACGGTGAAGCCGTGCTTCATTCGATCAACGTTCACGTTGATCGAGCTTCTGGTGGTGATTGCGATCATTGCTATACTTGCGGCGATGCTGATGCCGGCGTTGAACAAGGCGAGAGCACGCGGCAGGGACAGCAGCTGCCGTTCAAATTTACGGCAGATCGGTACGGCTGTATCTCTGTACACCGGGGATAACAAAGATTATTATCCGGCACTTCCGCATTTCAGTTCTGTAAAATCAGATAAAGGGATCTGCTGGGATGCACAGATAGCGAGATATCTCGGGATCGAGGTCATTGGTATCACTGAAAGCAGTAAGACATCGGTTTTCCACTGTCCTGAAGGAGTCGTGAAAAAATATGAGACCGGCGGTATGCCTCGCGGCTATGCTTTCAATGCATCGGTCGCCATGTGCAACTCCGGGTCGACGTATGTGAAAAGTGTTGATAAACGGATCACCTGCAAGGCAGGCGGCGGCGGAAGATATGCCTCACGTCTGCTTCTTGTCCTGGATTTCTGGGAAGCCAATACGCATGTGGAAAGACGTTTGTTTGCGGCGCATGAAGATGTGGAATACTTGAAACACAACGGTGAGACCGAATATGTCGGTTTGCGGCACAGCGGCAACTTCAACTATGTTGAAGCAAGCGGTGCCGTCAGACAGACTGCCCCCGGAGAAAAAGGCATGGGTATCGATCCGGTGTGGTGGGTGCTGAAACCGGGAGCCTCCGGTGCCGGATCCACCCACTGGCGTGACGGATACCGTACTGATGACGGAAAATTGAATACTTATTGACCGGGGGCGTTATGAAGTACTTTTACCTGGTGATATGTTTTTTGATCGCTTCCGGATGTTTTGCCGGAAAAAATGAGTATGAGACAGTGTTTGCTGCCCGCAAAGGCAAAGATCCGGTCAAATGTTTCAGGACATACACTTTCGGCGGGGCAAAAGTCAGTTTGTCTTCCACCACAGAAGGCGCATTGAATATAAAGTCATCGGTTCCGCTTGCAACGGTTGCCGGCAAAAAGGCGGCGGCACGCATTTCTCTCAACCGGGAAATAATTGCTGAAACCATGACGAAGATCCGCAATTCCGGCCGCAGGCTTGCCGGAGTGGATTTTCTGGTCGAAGGACCGGCAAATGCCGGGAAAAATTTTTCCGTTGTATTGAATTTCGGTCCCAAACTTGACCGCCAGTTTACTCTGCAGCCGGGGACTGAACGTTTCGTTTTTACTCCGAAACTTGCCGCTCCGCCCTTTGCATGGGATGATTTGACCTATGTTCTTATAACCTTTGCCCACGGTTCTGCTCCGGAGTTGACCGTCAAAGAGATCCGGTTCAAAACTGCTCCGATGCTTCCTGTGAGAAAACTTGGTCTCTCCAGACCGCGCACTGCGGTCGAAATACTGCCTTCCGGAGCTGTTTTCAGGGAGTTTTTCCGGCGTCCAGATATGAAAAAAGTTTCCAATGGTCCGGAAATTTTTATTTCGTATGACCGTGAAAATATTTATGTGAAAAGTGTTGCAAGTTACAGTAAAAAACCATCAGCAAGTGTGGTCAGGAAAGATGACCGGGTCTATCAGGATGAGGCATTTGAAGTGTTTTTTGCTTCCAAACTTGACAATCGTGCCTACGATCAATTTACAATAAATGCCCTGGGAACAGTAAGGGATGAACGTTTCGGATTTGATCCGGATGCTGTCATGGTGAGAAATATGCTGGAACATGATTTCAAACACCGGCAGAAACTGGATTATGACGGCAAACGTATGTGTTACGATTTGACATTCCCGCTTTCAGAGTTTGATATAGACCTTGTAAAAACGCCGGTTTGTGAGTTCCAGCTGGCTCAGGTCGTGGACCATAAAAGCCACGTTTTGGGGATAAGTCCCAAAGACCGCAATTTTGATCTGCCGTCTTTTTCCATGGCAGTTTTCAACAAAAAGAAATTCGGACGCGGAAAGATCCGTATGTCTTCCGCCGGGATAACCGGCAGCGGCGGTTCTGCCGCGATCATTGCAGAGGTCGAGGTGTCTGATCTTCCGGATGGAAAATATAATATCGATTTTATCGTATCCACTCCGGATTTCCGACGGGTGGACTGCAGCGGCGGTGTATGGCAGATCCGCGGCGGCAAAGGCAGACGCTCTTTCAGACTCAACCGCCTGCCGGATGTCAATGGAGTTTATGTCATAAGAGCATTGCTGAAAAACAGACAGAAAAATGTACTTGCCGGAAGTGTCGATGCAGAAAACCTTAAACCGGTGTCTTACCGTTTTGCCGCCGGTGATTTCCAGCCGCAGATAAAAAAATACAGAAAAACCGCCGGTACATTTGCAGCAGGCGGGATCAAACGCATCTCTGTTCCCAAAGATGCTTCGGCGCGTACATTGAAAACGGCTGAACTTTTTCAAAAATATCTGCTGGACTATGCCGGTGCGGAAACAACTGTCGTAAAAGCAGGCAAGGCGGATGTTTATCTTGCCATCGATCCCGGAAAGACCGGGAGGAATAAACAGGGATATCTCCTGAAAGTGTCTCCGCAAAAGGTTGAGATCACAGGCACTGATGAACCCGGATTGTACTACGGTATCCAGACGTTCATGCAAATGGTGAAAATGCCGATGCGGCGTACCGCTGAATCTCCGGTCGGATGCTGTGAGATCCTTGACTGGCCTGATCTGCTTATCCGTCCTGCGGCATTGTGGCATCCGCGCAGTGTTCCTGGCAGTGCTGAGGTCGTTGAGCCGACATCGGTTGAATATATCTGTGACTTTGTGGAAAGATTTGCCGCTGCCAATAAACTGAATTTTTTCCGTCTGCGTATCGATAAATCTCTGATGTTCAACAGTCATCCGCGATTTAAAAAGTATGCGGCAAAAAGATATTATTCCATGGATGATCTCAAAAAGATCACCGCATTCTGCCGTGAGCGTTTTATCGAAGTTATTCCGGTTCTGCCCGGTGGCGGACATGATGCGTTGATCGACGTATTTCCGGAGTTCAGAGATATCGACTGGAAAGCCAATGGAGATGTCGCCAAACCCGGATATATGAAACTTTATCTGGCATGCGTGCAGGAGCTTCTTGATGCTACCGGATGCCGGTATTTTGCCTGCGGCGGTGATGAATGGTATTTCAAACGCGAGCCCAAACGCATACACTTGAAACTGCCCGAAAAAATACACGGCAAGACCAGAGCTCAAGTATTTCTTGATTTTCATCTGGAACTGCACCGCTATCTGAAAGAGCGCAATGTGCGGATGCTTATTGCTCATGATATGCTTATTCCGGATAAAAACGGCAGGAGTTTTGATATTTACAAGACACTGGATAAGTTTCCGCGCGATATAATCATTCTGGTATGGAGTCCGAGCAAAAACGAAAAGCTCTTTGCTGAACGCGGAATGGAGATGTGGTATGCCAGTACCGGCAGTGATATTCCGGAAAAGACCAGAAAATTTTATTCCGGATATTACAGTTCGCTGTATCTTTTCGGCACCGAATTGTCTTTCCGGTTTCCCGGCGCATACAAATATCACTCAAAGTGGTTCATTACTGCTGATGCCGGCTGGAATTTCTTCACCGGCAAAGATACTTCGCTTGAAACCGGATTGGCTGACGGCAGACTTGCCGGTGTGGAATCGCTTTTCGCAGAAACAGCTTCTCCGTATGCCGGTGAAAAAACTGTTCCGCTTGCTCTGCCGGGTGGAGAAAAAATCGATACAGCCGTTCACCGTTTTTATCCGCACATGTATCCGTCCGCAGATGGGAATATCAAATTCGGCAGAAAGTCCGGAGAATTCGGCAATATCTGTATGAAACTGTCAAACCGGGCGGTCGCTGTTGCGCCCGGAATGAAAACCGCGGTGGTAAAAGTCGGTAAAAAAGTTTCCGGACTTATTTTCCTGCACAGTGCGTTTGAAGATGAAAAATACCGCAAAAGCAGAAAATTTGTTATGGGCAGTGTGAAAAATGCCTGGCATCGTGGGTATCCTGTCGCCAATTACCGGGTGGTTTATTCTGACGGAACCAAAGAGGTGATCCCAATACGTCTGGGTGCGCAGATATACTGGTTCGGTTATCAGCCCATGGCAGGCAGCTGTACTCATACCAGATACATGTATATCGGATATGATTCTGTGAAGCGTCCATTCTTTATTTACCAGTATGAGTGGGTAAATCCGCATCCTCAGAAGGAGATCGTTTCGGTCGAACTTGCACACGATAATCCTTCAAAATTCCGCAGTCTGGTTTTTGCGATATCCGCAAGAGAATTGAAGAAGTGATTTGTAAAATCTTCTGACGCAAGTTATATTACACCGTAAGCATTACCTGTCAGCGAAAATTGAACTCATCAGTCGCATCTTTGTCTGACAGGATTTTTTCAACAGTAAAAAGAGAGGCAAGTATGAAGAAATCATTTTTTATGACAGCAGTTCTGGCTGCTGCAGGGGTGCTGTGTGCAGCAGATTATCCGGTGGAAAAGTGCAACACCGTAAAACCGTGGCGGCAGAGCAGAGTAAGTCATAAAGGTCTTAAAGCTCCCACTTACAGGTTTGTCACCGCTGAACAGGCGATCGAATTCAAGTCTCCTGCGATCGTGACCCGCCAGTTCAGAGAGACTCCGGCTGTTCCCGGCTGGAAACTTGACACTGAATTTACCGGAGTTGTTTTCAAAGTAAAAGGTGACGGTTCTGCTGAATGGGGTTCGATTTCCGTGTGCGGAGGTCCGTTGGAAGAAAACATTTTCTTCTTTCCGCTGAAAGATACCAACTGGAAAGAGTACCGTGTTGCTTTTGCCGACATGGCTCCGGCAAACGATTTTGTCATCAACTTCTCCAAACTTTCAAGTGTGGATTTTTCTGCGATCCGTATCGGTGACCGCTGGCGGATCAGAGAGGGAAATCTGATACGCGATAAATTCAGCTTTATGGTGAAGGATATCCGTCTTACCGATGATAAATTTCCGGAAGCAAAAAAATACAAAGCGGCAAAATTTGCTCCTGTCATTGAAAAGATGAGATCCGGCAAACCGGTGCTGATCCTCTGCGTCGGTGACTCCATCACTGCCGGAACCGGACTCAAAAAACGCTTTGAGGAACGCTACGGTGTCAAACTTGAAGGCATGCTGCGCAAACATTTCAAGAATGAAAAGATCCGTGTGCGTGTTACTGCTGTCGGCGGAGCCCATACTTTCGATTCAATCAGCTGGCTGCAGCGTGATCTTGCCGGTGAAACTCCGGATGTTGTCACCATGCTGATAGGTTACAACAACCGCTCCAGCCGTCAGGGTACTGATATGTATACAAAGCAGCTGCAGCTCTGGATCGACAGAGTATGCTCTGCAACTGCCGGAAAAGCCGCTTTTGTACTTATCCCGACTGTTCCCGGAGTGCCCCGTTTCCGCTCCCAGATGGATATGGCGGCAGCCACCAGAAAACTGGCTGAAAAGAACGGCTGTGCCGTTGCGGATATCGACAAGTGGATCTTGAGTCTTGCCCCCATGACCTACCGTACAAAATATCTTGTGGATACCGTGCATCCCAATCCCGCCGGCCATCTCAAGTATGCAGAGATCCTTTTCAAAGTCTTCACCGGCAGAAAATAAGGTATGCGCGGCACGCGCATTGACTCGTCGGTGAAAGTCCGGTAGATATGTTTTACGTAAGTCAATATATCTACTGTGGACAAGATGGACGATGATCAGAAGCCGTATTTCAGAAGTCCATGCTGTTCATACAGTCCACCTGCGTCCATGTGAACGCAGGTGTTTTTCTGTTTGAAAGGAGGTTTGATCCAGTCTCTTTTTATGCCAGAGTGACTTTTATTCCGGCAGTTTTGAATTTGTCAACAAGATCCTCATCGATATTGCCGTGAACGATCAATTCACCGTTGCCGGAAATGTTTTCCAGACCGTCTATGCTGCCTGTTTCCAAAACTCCGTTAAGGATCATGGTGTCATCGCCATCGCCGAAGTTTTTCCAGTCCGGACTTGTTTTTTGGTGAAACGCCGATAGTTAACGGATCTTTTCAGTCGCCTTGAGCCAGGCTTCAGCTATCAGCTGATGTCCTGCCAGTGTCGGATGAACTCCGTCTCCAAGCCAGTAGCCGGTCGGAGCATCTTTCAGTGCCGCATCAAGAATACTCTGGGTCGGTATCAAGATAGTGCCGAATTCATCAGACAGCTTTCTGGTGATCTCGCGACGGGCTTCGATCTCGTCAAGCCAACTGTTATCCACTACTTCTGAAAGGAAAACAAAAGGCTCAAGCAATACCAGTTTGACTTCAGGCAATTCCTGTCTGGTCCACTCAAGGAGCATGCGGTAGATCGTTTCATAACGCTGCGGTTCCACGCCGTTCTGACGGGATTTTTCGTGCCAGGTGTCATTTACTCCAATGAGGATACTCAAAATATCAGGCCGCAAATTGAGTGCATCAATTTTCCAGCGCGCATAAAGATCCACCACCCGGTTGCCGCTGATGCCACGGTTATATATCTGCCAGTCTTTCGCCGCATCATGGCAGCGCAGATATGAACAGACCATTGCCGGATAACCGGCTCCCATTCCCTTGTTGGGTTCTACTGACAGTTCGCGGTTGCGGTCGGCGTCTGTGATCGAATCACCCTGGAACAAAATTACATTACCCATTTTTTTTTCTTCCTTGTTTTATATTTGCTTTCAGCGGCATAAAAATGCGCCGGCAATTGCTGAAATCACCAGCAGCAGAGTGAGGCTTATTTTCGTCTTGTACAACAATATAAGTGCCAGAACGAAAACCCCGGCTGCTGCAAAGTCAACTTTGATCTCCATGATTTTTGCAAAATCTCCCCATGGAACCTTTCCGCTTAATACTGACATTTCAAAAAAGATCCATGCCGCGGCGGCGATCAAACCGAAGGATGCCGGACGCATGCCGCGGAAAAATCCCTGCACCGGGATGCTTGTTTCATATTTGTGAAGCAGTTTGACGGCAAGCATCACCAGCGGAGCTGAAAGAATTATTGCTCCAAGTGTGGCTCCGGCTGAACCGCAGAAACCTGATTGGATGAAGCCGACAAATGTCGCCACATTGATGAATACCGGTCCCGGAGTCACCTGCGAGATTGATATTATACGGGAAAACAGTTCAGGAGAAAGCAGTTTGCCTTCGCCCACCAGATCTGCGTTGAGCAGCGGTATGAGAACATATCCTCCGCCGAAACAGAGAACGGAATATTTGACAAAAAGCAGAAATATCGCGACCGGACTCATTTTTCTGTTTCCTCCTGACCGGTTTTCTGCTTTTTTCTTCTGCTGACCGCTTCAAGCGTTATTCCGGCAAGCACTGCAAATATTATCATGTATGCCGGAGACACGCGGAAAAAGGTGATCGCTCCGAAACAGATGGCGGCGATGATCACTCCGTCGGGGCTCTTAATTGTTTTTTTGCGCATTTTGAGGCCGGTGACAGCGACCATGCCGGCAACTGCTGCGGTCACTGCGGTGAATGCTCCAACCGTGGCGGGAGCTGTGAAAAAATCTGCCAGAAGTGTCATTCCGGAAGCAATGAGCAGAATTATCACAAAAGACGGCGTGACCGCTCCGGCAACTGCGGAAAAAGCTCCGCGCCAACCGTCTATTTTCCAACCGATGTAAGCTGCGGTGTTACAGGCGATGATCCCGGGGACCGTCTGGGTGACGGTCACCATTTCCACCACATCATCTTCGGTGAGCCATTTTCTTTTGGTGACAAATTCCCGCTGGGCAGCGGCAAGGATGGCGTATCCGCCGCCGACAACCAGAGCCGCAATTTTAAAGTAAGCCCCAAAGAGAGCCGTATCCCGTTTCCAGGCGGGAATTTCAAGATAAGTTCTATTTACTGTATTATTTTCCATATTTTTCCTATCCGGTAACAATATTTATAAAGTAGCACGATTTGAGCATGATTACAACCCCTGAATGCCGCTTTTTCCGGAGAGTTTGAATCCGGTCTCCTGTAACGCCGGCTTTGAGGGAATTTGTTAATTGCGGTCAATAATCATTTTTGCTGTAAAAACATACACACCTGATATATATTTTAAAACAGGTGAAACTGATTTTGAAAAGATAAAAAAATGCTTTTTTCACTGCACACAAAAAAAAGTCATTGTAAAAAATTTTTTCTACAGTATGTTAATTCATCAGGAAAAGAGGTTGTTATGGCAAAATTTCAATACAGAATAATCGCAGATAAAATTTTGGCAGAGGTAAAAGCAGGAAAACTTCTGCCGGGTATGCCGGCTCCGTCATCAAGAGAGCTGTGCAGAAATTTCAATGTAAGTCAGGTGACAGCTGTTCACGCACTGAACTATCTTGCTCAACGCGGTTTCCTGCTGCACAAACCGGGGCAGAATTATTACATTTCACGAAAATTGGATGACAGTCAGAACAGTTTCCGGTTTCTTACGATGCTTTTCCGTCACATTTCCACCGGAAACGTGGAATACTACGGCAATCAGATTATCGCGGGAATCATGCACGAAGCAGCTATTGCGGCAGTCGGAACCTATTTTTCTCACAGTGCATCTCAAACGATTTATGCTCACAAAACAGACTTTTCACAAACCGTGGAAGAAGCTCTTTCCCTGACCAGACAAAATATCGGCTTTATTGCAGACTATCAGATCCCGGATGAAATACTTGAAGAAATCCGTACAGAAACCAATCTCCCGATAGTGGTCATCGGTCGTCAGAGCAGTTTACCGGATATCCGCAGTGTCGTTCTGGATGTTTATCCCGGATACAAATTCACTTTGCAGACACTCAAAAGATTGGGATATGATGCATTTATTTGCTGCGAAAGCCATGTTTTACAGCATTACGAAGGCGCACAACAGCACTTGTTTTTTGAAGAACTCTCATCACAGGAAAAGACGATCATCTATCCGGCATTTACAAATTTTGTCGCGTCCCGTCAAAATGAACTTCTCAAGAAAGCACTCAACACATTCTCCGGCAGCAGAATCGCCATTTTTGCAACATCTGACACGACCGCACGCGGTATTGTCAATGGTTTGAAAAGCATGGGGATCAGAGTTCCTGAAGATGTCGGCGTCGTCGGATTTTACGGAACACGGCAGGCTACTGAATATTCCCCCAAACTGTGCTGTTTGTCGATCCAGCCGGAACTTCTCGGCAGAACCGCCGTCCAATTACTGCTCTCTCAGAAAAATCAAACATCTCTTATCAAATTGCCCATGGATTTTGTTTTCGGAGAAACCATTTAACATTAATCAGGAGACTTTCAACAATGAAAAAAATATTGCAGACCGCCACAATGTGTCTGCTCTTTGCAATCTGCAATGCAGCAGAAATACCTGAATTTCATTTTAACCCCGTAATACCGCGTTCAATCAAAATCGGAAATCGCTCAGAAACTGTGCTTTTTTCAAACGGGAAAGCTGCATGTGAAATAATTGTTCCTGAGCGTGCTGCGCCGATACTCCGTTTGGCGGGTGATCAGCTGGCGTTTTATCTGGAAAAAATCACAGGTGCCAAAGTTCCGGTAAAAAGCAAGAGTTCCGGCAAAGCTGCGGCATTTATTCTCGGAGCCAAGGGCGCTGAACTTGCCGGTTTTAATCTTTCAAAATTGGATAGAGACGGCTATATCATCAAAACCATCGGCAATAAAATTATTATTGCAGGAGTCGATGATCCGGTTATAAATCCGGCAAAGGGACAAATTCCCAACTATAATGAAAGAGGTACGCTCAATGGCGTCTATGAATTTCTGGAGCGTTTCGGAGGTGTTCGCTTCTACTTTCCCGGCGAGTACGGAACAGTCGTCCCCCGCAAAAAAGACTGGAAAATACCGCAAATTGACATAATTGACCGACCGGACAACACTTACCGGCAGATTTATTACGGCAAAGAAAATCTGGGAAAAGTCATGCGCTGCTATCAAGGATTGACCGAAAATGATATAAGAATCCACTCAATGCTTCAAACAAGAGCAAGTACCCTGAAACTCCCGTTCGGACACGGGCTTGCCAATCTCGGACTTGTTCAGCGTTTCGGCAAAACGCATCCGGAATATTTTGCTCTGCGCAGCAATGGTAAACGGCACAACGGTACCCACATCGTCAACCGGCACGATGCCGCCGGACAGCTCTGCTTCAGCAGTAATGGCTTGAAACAGGAAATTTTTCAAGATGTCAAAGCATTTCTTTCCGGCAAACCGGCCTCCTCCAGAGGCGCTCTGATGAGAAACGGGCGTTCCGGCTGGCAGCACTCTGTTTTCAACCGTCCGTTTTTCAATCTCGGTCCCAATGACGCCATGTATCAGTGCCGCTGCGCACAATGCAAACCGGTATTCGCCAAAGGACCTCAGGCATCAAGCAATCTGGTGTGGAAATTTATTGCAGATATAGCCAATGGTCTGAAAAAAGAAAATATTCCGGGCTTTGTAACAATGAGTGCTTACAGCTGTTACAAAGAAATACCGGAACTTGATCTGCCGGACAATATCCTGATAAAATATTGTACCACAGGTCCATGGGATGAAGATAATCCTCAGCAGCAGGCAGAAAAACTTAAACAGCTCAATGACTGGAAGAAAAAACTGGGACATAAACTTGTTCTGCATACTTATATGTGCAAAACTGCCGGATTGCTTCCTATTCTGAGCATACCGGGCTTTACGCCGGATGCAACAGGAAGTTTTTTCAAAAAAGCCGCACCGGATATTTCCGGGGCACTTCTTGAAGCGGGAACTGATTGCTGGATGTTCAACTTCATGAATTATTATGTATTCGGCAAAGTCATGTGGGATCCGTCCACAGATGTCGATGCGCTGATGGAAGAACATTTCCGCCTGATGTACGGACCTGCCGCAGATGAAATGAAAAACTTTTACAAGACTCTGGAAAAGCACTGGATGAAAGATATCATTGGAAAAATAGAAGATACTTCTCTCGGTCCCCGTCCGGTATGTCCGAGCTATTTTGATCTCTGGCAGAAAATTTATTCTCCGGCAGAATTAAAAAGAATCAATACTCTCTTTGACAGGGCGGAGAAAAAGACAGCCGATGCCCCGGAATACCTCAAAAGAATCAAATTTATGCGCCGGGAACTTTTGGGACCGATCCTTGAAGGCGCGGAAGAGTTCAAGAAAAAAGTCCAAGGCCGCAAACTTTGGACACTTTACGCTTCACCTATACAAACAAAACTGAAAATCGACGGCAAATTGGATGAAGCAGAGTGGAAAAAAGCAACTCCGGTCTGGCTGTATCCGAATCGCGGACTCTCAAAAGTTGAAGTCCACACCCGGGTAAAAATGCTCTTTGATAAAGATAATTACTACGTCGGCATTGAATGTGACGAGCCTTTTACAGATAAAATACTCTGCAGCAAACGCAAAAATGATGATGTGGAAGTGTGGCGCGACAACCTGGCGGAGTTGCTCTTTGCTTCTGATACCGGAGATAAATTTTATTATCAGATCATGTTCAACAGTGCCGGAACTTTCTGTGATCTTCGCAGCGAAAATCAGCAATTAAATAAGAGTTGGAACAGCAAACTTGAATACAAATGTACTGTCACTCCCCACAAAATGTGGACTGCGGAACTCCGCATTCCCCGGAAATCCATGCCGGAACTCAAAGGCAACAGTTTCGTTGCCAACTTTTCCCGTGGCAGGATCCTGCAGCCGGAATGTAAAGTCCGTGTTCCCTACTACCGCTGGTATCCGGGAGTCGGCAGCAAAAGTGCGGCAACTTGCGGAACTGTGCTTCTTGCTCCGGTCAGGCAAAAACAAAATCTTTTGTTCTGTGGAGATTTTGACGGTCCAATCAAACGCAATAGAATGTATTCCGGAAAAAAAGCGGTCTGGATATCCTCTAAACCCATCACTGTTGACAGAAAAAATTTTATGACCAAAGGACAATCTATCCGACTGCAACTGCCGGGAGGCAACCGGCTTATCAGGCAGAGAATTGACAAAAACTTATTTAAAGCAGGTCAGCGTTATCAACTTTCTTTTTATCTAAAACTTGAAAATGTCATCAATTCAAAAAATCCGCAAAGCGGCTTATTCTCGGATATCAGGTTCGGAAAAAAAGGAGCCGACAACGTGTTGTCGCCATTAAAACCCTCACTCACAGGAACCCTGCCATGGACACGTTATCAGTTTGAATTTACCGCCCCTGCCAACATCGGCACCAAAAGCGCGCCTTACATCGGTTTCTATCTTGCGCCGGATGCCCGGGGAAAAGCCTGGATTGATCATGTGGAAATCATACCGTTGATAACAGCAAAATAAAAAAAAGGAGAAGACTGCTATGAAAGAAAACAACACGATACCGTTCAACGCCCGACGTTTCACTCTTATAGAGTTACTGGTTGTCATAGCCATCATTGCGATACTTGCGGCAATGCTTATGCCGGCACTTCAGAAAGCGAGAGATGCCGCCAAAACCACAACTTGTGGAAACAACATGGGACAAATCGGCAAAGCTTTGTTTCTTTATATGCAGGACAACAAAGATTATTTTCCGCTGGCTAAAAAGTTTTCGGAGTCCGTGCTGCCCTACCTGGGACTTCCCGCTGACGGCACCCAACTCAGCCTCAGCAGTTTGTCAGAAGAATCCAAATACACCTGTCCAAAGATGCCGAAGACAGAAAGCGGAAACCGTTCTTACAGTTACAATATGAATCTGGGATGGAATGACTCCTGGCATTCACACTGCAAAGCTTCTGCATTCAAAAAACCGGGAAAAACGATGCTGGTCATGGAAACAATCAATCCGGATGCCAAAGTTGTCCAACACAGCAACGCAGCAACCAAAGGACATTGGCCTCACAACGATAAAATGTTCGTGCTTTTCGGCAACGCCAGCCTTATGATGCTGAATCAATACCAGATACCGCAAAGCAAAAAAGAATATCCGGGGTATTACGCGAGTTGTTCAGCTTCGTTGTTTTGGCAGTCAACCGGATATGCTGACTGCGGGTTTTATTAAGCTCCCGCAGCAGCAAAACAACATCACTTCCAGGTCGTCAAATCATCAGCCGTCAACTTGGGAACGTGCAGCTGATCGTTGTCATCCAGATAATATTTGATGTGTTCCGGATCAGAGGCATCTTCAAGGATAGGTTCTTCTGCCGGATATCCGAGCGCGACAAGATAGATGACTCCGGTATCTTCCGGCAGGGCAAGCAGCTGATTGACCTCCAGTTTGTTGAAGGCACCGATCCAGCAGCTTCCGAGACCGAGGGATACTGCTCCCAGCAGGATGTTCTGTATCGCGGCTCCGGCATCGGCGGCGAGAGTGAAACTGCAGGCGTCGTTTTTTGCTGTAACGGCTATGAATGCCTGCGGCGCATCTTTGCCCCAGACAGGAGTGCGTTTCGGAGTGACAAAGCCTGCCCAGGCTGTACGGGTGAAAATCTCTTTGACCAGTTCTTCATGCCGTATCACGCAGAAACGCAGATTTTGTCCATTTTTTCCGGATGGTGCAACTCTTGCAAATTCTATCAGTTTACGCAGATCGGCATCAGATACTTTTTCCGCAGTGTAACGCCTGATACTGCGCCGTTTGAAAATAATATCACTGAAATCCATGATGATCCTCCCGGATGTGCGGAGCGTTCAAAAAAAAGAGTGCCGGAGTCCCGGCACCCTTTCTGAATACATCGCGCCGGAAAAATCTTTGAGATATACCGGCTGAACAGAACCGGTCAGATTTCGACCGGCTTGGTCTTGGGCAGACCCATGACCTTTTCTTCAGGAATACGGCCATCGGCGCGGAGAACGTCGATGCGCTCGTAGCGTTTCATGACATTACGGATCTTGCGGATCTTGCCGCCGACACGGAGACTCGGATGCTGAGACATATTATTTACCTCTCTTACAAGTTTGTTATTGTTATTTACAG
Organism: Victivallaceae bacterium; assembly: GCA_045532825.1. GTDB lineage: Bacteria > Verrucomicrobiota > Lentisphaeria > Victivallales > Victivallaceae > UBA1784. Next base: position 223 of record JAZSGR010000164.1, on the reverse strand, counting down.
TCCAATTCTTTCATCTTAATAATATACAGCATAAATATATTTTGTCAACCTGTAAATGCTGGCGCGGATAACATTTTTTTGACTATTTTCACAGATATCCCATAAAATTTTTCTGATTTGACAAAAAAGAGGATTCATGCTACCTTTTTCTCTGCTACAATCCAAAGGAGAAAATCATGAATCCTCAAGAACATAATATGGCAGTGTTAGGACAAATTGTCAA
>JAZSGR010000194.1:0-25853 GCA_045532825.1 Victivallaceae bacterium | reverse complement strand
ACCATCGAAGGCAGTGCCAGCAGATTTACAGTCTGCCCCCTTTAGCCACTCGGGAATCCCACCAAATGGAGCGGGTAAGGGGGGTCGAACCCCTCTAACCAGCTTGGAAGGCTGGTGCACAGCCGATATGCCATACCCGCAATCACTCTTCAGAAGATCATTCACCATACTTTCCAAATATGGTGCCGACGGGGGGAGTTGAACCCCCACTCCGGTGAAGGAACTAGGACCTGAACCTAGCGCGTCTGCCATTCCGCCACGTCGGCTGAACTCCATTCAGCACTGGAAAGTCTTCTATAACTCCTTCCAGTTTTAATAATATAGTCCGTTTTTCTGCTTTTGCAAGCGGTTTTTTGAAAATATATACAAAATTTTCGGCACCGACAGTGGCAGGATATGTACGGCAGAAATGCCGCAGAACAATGTCAAGGCGACGGTTGAAAACGGAATGTGCCCGCAGGAAATGCCGAAAAACCCGGCAGTCCGTAGAGCTTTTCAAGGTTTTCACCGGTGAGTATCTCCTGCGGTGTGCCGTCCGCAAAGATTCTGCCTCCCGCAAGCAGAAGCAGACGCTCCGCATAACACGAGGCAAGATCAAGTCCGTGCGAAATCACCAGTATGCTCTTTTCTTTTGATAACTTGCGCAGCACCTCGAATATCAATGCCGATTGCGCCGGATCCTGCGCCGAAACCGGCTCATCCAGCAGCAGTATCTCGCTCTCAAGCGATAATACCGATGCCAGACAGAGACGCTGGAATTCTCCGCCGGAAAGACGGTTGGCTGCCTTATCCGCAAAGGACTCCATCCTCAAAAGTTCCAATGCATGACGTACCGCCTTTATATCAGCTTCCCCGGGAGCAGACAGTCGCGGAAGTTTGGAGTTCCTGCCCAGAAGTACAAATTCTTCCGCTGTGAAATCCAGGGCGGGAAATCCCTGCTGAAGCATCACTCCGATATGTCTGGCACGGCTGTTCATACTGATTTTTTTCAAATCCACTCCGTCAAGAGTTATCCTTCCTCCGGAGGGTTCAAGCAGACCGCTTAAAAGTTTCACCAGTGTGCTCTTGCCGCAGCCGTTGGCTCCCAGCAGAAATGTGAGCCTGCCCGGTTCTATCTCTATATCAAGCAGATCGGTGATCTTACGGCTGCCGTAGGAAAAGGTGAGGTTTTCTGCTGCAAGTTTCATACTGTTCACCTCCCTTTCCTGCGGGCAAGAAGATAAAGAAAAATACTCCCGCCAAGGCAGGAACTGACTACTCCCACCGGCATCTCACGCGTTCCGGATAATGCCGAGGCGATCAGATCACACAGCTGAAGAAAACAGCCGCCGGCAAAAAATACCGGCAGCAGGATCTTGCGCTGATCGCTCCCCAGCACAAGACGGACCGCATGCGGTACTATCAAACCGGCAAAGCCGATGACTCCTGCCGCCGCAGTACTTGACGAGGCAAGCAGTGAGGCGCAGATCACAAAAAACAGTCGCATACGGCGTACATCTGTCCCAAGCAGTGCCGCCGCTTCCTCGCCCAGCGCCAGCGCATTGAGGTCGTTCGCAAAATAACGGACTCCGGTAAGCACCAGCAGCGAAAGCAGCGCAAGCGAACCCGTCGTAAATGGCGTGCCGCCCTGAAGATCCCCCAGTATCCACCAGGTCACACCGGCAAGCTGCTCGGAGTCGGAAATACTTATCATATAGATCAGCACACTCGACAGAATGATCCCGGCAATGACTCCGCTCAACAGCAGACGGTCAGCCGTACTTCGCGCACCGCCGCTTATCAGCAGAACGGCTCCGAGTGTAAGCAGTGCTCCGGCAAATGCTCCGGCAGGAACCAGTATGAACAGCAGTTCGGCAGCTCCGGTAATGAACATCGCCGCCGCTCCCGCCGCCGCGCCGGAAGAGACTCCCAGTATGTATGGGTCGGCCAGCGGATTGCGGAAGAGCGCCTGAAAAATCATTCCGGAGAGTGCCAGCGCACCGCCGGTCAGAAAACCCAGCAGTCCGCGGAACAGTTTGAATTTGAACAACGGATCCGATACAAATGTTCCTTCCCCGGCACAAAGCGGAAGTACAAGCAGCACCAGCGAGGCCGCCGGAAAAAGATATGGAAGAAGCTTCCTGAACTTTTTTTTCATTTTTCCAGATACTCCCGCAATTTCAATACACCTTCAGTAAAACGCGGTCCCGGACGCTGAAGCAGTTCGGCATGGGGAAAATAAATGATGCAGCCGTTTTTCACCGCTTTCATGTGACGCAGCACCGGATTTTTCCTGTACCTTGACGGATTCTCAAAAACCAGCACTGCATCGGCTCCGCAGTTCAGCAGGTATCCGGATGAAGGCTTGAAATATCCGGTGATGTTTTCCTTCACACAATTTTCTGCTCCGGCAAGAGCCAGCAGTTCACTCATCAGAGTCCGGTCTCCGGCGGCAATCACCGGATGATGCCAGATCAGACACAGGATCTTCAAATCAAATTTTCTGTTTTTACGGCACTGTTCAATAAAAGCATCGATCCTGCGGAGTTCGGCAGCAGACTCTTTTTCCGCATCCAGTTCCCTGCCCAGAGTTTTTATCATTTCACGATATCCCTGTATGCTGCGGCAGGGGGCAAATACCACCTTTATATTGAACCGGCGCAGAATATTCGCCGCTGACGGAACTATCAGATCATTGGTTATTACGATATCCGGTTTGAGTTTCAGGATCTTTGCTGTGTCAGGACGGGCGAAATCTCCGGTCACCGGCAGTTTTTTCACCTGCGCCGGATGATCGCAGGCACTGCTTCTGCCGACGAGTTCATCTCCCCTGCCAAGCAGATAAACAACTTCTGTCGCCGCCGGTGAAAGAGAAATTATCCTGCGTGCCTCCGCCTGAAATGACATCACCGCACAGACAGCAGGCAGAATATACCGGCAAATCTTCAATATCAACATCTTCATCCCTGCGGCACTTGAAGCCGCCTTTTCGTGTTATGCGCACTTTTTATGATACCGCAGGATCCGGCTTTGACGGTTGCGCAACAGCCGGGGAATTTCACCCCTGTTCACTGTGGCAGACGGAGAATGATCCCGGTCTGCATCGGTATCCCTGTATCATAATGTACTGCCTGACTGTGTATTTTTCAAGTTGGGTGACGAAGTACGGCGGAGTTGACCGCCGCGATTTTTTTAAAATGTACAGAAAGGAGTATCATGAATATTTTTAAATTGCCGGTGACCGGGCTGTTCAGAAAAAAAGAACGCGCCGGTGATCTTGAGTTTATGTTCGATCCCGGACTGAAAAGCAGGTCTGAAAGTGAAAAAACGCCGGAAAATCCGGAACGGAAACACAGCAGGACCCCGGAGGAAACATCAGAAAATATACCGGAAAAATACAATCAAGTCAAGTTTGAAGCGAAAAATCCATCCGGCAGCCCCGGAAACGTCGCCATGCCGGTGTTTCAACCGGATCTGCCCGGCACAGAACGGATATCTGACATTCAGGATGTGCCGCAGGAAAACAGCCGTATGCCCGGAGCAGCAGCAGAAAATATACCGGAAAAGTACGGTAACGCCCGGTTTGAAACGGAAAATTTTTCCGGAAACCCCGTTGCTGCCGCCATGCCGGTATTTCACGATGACGGTTCCGGCGCAGAACTCGGAACTATCGCCGCATGTTCGTTGAAACAATTGCGGATATTGCGGAAAACCTGCGATCTTCTCCGGAATATCAGCAGTGAAAAATATTATAATTAAGGAGTTTGTTTATGGAAGTATTTCTTTTGAGCGACCGTATCAAAAGCATGAATTCCGACCGCGTTGTCTGCTCTGCCGTTCTTACATACCACACCCGTAATGCCGAACCGGAGAAGATCAGCGATGAAGAGGTGCTTGCCGCTGTTCTTGATGCCGCCCCCGGTGTCATCGGATGCGCCGGTTTGGAAAACGCCGAGATCGTGGAATATCACGGCGGAGGTGTGTACGAAATAGAAGTTCATTACGAACAGCAGACTGTTGAAGCCGGAAACGTGAAGTTCGCCAACCGACGGGCATACGATGAACGCTGGTATCTGGATTCATCCAATACGGTCGAACATATCCTCGCAGGAGAAAGCACAACAGCATACGGTCCGAATGCTCCGGAGGTCGGCAATCTTATCAACTGGAACGGCAAACACGGAGCAGCATGTGTCATTTCAGGCGCGGATATCATAAGTACCACCATACGGGAAAATTGTGTCCTGTCGCTTGATACATCTTCGTATACCACCGGATTCCGCAAAAAGATCGCCAATCTTGCCGGAAGTATCAACAGCAAAGCTTTTCACGGCTGGGCCGCCGGAGAAGTTCTGTTCCTCGGAGCTGATTCCGGAAATCCGTATGTCAACCGCAAAGGTGAGGAACTTATTGATGTCACTCTGAAATTTGCCATACGCATAAGCAGCGGAAAAACAGTCAACGGCAGAACTGTATCCGCAGGCGGTTGGGATGTGGTCTGGCCGCTGGGAACAAAAAATGTTTTTGTCAGCAAAGTATACAGATCCAATGATCTCAATATGCTGGGAGTCGGATGATATGGATACCAGTTGTCATGTTTCCCCGGGAGATGTCTGGCATCCTGAATCGGCTTCACGGTTCAACCGGGTATCTGATATGCTCAACAGGATCGGTATCCTCGGTCCATCCGTACCCGGCAGTGCCGGTGGAGGGATCGTTTCCATCACCTGTATCAATACCGGAAGAAAAAAAATCAAAGCCAATACTTATGTGACAGTGGGACAACCGGTCAGCTTTTCCGGAACTGACGGGTTTTCAGGTCACTGCAGTATGTCACCCGGACTTGCAGATCCATGCGGAATTGTCATGAGCGACTGCGATCCGGGAGCTGTCGCAGAAGTTCAGCTTTCAGGACTCGCCGAAGCGTTCCCCCCTCACCCCGGAAACATTTACAGAATCACCGGTTCCGGAAGTGCTTCAGGTATGGATCTGGTAATTATCAACAGTACCGGATGTTACAGCTATAACAATTATTTCAAAGTAACTCCGTATGAATGGGACGATGACGGCAAGATCAAACATGTGCTGATCTCTGACGGCGGAGATCCTTCTTCTGCTTACTGCGGCATGACCGATGTATCCGGGTTTATGAATAGAACAAGCAGGGATGTCGCAGGCAGGTATCTCTTCATCAAACTTGTCGTTAAAAATCATTCAAACGGCTATTTTAAAACAACTTATGACGACTTTGAATGGTTTGGCAGTAATGATACATTGCCGGGCGAAAATGAGCCGTATGTTCTGCTTGCCGAAATTACAGCAGACGGCACCAGAGTGATCCAGAGGTGGACCGGCGGAAAAATATACTGGCGCAACCGTTTCATCATTCCGACCAAAATGGCTGTCTCTCCGGAAGAGGAGCAGGAAAAGTGAGCAGATGGAACGAATTCGGGTTTCCGGATCTTGCCGGAGTGCCGTTAGGCGTTGCACTGGAGGGAATATTTCTGGCGGCAATGGAAAGACTGCAGCTGACAGGCTCTTACAGTGAGCGCGATAATTATTACAATCAACAGCTTTATCAGAGATTGTTCAAATCAGGACAAACTCATTACCGTGCCGGTATCTCTGCCGTGGAAACTGCAGTCGAAGCTCTGGTTTTGCACGGAAACCTTGGATATGTTCCGTGTGACCTGGTCCTGCCGGATTACTCCATCGCATCAATACAGAATATGTGGAAATATCTGGGAGAAGAATATATCGCTCCGCCGGATCTTACAACCACAGGGCGTTTGGCAGCATACGGAAATCAGGGGTTTGTAACGGGCAATTGGCTGCTTCAGCGGTACCGCATGCTCAACAATGTATATTCCGGTGTCGTACACGACGGCAATATCACCCGCATAAAAAAAGGCTGGTTGGGCGAGGGGAAAACTTTTGCTGAAGCTGTTGATAAAGCAAAGGAACAGGATTATTATTTTTCTCCGGATGGTGCGGTGTTTTATTATGAATACCAGACAGACAGTCAGGGAACCACAGTACACCGGGTGAAAAAGGTCATCACCATTACTGAAAAGATAAAATATCCGTTTTACAAACCTGCAGATCTTTTTGTGGAGATCCTGCCGGAACGCTATGATATGTGGCTGCACAAATATCAGGGCGGCAGTTATGGCGATGTCAAATTGCCGTATGTTTCTTATTCAGAACCCGGCAGGTTCAGGGAGAGTATTTTTGATCCGATGGGTCTTGATGTGATACAGGGAGAACCTGCGGTTTTAAGACAGTATGAACTCGCGGAGATCAAATACGGTGATGAGGTATCTCTGGAAGATATTGCCGGTTCGCTGTTTGAATATGTGAAAAACACAAACTTCATCACTCCGGAGCGTTACGTTGCGGATCACCAGGATATTGAGCGCGGAATAAATCTCAATGCAAAATACCGGTTCGATTTCAGAAAAGTGCTGGAGTTTTATGATCCGGCTGAAGCAACAGAAAGGTAATTTATCATGCAGAAAATAACAGCAATTTTAAAAACAGGTACATCCGGAGCAGTTATTTCGGATGAATACGGAAATGCCAGAAACAAGACTCTTGAACTGGTTCTGGGAACTGCAGTCGAACTTACTCTCGATCTGCGGTGCGAAGATATTTCACCGGAAAATGCGGAACTTATGCCCTTGGACGGCAATGTGTTCAACAGTTGTCACAGTTTCTTTTTTGCCGTGGATAATGATTTCGATCACTCCACCGTACCGCTGTTCCTGAAAACAGGCGGTATACAGACGGTCACCGGGACAAACGGAACTTTTATCAAAGTTGTCATAGAAAATACCGCTGTTGATTCTCTTATCGGAGTCCTCGGCAAAAACAGATCCGGTGATTTTACCTGCGAACTTGCCGGACTGGATGAAAACGGAACAGCAAATTTTTCATGGCTTTTTCCCATTACTTTCCGGAACCGTATTTTTATGGGCAGCAACGCAGTTCCTGACAGTGTTCTTTCTGATCCGGCTTACATGACGTCTGCCGAGGTAAAAGCTCTGCTGGCATCCGGGATAGCTGATGCCGCAGAAGCTGAAGCTCTCAAACACCTGCCGGATGCCGGTCCCAACGGCAACTGGTTCGTAGGCGGCAGGGATACCGGTATTTCCGCCGCCGGTAAAGAGGTCATCATTCGCTATTCCGCTGACGGTGTGGCGTGGAGCGAAACACCGGATGACTGTACATTCATAAGTTTTTCAACCGATAACGGCGAAACATGGAGTGACGCTTTTTACGTCAAAGGCGATCAGGGCGTTGCTGCAGGATTTGGAACTCCGACCGCATCGGCGGTGAGCGTGCCGTACGGCTATCCTGCAAAAGCAACGGTCGATGCTTCCGGTCCGGATACTGCCAAGGTTTTCAATATCCAGTTGGAGATACCGCAGGGAAAACAGGGCGAACGCGGAGAAGCATTCAAGTTTGATGCGACCGGTACTCTTGAAGAACGCACTCAATACGATGCAGAAACCAAAGATTTTGCCTATCTTGCGACAGATGACGGATGCGTTTACATCAAACAGTCCGACACCTCCGGAGACTGGTCGGATCCCATACCGTTCAAGGGCGATAAAGGCGATAAGGCATTCAACATGCGCGGCGAATGGGTAGCCGATACGGAATATGCCGCAGATGATGCAGTCACACATAACGGTTCTTTCTATATTGCAGTCATGCTCACCACATCTGAACCGGGTACTGACAGCTCGTGGCAGATGTATGTTTCAAAGGGCGATAAGGGAAATCCCGGTTACACGCCCGTCCGCGGTACAGACTACTGGACCGATGCAGACAAAGCCGAAATCAAGAGTTATGTGGACGAAGCAATTTTAAACGGAGCGTGGTAATATGAGCGTAAATGAAAAAATGACAGTTCTGGCTGATGCCGTCCGTGCTAAAAGCGGAACAACAGGACCGCTTTCCATTGACGGCATGACAACTGCGGTCAACTCCATTACAGTCGGTATTGACACAAGCGATGCGACCGCTGTCGCTTCTGATATTGCGACCGGAAAAACAGCCTATGTTAAAGGCGAGCTTGTCACCGGAACTGGTGTTGAGCCGGTATACTACAAGTGCCTTGACAGCAATTTGGTGTCTCCCGCTGACGCCGAATCGTTAGCCGATTGGTACACTATATCTTCCAACAGCGGAGTTGGAAGATATGCCTTTCGTCTCGGTGAGGCTCATAGTTATTGGGAAGCCAAATCCATCTACGCAGACGGAGAATACCCGCCAGCGCAACTGAAAATTCAGTTCAACGAGAAAAAAAGGGTTGACGGCTACCGTATAAAATTTTATAACAACGGCAGTCTGTACTATCCTACCTCCAGAATAAACCTCTATGGTGTCACGTCAACCTCGAACCTTGCTTTACTCGACTCATTAAGTGGCGAGGACTACATGGGTGTTAACGAGATACGCCGTGAATTTTCCTCAGGCACATACAGTGCTTACGTTTTGGAGCTGACGGATGATCTTCTTGTTGGCTCTGGGCAATGGAATGTGTCTGAGTTTGCTCTCTACTCTGCCGAATCCCCTTACTGGGCTGGCTATAAAGCCTACAAGGATGGAGATGATTACAGATTTGAAATCGGATTGACTGACAGACTTGTGTTCACCGGAGATACACCACCATCACCGGGCAAGTGTTATTCAGCCGATGGATTTGTTGAAGTGAACTTGAGTGGTTCTCCCTGGGGTTCTGACACGACCGCCACCGCCTCTGATATTTCTGACGGAAAAACAGCCTACATCATGGGAGAACGTGTCGCAGGTACAATGCCTGATTCTGAAATCACTGTCGAAGACAACATTGTGACAGTAACTGCCGGAAGGGTGATTGAAGACGCCACTGCCACCATTCCTGAAATGACAATAACAAACGATGGTAAAAATATTACTGTTCCTGTTGGATACAACAAAACAGAGCAGACGTTCACGGTCAGCGGCGGCGGTGGCAGTTCAGGCGCGGATGTCACGCTTGGCATGGTGAATGATGATCTTGATTTTCAGCCTGTGCGCTTCGAGGGTACGGATGCCGTGCCGGAGGGGGACGTTATTCCGGTAAGTGAGTATTACAGTTGGAATAACAACGCAATCACTCTTTCTGACGTTCCGGTGATCTCCGGTATGCAGTATCATTATATTGAATTTGACCTTGCTCCATACGCTTCTGCGGTGAACGGAAAGGTTAAATTTTCAAGCTCCGATCTTCCGGACGGATTTTCTCTTGACGGTTCGGTCATAAAGGGTAATCCGTCCGCATACGGCAGTTTTGCAAGCACCGTTACCGTGTCAAGCAAGGGTGCATCCGACAAAGTGCTGAATATCCAGTTTGTGATAGAGGAAGCCACGGAAAGGCCTTTGCTGTACATAGATATGACCTCATCTTTGACCGATTCATCCGGCAATTCACATACCGTCCAGAATAATGGTGTTGTACTTGACGGTGATAACGGAGCTGATTTTTCTAACGGGTATTTGATCGTGGATAACTGCCTCAAAGATGTCGATGCCTTTAAGTTGTCGTTTGCTTTCAAAATGAAAGCAACGCCATCAGCTAATGATTACAATAACGGTTATTATTTTTATTCATCAGGACCTTCGACGTCAGACAGTGGTGTTGACTGGTTTTTTGGCAAAGACTGTATCGCAATCGGCGTAAACAGCTATGCCTCTGCACATAAATTTGCATACGAGCCTGATACTGCCTGGCACACTTTTGAATTAACAAAATCAGCAGATGGCATTTATACTGTAAAAATAGATAACACAGAGATCGGTCAAATGACTAACTCAAATGCGTTGGTGCTGACTGATAGTTTTGCCATCGGAAAAACAGAGCCGGTCGGTGAAGAAAACGGCAGATTTAACGGGTACATCAAACAGTACAGAATAGCAGTCGTATATTGATTTATTGAGGTGTAAAATGTCGAATTATTCAAAAGAAAACCTGATTACAGTACCGAAAAAACAAGTGAATCCCGGTGATCTTGCCGTGAAAATCGGCGATGAAATATTTGTCTGCGGTAAGTCCATGCAGTTCTACAAATGCGCCTCTGTCGATACCGCAAGTAAAACGTGGACAGGATACCGCGCAGTCCTGAAAGACGGCGGATATTCCTTTGAAACGGAACTCACAGAGGGGCTTTTCTGCGATGAGGGATATACTCCGGCTGTCGGAGGTATATACTCCGCAGATGCCCTTGTAGGCGTGAAAAACCTCTGGCAGAATGTCATCACGGATGGACTGGTTTTCCGTGCAAGTTTCAATGAGTCATTGACCGCCGAAACCGGGCAGGATATGTCCGATCTTCCGTCAGGATGCTCCATCGGTGAACTTAATGGCAAAACATGTCTGGTTTATGACGGAACTGTCAGTGACAGCAGCTATACCAAAGGCAAGGTGAACGATGAAAGGTTTGCGGTCGGTACGGGTCCTTTTACTGTCACAAGCTGGGTGGCGAAGGGACCTACAGGATATAGCGATTACGTTGTATTCTGGTGGATGGGGGATAACTCATGGGTAATTTTCTGCGGTCGCTGGGCAGACGGATATACCATGATCAGACAGGAGAATAGCGTTGTTCACTCATCTGTTCAGACACAGGACAATGAATGGGTATTCCTTGCAGCAAGCCGTACCGGAAACGATGTGAGCGTATATATCAATGGTGAACTGGCAGGTACGATATCCTGTTCCGTAAACTTTACGGAAGGAGCTTTCCATATCATGACCGGAGGTTCCACTATGAAATACATACGCGATTTCCGTTTCTATAATCGCGCACTCACCGCTGATGAAATCGCTCTGGTGAGAAAAGAGGGTGAATGATGCTTAAAGTTGCCATACATCAGTGTGACCGGCAGGGCAATGTCTATACTCTGCTGGAAGAGTTGACCGTCAACTGGAAGGGAAAAGTATTGACGGTTCCTGCCGGGTTCAAAAGCGACGGCGCAAGCGTTCCGCGCTTTTTCTGGCGCAGCGTTTTTCCGCCCGGAGACACCAGAGCTCTCCGCGCCGCATTCGCCCATGACTTCATATACCGCACTCATCCGTTTGAATGGAGCAAAGCCGAAGCCGATGATATGTTCTATGATCTGCTGCGCGAGGACGGTGTGAAATGGTGTGCCGCACAGAAAGCCTATTGGGGCGTGAGACTTTTCGGAGGTTCATCATGGAGTCAATGAAATCCGACTGGTTTTTCAAGGGCACGCTTGCCATTCTGCTCGGCGTGATCGGTTTCTTTCTCATGCAGACCTTTTCCACTATAAAAAATCTGGAAAAGGATATCATCACCATCCGGGAAAAACTCTCCGCGCTCGAAGCCACCAAACTTACCCGCAGGGATATTATGGAGATGATTTCAGATTATCACGAAAATCATCCCTGCGCCAAGTACATCAATTTTCAGAAGGAAAAAAAGAAAAAGGATGAAGAGGAAAACTGACCGGTTATAATTCAGATATTTTCCGCACGACGATACCGATCCATTCAAGATCTTCCGGAGCAAACGGAATGATCTGACCTTCCGGATTATCGCTGGTCAGCAGCAGATGTCCGTTCTGCCGGTGAAATCTTTTGCATACAACTGTTTCCGGAAAGTTATCACTGTCCGAAAATTTTGCAACCACGATCTTGTTATTGGGAACATCTTCAAGCGAATGTACCGGTTCGACCAGAATGATGTCATCATCGAATATTTTCGGTTCCATTGAAATACCGCATACTCTGAAAGCCAGAGTATCTTTTCTTCCGCCGATAGGTACGGGTACGGTATCAGTGAATTCCGGATCCCAGTTTCTGGTAAGCGCAGTATCACTTGCGGTAAGCTGGGCAAGTGAACTTGCCGCATTCGCCCAGTTGACGATCGGAACCGGACGCACGAGCTGACCACCACTGTGAAAAAAGCCGGGAGGAACCAGCATCTCACGTTCCGTCTGACTTACCGGAGCCTGTTCAAACGGCAGTTCCAGAGCACTTAAAATAAGTGAAAGGACATCCGGAAACCAGTTGAGTTCACCCGCAAGCAGCCGGGTAATGGTACTTACAGAATCATATCCGGCGATCCTGGTGAGCTCCGCAGGTGTGGTGATGCTGAATTTCATCATGCCGTCTTTGATGAATTCGCGCAGTTCCGGGGTATTACGGATCGTTTCAGGAGCTGTTGCCGCAGGCATTTGAAGTTCGAGATGACGGGCAAGTTTTTCCCAGTTTGTATCACTTATGGAGTTCACTTTTCCGGAAAGATATCTGGAAATATTGGCGGCATCGATTTGGCAGCGGCGGGCAAATTCACCTGCTCCGCCGGCACGTTCGATCGCCGTACGGAGCTGTTTCCTCAAAGTGTCGGTGATTTTCATACTTTCATCTCCTCTTCATGGGCTGTTGTCTGAACCGGCGGCATCATCAGCATTCCGGTTCGCTCTGTGGTAATATAACATCTTTAATGCATACTTGCAAATTTTTTTGAAAAAAATGCAATTTTTCACTTGATAAATTGCATACGTGCAATTATATTGTTATATACAGTGTCGGAAAAAGCTGTTTCCTTCAGGTTTACGGTTTTTTTTGCCCTTTTTCTTGCATACGTGCAATAAAAATATAAAAAATGGAGGTTTTTATGCAAATATCAGATCCGATGATTTCGGAACATGGGAGGGTGTATTCCCTTGCAGGTATGAAACGGCTGTTGAAAGCGGTGACGAAGAATGGCGGAGTTGTCAGCGTCAGAAAAAGTAAAGGTAAAAAAATATCATGAACAAGTTTGAATCGTCTGTCCGGCAGAAATTTGACCGGATCAGCAAGGCTCTTGAAAGCGGAGTATCGCTTCAGGGAATCGCAGCGGAGCTGGGTATATCGTTATCCACGCTGCACCGTTACCGCCGTCAGTATCCGGAGTTTGACCGGTTGTTTGAGGAGGCAAAGGCAGCGGAGGATGATCTGGTGGAAGCGGCACTTCTGCGCCGTGCGACCGGATACGCTACCTGTGAGGGCAAGGAGGTTCCGCCTGATGTCCGGGCGGCAGTGTTCTGGCTGAAGAACCGCCGTCCGGACTCGTGGCGTGACCGCCGGGAGATCGCAGTCGGTGAGCCGCTGGAGATCCGGCTGAAACCGGAAGAAAAAGAGCTTTAAAAGAACCTTGCCGCTGCACAACACAGATCACAAACGGTTCTGCAGCTTTATACGGGCTGTCCTGCAGAGTATATCCTGCGGAAATCAGAAAGGAAAAAACAAAATGAATGAGATATTGTTTACCAGGCGTCATCCGGAGTATATCGCCTCCGAAGCCGTCTGGCAGCGCAGTGCCGCCGCTTATTCCGGAGGTGCGGAATATATAGACCGCGCGCTGATCCGGCACGTTTCTGAGATCGAAATAGAATTTCAGGAGCGGCGCAGACGGGCCTATTATTTCAACTATCCCCGCGCCATAGCCAGACGCATCACCCAGTATGTTCTGTCTGTTGATCCGCAGCGTCACGGCGGAGATCCGGAGCTGCAGGAGGATTTCAGCCGTACCGGTTTGCGGGTGAATGAGGTCATGCGTCAGCTTTCCACCTTGCTCAACGTTTACGGCAGGGCGTGGTTGAGTGTTGAAGCTCCGCACTTTTCCGGACCGGTGGATCTGGAACGGGCGCAGCGTGAGCGGCTGCGGCCTTACTGCCGTGCACTTTCCCCGCTTCAGGTGGTGGATTGGGCATACGGCAGTGACGGCAGACTGCTCTGGGTGCTTACATCTGAAGATGAATTGAAAAACGATGATCCGTTTTCTCCGCCGGAACGCAGTATCCGCCGCCGCCTGGTCGAACGTGACCGCTGGCGTCTGTTTGAGTCCGGGGTATCCGGAGTGCGTGAGATCGCAGGCGGAGTCAATCCGGCAGGAGCCGTACCCTTTGTCGAAGTCACAGAGCCTGACGGTTTCGGTCTGGAGTCACGCCACTGGTTTGAGGATGTGGTAAGGATCAGTGAAGCTATCCTCAACAATGAATCTGAAGCGCAGATGAATGTGGTGAAACAGATGTTCGGCATGCTGGTGGTCTCTGATGCTTTCGTCCGGGGCGGTAAGAGACTTGCCGGCAATGGAAACGGAAACGGCAATTTTGCCGCAACAGTTGCCCGTTCCGCAGCCATCGTCGAATCTGTTGAAGAAAAGGGTATCAGCCGCTTCATCAGTCCAAGCGGAGTGGAAAATGCCGCTATCCGCGAAGAGAATGCCTGCCTGAAACGCGAACTTTACGATGTTGTGGGGCTTGCGGTACAATCGCCCGGCAGGGAATTACAGACGGCTGAATCCAAAGCATGGGATTTTCAGAATGTCTGCCAGTTTCTCGCTGCGCGGGCGGATCTGCTGGAGCAGGCTGAAAGAAATGCCTGGCTGCTCATGCAGAAGTTTGATCCGGGCGTAAAAATACCGCGGACCGTTTACAACCGCAAGTTTGCCGTGCGCGACCTTGCCGGTTCCATAGCCGGTCTGCTGCAGCTCAAGGATCTGGATTCCGGACCGGAGTTCCGCAAGGCATTGCGCCGTTCAGCCCTCGATCTCCTGGACGCCCTCGGCACTGTCGGAGCATCCGACCGGAACCGGATCCTTGAGGAGATCGAAAGAACTGCATGATTTTCAGAATGGAGGAATGAAAAACGATGAATTACAATCAAATCATAAAAAAACTGCTTGCCGGAGAAGAGATCAATGCTCTTGAACGTGCCGAACTTGAAAATTTTGACGCCGATTCCCTGATTTCAGAAAAAGACAGCGTCATCCGTGAGCGGGATCAGCTCAAAGTCGAACACCAGAGCATCAAAAGACGTCAGCAGCTGCAGGAGATCGCCGGGAGATCCAACTGCAGCGATCCTGATTTCCTTGATTATCTTGCCGCCAGACATCAACTGGATCTGAACGATGAACAGGCTGTGAATGATTTTCTTGCCGGGATGCAGAAAAGCAGTCCGCATTGTTTCTATTCCAGCATAAAAAGCGGAGGAGGAGAAATTCCGGTCATCTCTTCCGCTGCAGACGGTTCCGCCATTCATGAGCAGGACCGCATCGGCAGGATCGCCGCAAGTCTCGCCCATGTTCCGGGACAGCAGTAAACAGTATCAATAAAATAATAAAGGAAAAAAATTATGCTTTACACTTACAGTTTCGCCAATGCACGCCGTGATCTTTCTGACATTTTTTCCAGTGTCATCAAGGATGAGCCGCGTTTTATCAGCAACTTCAGACGTGTTGCTGATGCGACCGCACAGAAACATGAATGGCTGGAAGATCAGATATCCGGACGTGCTGTCACGGCAGTCGCCGCCGCAGATGGAATGCTTACTCTCAACTCCGGAGATTCCGCAAAACTCCGTCCCGGCACTCTGCTCACACTTGACGGTGACTCCGCACTTTTTGCGGTGAAGTCACTGGATGGTGTCAATGCTGCTGTCGAACTTGTCTCCGCCAACGGCAGCACACTTACCGCTGAAACCCTGCCTGAGGAAGGAGGCATTTTCAAAATCGTCTCAACCCCCATGGAAGAAGCGACTGTCAACGGAGACGGTGAGGAAAATTACGCACTTTCCGGTGTCAACTACAACACCACTCAGATTTTCCGCAAAGAGATCGTGCTTTCCGGCAGTGCTCTTGCCGTGAGTGTGTTCGGCAGTGCCGACAATCAGCTCAACCGCCAGACTGCAGTCGCCCTTGCCGATCTTTCGCGCGATCTCAACCGGGTGGCTCTTTTCGGCAGACGTGTCATCGCAGGTCCGGGAGTACGCGGTGAAGCAGGCGGTCTTTACACGTTTGCCACCGGTGAAGGCGCACTTGAGGTCGATGCCGCTTCAGCCATGCTGGACAGTTACCTGGTGAATGACGCCGCCCAGATGGTCATGGCAGAGGGCGGTGAACCCATGCAGATACTGTGCAGTCCCGGTCAGGCGCGTGTACTTTCGTGCGAATACAAGGACCGTCTGCAGATCCTGCGTTCCGACGCCCGCCGCGGTGCCTACGTTGCCGTAATAGTCAACGAGATCAACGGCAGGGGATTGAGCATCATGGCAGATCCGGATGTGCCGGATACCGATGCCTGGCTGATCGATCCCAGCGGATTCGGTCTTTCCAATCTGCGCGGACGTGCCATTGCCGACAGTGATTCCACTCCGAAAGGTTTTGACGGTATCCGCCGTACCGCACTGGGGGAACTCACCTTTGAGTTCAAAAACGCCAAACAGCGCTGCTGCCGCATCAAAGGACTCAAAGCCAGTGCCGCCGCTCTCGCCGGACTGCGTTCCGCCTGATCTTCAGGCAATAAAAATCAACTGTTTCAAAAGAAGAGCAGCAAGCCATGATAACTCTTGAAACTGCAAAAAATTATTTCAATAATCATCTGCTCCGCGCCGTTTTCTTTGAAAGCGGCAGCGAACAGATGTCAGCCGCAGTCGCCATGGCGGAAAATGATATCCGCGCCATGCTCCGCGTTCCGGCGGATGAAGGCAGTGCAAGCTACATCGCCGCCGTCTGTGAGCAGGCTCTGTTCCTGCTCACCCGGCAGGAGCGGCTGGTAGAAGACCGGATCCTGATCTCTGAAACCGTGGAGGGCATGGGCCGCAGACAGTATTCTGCTCCGGACCGCCGGGAAAAACAGCTTATAGCTCCGCGGGCGGAGATCTTCATTGCGGATTTGAATTCTTCAGCAAGTGTCAACATTTTGAGAGGATGAAATTTTATGCACGAAGAAAGTCCTTATTGTTATGGAAAATATTTCGGCAGCGGCCGCTGTACGGATTGCAACTATGGTGAATCCTGCCGCTACTACAAGGCAAGTGCCAGAGGTATCGACCGCGGATTCAGACTGGTGGGGCTTTCCGGTCTCGGAGACTGGGCTGAATCCCTGCGCGATCCGTTTCCGGTCCCCGGATGCGAAGAGGAGGAGGAAAACCGGGCAATCACCATGGATGACCTTGCCGCATTTCTCCGTTATCTCATGGAACTGGACAGCTACACTCTGGAGATCCTGCGCGAGATCATTGCCCCCTCATCCGGCCGCCCCTGCACGGTGGCAGACCTGAGCAGACTGCACGGCATCAGCCGTCAGTCGATGCACCGCAAGATCTTCAGGGTCATCCGGCGGTATCCGGAACTGCGTCAGCTTCTGCGTTCGACCCTCAGCCGGATGCCTCCCCGGCAGACTGCCTGACGCAGAAAGGAGCATTCATGGCATCTTTTGAATACACAGCCGCCCAAAAGGCGGCTTTTTCTTTGCTCTCCGGTCCGGCAGTGAATGTCATGCTGTTCGGCGGAAGCCGGTCAGGCAAGACCTTTGCTCTGTGCTGTGCGCTGGCGGTCCGTGCCCTCAAGGTCCCCGGAGGACGTCATGTTGTCATAAGAAGACATTTCAACGGTGTCAAAACAGCTATCGGTATGGATACCTTTCCCAAAGTCATGAAGCTGCGTTTCCCTGATGTGAAATACACTTACAATAAAACTGAAAATTTTTTCTCCTTTACCAACGGTTCGGAGATCTGGCTCGCCGGACTTGATGATGCCCAGCGCGCAGACAAGATCCTCGGTAAAGAGTTTGCCACAGTCTATTTCAATGAATGCAGCGAACTTGATTACAGCAGCGTGACCACAGCTCTCACCAGATTGGCTCAAAATGTGCCCGGATTGAAAAACAAAGCGTTTTTCGACTGCAATCCGCCGGGAAAAACGCATTGGACATACCGCATTTTCATCGAAAAAGTCGATCCCGCCGACCGGGTTGCTCTGCGTAATCCGGATGATTATGCCAGTATCCGGATAAATCCGGCTGACAACGCCTGCAATCTGCCGCCGGGTTATATCGAAACGACTCTTGCCAGTCTTCCGGCACGTCAGCGGGCAAGGTTCATGGAGGGACGTTTTCTCGATGAAGCCGCTGGAGCTTTGTGGAAGCAAAGCGAACTGGATGAACACCGGGTGCTGAACACTCCCCCGCTTGAGAGGATCGTCATCGGAGTGGATCCGGCAGTCACCTCCTCATCCGGCAGCGACCTGACCGGTATCGTTGCCGCTGCCCGCGGATGCGACGGCAGATATTATGTGCTTGCCGACCGCAGCTGCCGCCTGCCGCCGCTTGAATGGGCAAAGGAGGTCGTGAAACTTTATCACGAACTGGAAGCCGACCGGGTGGCTGGCGAAGTGAACAACGGCGGAGATCTTATCGAAAATCTGCTGCGGGAATTTGATCCTGATTTGAGTTTTACTGCGGTACGGGCGACACGCGGCAAATTCATCCGGGCGGAGCCGGTGGCGGCATTGTACGAAAAAGGCAAAGTCTCGCATGCCGGAATGTTCCGCGATCTTGAAGATGAGCTTACCGGATACAATCCGCTTACTTCAGTAAAATCTCCGGACCGCCTTGATGCTTTGGTCTGGGCACTTACGGAACTTGCCCGTCCGGTATCGCGTCTGGTAACAGTGTAACCTTACTTCCGCAGCAGGCAGCTGGAACGCAGTGCCACTGCGATCGCAAGCAGCGGAACGATGTTTCCAGGATTGTAAAGCCAGATAAATATCACTGTGCCAAACAGTATTCCGAGGATCGAAGCGGCAGTAAGCTGTTTTCTGTCCGCTCCGGTTTCCAGCATCAGTTTGGCGGAAGTTATACCGGCTGACAATGCGGAGATCAAAGCGGCGGCAAGAGCCGCAAAAGCGGTATTTGCCCCCGGTTCCGCCCCGGCAAGGAGCCACGGCAGTATCATGGAGCAGAGCAGCAGAGCTTTTTCCACCGGTCCCCGGCGGCCGAAGCACGGCAGCATAAGTACGATCACCCACAGCAGAAACAGTTCGCTCATATTGGAATACATCCGGTTGTCAACGATGTTGTAAAACGCACAGATGACCACCAGTGTGACAGAAGCGGTATTGTCGAGCGAGGCGAAAAATGCTGAACTGCCGCCTTTGCGTGTCAGCAGGGTCCTTGCCGCCAGCCACAGAGTTCCGAGCATAAGCCAGAACCACCATGACCGTTCTGCCGGATGGTGGTTTTCTGTATTTCCGGGATGTGCTTTGATTTTGTTTTCAGAGTGAAACAATGCTGTAAATACTCCAGGCGGCATAAATTCCTCTGCCTCTGCCGCCTCAAGGTGCTGCTGAAGAACGCGGTCAAGGTTTTCCGGCGCAAGGTTTTCAGGCAGCACACTGCCGGAAACAAAACGTCTGCCGTCCGATCCGGGGACCGGAAAACTTTTTCCGGGAAACAGCGGCAGCATTGAGGATGGAAAGACGATCACACCATGCCGCGTATCTCGCAGTCCTTCCAGTTTTTCCAGCATTTTCTGCAGTGATCTGCTGTGCCATGCCGGCGGCATTTCGACCGAGATCACATCGAATTTGCGTCCGGCATCCTCAAACTGTTCAAGCTGTACACCGGGAGCCGTCCGGTCATCCGCTGCCAGCTGTACGGTATTTTTTACAAAAGGCAGATGTTTCCATGGAACGGTGTCGGAAAAATGTCTGCTTCCTGATATCTGAAGTACCGATACATTGCCGCGCGGAGCATCCGGTATGAGTGCTGAAGGCAGTGCTGCGACCGCAGTGTGCCGCAGATCGTTCATATTGCGGAGCGTTCTGCCGGAATATCCAATACCATTGAACAGCAGTCCCTGTACCGGTATGAGCAGCAGGAGCAGCCAGCGGAAATGTTTCAGATTTACGGAGTTTACAAGCAGTACTCCGGTAAGCAGCATACCGGTCGCCGCCGACAGCATCGCAGTGAACTGCGGAGTTATGATCACCGCCGCCAGAGCCGGGATAAATCCGGTTTCAAACGGTAGAAAAGTGTTTTTTCTGCGTGTTCTGGTAAAAAACGCCGCCGTGCCGCCTGCGAGGGTGAAGCTGCATATCCACGATACCGGATGATTGAACGCTCCGGCGTGCAGGGTGAGCAGCAATGCTCCGGTAAGTCCGGTAAGACCTCCGCGCCTTATCTCTCCGGATGAGACGATGAAAAATCCGCACACCATGCACAGCAGACCGGAGATCAGCGGCAGGTATACGTTTGTATTGCCCCATTGAAAATTCAGCAGCAGTCTGCCTGCTTCAGCAGCCAGAAAAGCTCCTGAAGCAAAAAAGGCAACAGCCCGGGGCAGCGGTTTTTTCAATTTCTCCTCACTCATACCGGATACATCACAGATTATTTATGACGCGGGAAACCGGTCTTTTCCAGAAAGTTTGCCGCAAGCTCCGGCCAGGTGCGGATATCGTTGTGTTTTTCAGCAAGTCCGAGACCGTGAGGACCTTCCGGATAGATGTGCAGTTCAGCAGTTTTTCCGTGTTTCCACATTTCCTTTGCGAAGCGGATGGAGTTTTCCACATTCACCGCCTGATCGGTCGCAGTGTGCCAGAGGAATGCCGGTGGAGTGGCTGCGCGTATCTGATTTTCCAGTGAGGTCAGATTTAAAAATGCCTCATCCGGCTGTTCGCATCCTGAAAGCTGCTGGAAAGAGCCGAAGTGACAGATGCCCGGCGTATTGGTTATGACGGGGTAACACAGCACCAGCGCATCCGGACGGCTTGATACGTTATCCGCCTCATCCCCGGCAGCGTACTTGATATCCAGAGCTGCGGTACCGGAACAGGCGGCAAGATGTCCGCCTGCGGAAAAGCCGCAGACGGCGATGTGACATGGATCGATGTTCCACTTTTCCGCATTGGCCCGGACCAGAGCGACCGAGCGCATGACATCCTGCTGCGGTGCGGGCCAGGTGTACGGAGCGACCCGGTACTGAAGCACGACGGCGTGAAATCCCAGTTCATTAAACTTTTGAGCCACCGGCATACCTTCATGGAATGCCCTTGCCCGGTATCCGCCGCCCGGCAGAACGATGACAGCTCCGGCGGGAGCAGATATATTTTCAAGCAGACTCAATTCGATGAACGGCTGAAAATCATCTTCTCCGGTGCTGGTTGCGGCAGATTTGCGATCGTGCCAGAGTAAAATTTTATCTTCCATGGTCTGTCTCCTGTACTGTATTCAGAATAAATATACAATTCCGGAGGACTTTATTCAACTTGAATATGCAAATTAAACTTGCATTTTTGGCTGCCAACTGTTAAATTACTTTGTACAATCAAATTTTTATGGAGAATGATAATGGAAAGTCTGCGTATCAACGGCGGCAGGTTCACCGGCGGTGAAGTTACTGTAAGCGGAAACAAAAACGCGGCATTGCCGATGATCGCGGCACTGCTGCTTACTGATGAAGAGATCGTTCTGCACAATGTCCCGGATATCCGTGATGTGCGGAGCATGCTGGAGATCGCAGGAGCACTGGGGGTGGAGTTTTCCTTTGAAAACGGTACACTGCGTTCAAAATGTTCGAAGATCAAAGACACCGTTATTCCGAAAGAACTCTGTTCAAAAAACCGGACGAGCATTCTGTTTGCGGCTCCGCTGATTGCCCGCTGCGGATCAGCTGAACTTTATCCTCCGGGCGGAGACGTGATCGGCAGACGCAGACTTGACGGACACTTTTACGGTCTTACCAAACTCGGAGCCGCCATGTCAGGCAGAGACACCTACTGTTTCCGTGCGCCCAACGGTCTCAAAGGCAGGGAACTTTTTCTTGATGAGGCAAGTGTCACCGCCACAGAACAGATCATGCTTGCCGCCGTTACCGCCAGAGGCACCACCACTCTTTACAATGCCGCAGGTGAACCGCATGTCTGCGATCTCGCCCGTTTTCTCAACACTCTCGGAGCAAAGATCACCGGCGGGGGAACCAATACCATGGTCATCGAAGGTGTGGAAAAACTCCACGGCGGTGAACATACTGTCGCCGGAGATCATATCGAAGCCGGAAGCTACATCGCTCTCGGAGTCGCCACCGGAGCAGAGATCACCGTTCACGGCATCACCAAACGCGATCACTGGATGCTGCACCGTGTATACGAAAAACTGGGCGTAAGGATGACTCTGGGATCAAACCGCATCCACCTGCCGGGAAATCAGATGCCGAAGATCCAGTGCGACTACGGCGGTCACATTCCTCAAATAGCCGACGGACCGTGGCCGCAGTTCGCATCCGATATGATGAGCTGCACCATCGTTGCCGCCACCCAGTGTGAGGGAACGGTGATGTTCTTTGAAAAGATGTTTGAAAGCCGTATTTATTTTACCGACCGTCTGATAAGCATGGGCGCAAGTGCCATCGTCTGCGATCCTCACCGGGTGGTTATAAGCGGCAGAACAGAACTGCATGCGCAGAATATGTCCAGTCCGGATATCCGTGCCGGTATGGCGATGGTCATCGCCGCACTGTGTGCCAGAGGTACCAGCACCATAGATCACGCCGATATAATTTACCGCGGATATGAAAACCTGACCGCAAAGCTGCAGGCTCTTGGTGCGGATATCGAAGCGGTGAAATACTGAAGTGACGGAAATATTTTGGAAGTGACGGAGTATTGACGGTATGCATATCTTCTTATCCCGCAGGAAAATACTGCTGTCGGTATTTTTTACATCCGTCATTGTAAGAGGAGTGTTTTTTCTCTGCTGGCTCACCAGTCCGTTCCGTTATTTCCACCGGATACCCGGACTGGATATGGAAACCCTGCTGCGCTTTTCAGAGTGGGCACCCGGGAAAGAATTTCATCCGCTTTTTGTCGTACACCGCATTCTGATATATCTGGTCTGGCTGTTCAACGGCAATGAGCATTGCATACCGGCAGTGGTGATACTCCAGAGTCTTGCCGGAGCCGCCGGTGCAGTCATGACCGCCGATTTGGTACTGATGCTGTGGGGGAAAAGAAAAACCGCCCTGTGTGCAGGAATATTCTATGCTCTGTATGCGCCGCTGCTGCTTTATGATTTCTGCATACTTCAGGAAAGCATCACCACGGTATTGATCCTTGCCGGAGTATGGGGATATGTGAGATGCCGGGTGAAACATTATCCGTCAAAATCAGCGTTATTTTCCGGCATTCTGCTGGGAGTAAGTTCGATCGGACGCCCGGTGGCACTGCTTTTGACCGTCATTTTTCCCGTCAAAACCTTTTTTGACGGAAAACGCCGTGCGGCTTTTTTCATGCTTGCCGGAGTATTGATGCTGTGGAGTGCCGCCGGCGGTTTCAATATGGTTTTCAGCGGATCATTCAATCCGTTTTTCCGGGTGATGAGCTACACGGTAAGTTTCCATGCTGAAAAATCAGGAGCGGCGGAAGCGGCTCCGGAGGCCGCAAAGAAGAAAGCTTTTCACAGTTTGACCGCCGGACTTCCCGGACGCGCATCAAAGTTTTTCCTTGCTTATGAAATGCCGGAAAATCTCAACTGGTATTTTCTCCGCAGCCGCATGACACCTTTGAAATACCTTCCCGGGCCCGGACTTCTCATGCCGGTCGCGCTTGCCGGATTTTTTCTGCTTCTGCTGCGTCTGCGCCGCCGGGAATATCTGCTGCCTGCGATACTTGTACTGCTTGCACTGCCGCTTGCGGCGCGCGATCCGATCGGCAGATACCGTCTGCATCTGCTGCCTTATTTTGTGATATGCGCATCTTATTTCTTTATCGTGCTTCTGAAAAACACCCGGGGAAATCAGCTGCTGTGCGCCGCAGCTCTTGCAGTTTCGCTTGCAGTAAATATCCTCTGTGGCGCAAGACCGTTTTTCCGGGTATCGGATCACGTTTCCTGGGGCAGAGCCATCGAGGCGGGAAACGGCGGACAGCCTTCTGATGCTTCACTTAAAGAATATTTTCTCGGCTGGCAGAAAAGTAATCACTCCGACCGTTCAGCGGCGGTAAATCTGATAACTTCATCACTGCGTTCCGGAAACACAGCTCTTGCGGTGCAGACCTGTCAGCAGGGAATAAACGGTCCGGCAAAGGAAAAATCCATTTATCACTACTATATGGCTCTCATTTACGTTTCCGCCGGAAATTTTTCCGGTGCAGAAAAAGAGCTTGCCTGCGTCAGGGAACACGAGATACCGCATTTGAAAGAAAAAATCACGATTTTACGGCAGGTTGTACAGAGAAAATCATTATAGTTATTTGAAAATAAAAAAAAATCATGCTACATTAACAAAATCGTATTCTTAATTAACATAAAGCAAGGTGCGGCATGATCCGTACCGGAAAAAGAATGGCAGTAAAAATGAACAATTTGGCAACCAATGACAATGTCAGCGCGTCAGATTATCTCAACAAGGATTATCTGCGTGAACTCCAACTTGCCCGCCTTCAGAAGATCGTGCGGCATGCCTATGATAATGTCGGGTTGTTCCGTTCCCGAATGGACGAGCGGGGTCTTTCCCGCGATTGCATCAGGAGTCTGGACGACCTGGCCAGACTCCCGTTTATGGTCAAGACCGACCTCCGCGACACCTATCCTTTCGGACTTTTCGCCGTTCCGCAAAGTGAGATCGTCCGTCTGCACGCCTCCAGCGGCACCACCGGCAAACCGATCGTGGTCGCCTATACGCAGGAGGATCTTGATGTCTGGGCGCAGGTGATGAAACGTTCCCTGGCAAGCTGCGGACTCTCCAAAAAAGATATCATCCAGGTTTCCTACGGCTACGGACTTTTCACCGGCGGTCTCGGAGCGCATTACGGTGCGGAGGCTCTCGGAGCGACCGTTGTTCCTGCAAGCGGCGGCAACACCAAACGTCAGGTCATGCTCATCCGTGACTTCGGCGTGACCGCCATCTGCTGTACTCCGAGCTACTTCCTGCACCTGATCGAAGAGGGCCGCAAGGAGGGTATCGATCTGCGGGAACTGCCCATCCGCGCCGGTGTTTTCGGAGCAGAACCCTGGACCGCAGGTATGAGACAGCGCATCGAAGAAGAGGCCGGTATCAAGGCTTTCGATATTTACGGACTTTCCGAGATCATCGGTCCCGGCGTCGCCATCGAGTGCAGTGAGCATAACGGACTGCATATTTTTGAAGATCACTTCTATCCCGAGATCATCGATCCCGATACCGGAGAGGTGCTGCCTGACGGTGAAACCGGTGAACTGGTCATCACCACATTGAGCAAATTCGCCATGCCGATGATCCGTTACCGCACCCGCGACCTTACCAGGATCATTTCCGAACCGTGCGCCTGCGGACGTACGGTCAGACGTATCGACCGCATCGCTTCGCGCAGTGATGATATGTTCATCATCCGCGGAGTCAACGTGTTCCCGTCACAGATCGAGACGGCACTGCTGTCGGTCAAGGGAACCAGTCCGCATTACAACATCATCCTCTACACCGAAAACGGTATGGATAATATCGAAGTGGATGTGGAGATCAACGAGGAGATCTTCTCCGATAAAGTGCGCTCACTTGAATCTCTCCAGAAAGAGATCACCCACGCGATCGAATCTCTGATCGGTCTGCGGGTCAAGGTCAAACTGGTCGCCCCCCAGTTGATCCAGCGCAGCGAGGGCAAAGCCAAACGCGTTTTCGACAGAAGACAGCGTTGATGATTTAAAAAAACAGCGGACATCTCTGCCGTCAGGCGGAGTCAAACAGGCAACAAAAAAATAAAAAAATAAAAATTTTTGCCGCCGGGTGCTACCCGGACGTGATCAAACGGCGGAACGTTTGCCGCCGCCTTAAAATGGCGGCGGAACATAAGCTCTGCGTGTAACGCAGAGTGCTATTTACATCGCCGCTTGTAAACGGCGATACCCCTCACCGGGGAGCGAAGTAGAAAAACAGCAGCGTCAAGCGTTGCTGTTTTTTTACATTTGAGCGTACGGTGCCTGACCGGTATTGCAGCGCAAGTTTTGTATAGCCGGTCATGCCTGACACCTCGTGGGGGCGGCGCATGAAATGAGAATAATGAGAGTTATGAGAATTATGAGAGTAATGGGTA
>JAZSGR010000228.1:0-5688 GCA_045532825.1 Victivallaceae bacterium | reverse complement strand
AAGCTCCATCAACGTGAACGTTGATCGAATGAAGCACGGCTTCACCGTATGAAGCATTTGCCTGCGGCAAATATGAAGCGCACCTCCGGTGCATGAAGCACCTGCTCCGCAAGCATTATAAGGACTGGTTTTATCTTCCTGCCCTCCATAGCCCGCAGGGCGGCGGAGGGTCAAGAAAAGCGAATAAGTTTTTGCTGACGCAAAAACGGCGTTATGTGCAGTACATGAAGCGTTTGCTTCGCAAGTATTATAAGAACTGGTTTTATCTTCCTGCCCTCCATAGCACGCAGGGCGGCGGAGGGTCAGGAAAAGCGAATTCTGTTTTGCTGACGCAAAAACAGTTTGCTGTGTAATATTGCGGCAGAGTTGTGAAGTAATGACCGGCAGCTTGGTAAAAGAAAAATGGACCGGGCAGTTTTTTTTACTCAAATCATCTCCGGAACAGAAAAGCGGAATTTTCATAGTTTTAAATCCTCATGTTATCTGTTGAAAAATTGCGGTAAATACGGTTTGTTTGCTTCCAGCAGTTCCTTTGCCATTGCCGGTACCGTACTTTTATCGTATACCATTGGTGAGTTGTATATGGCTTTGCACAGCGTGTCAAAATTTCCTGTCATCGCAGCTTCGACAGTAAACTCCTGCTCTGCAATGATCTGTTCCATGAATCCTTTTGCTGCTGCCGGTATTTTGCCGCTGGCGACCGGATATATTCCCGATGTTCCGGCAACAGCCCAGGTCTCCACCGTCACCTCATGGGGCAGATCGGCAGCCTGTCCGGTGTTTCTCATCGCGGCAATGATCCTGCGCGGTTCGCCGGTGAGCAGTCCGACGGCGGCATCGCAGAACATCTCATTTGAACGGGCAGACATTTCCGGAATACTTTCCCGGTTTTTCAGTACTTCTGCAAGTTTCTGCGCGCGTTCGGCTTTGCGTTCGGCGCGTCCCGGCAGGACATCTTTGCGGTATATGTTGAGTTTTGCCAGATGTTCCGGTGAAATATTGCATCCGGGGAGTGCCTCACATACATGGCAGCTGCTTGCCATAGGGAAAAATCCCAGCTTTTCCCTGACGTAAAAATTGAAATATGCACCGAGGGTTTTTCCGGGATTTTCCGCAGCTTTTATCACCGCATCATCGATGGTGTTGGCAAGCAGTTCACCGGAGCGGTTTTTTTCAAAATTGAAATAATTTTCCAACGTGAGCATTGATTCCGGATCTTTTACTCCGCGCACTTTAAGATCTTTAAGTACGGTAAAGTGGTTTACTCCGATGCAGAGGGAATCAAGGTCAGAACGCTTTTCGCAGTTGAAAAACTTTTGAAGCATATTCATGATACCGGTATATTCATGGCACATTCCGGTGCAGCGTACAAGTCCGCTTTTTTCCACTGCACGGGTGAGCTGGTTAAGCGGATTGGTGACGTGTATCAGCCAGGCGTCCGGAGCCAGACGCGCCATTTTCCGGGCGATCTCAAGAAAGACCGGCACGTTGCGCAGAGTGCGTGAAATGCCGCCGGGACCTGCGGTATCTCCTACCGTGTGATAGATTCCGTATTTTTCCGGAATATGGTAATCATGATCCATCGCTCCAAAACCGCCGGTGGATATGGATACCAGTACCAGATCTGCGCCTTTGAGAGCTTTATCGAGTCCGGCTGAAGTTATTTTCCAGTGCAGATTTTTTTCTCTGACTGCCGCTTTCAGATAGCTGACTGTGAGTTTCAGAGCTGTTTTATCCACATCGACCAGACACATTTCCGCGCCGTCGAGCGATGGTTCCAGCAGCAGATCGCAGCCGAGCCGCGGAGTCCACAGCACACTGCCGCCGCCGATTATAACTATTTTCATTATGTTTATCCCACGGGTTGAAAATTTTATTTTGTACATTTATATTATATCAGAAAAACAGCAGTTGTGCAATGATAAAAATTGCACTTTCGTGTCAAGAAGCAACACAATCGTGGAATTATCCTAATGCTTGGCAGTTCATTCACTTTGCGCAAAAACAGGATTTGCGGTTCAGACGGAAAAACTCTTCTCTTCGAGACCTTTTATCTCAACAACGAAACACTTGCGGATGCCATGAACGGTATATTCCATTGCTTTGCATACGGAGACAGTTTGTGGAATGCAAACTATCAGTCAAAGAAAGTATGCAGCAATTATATTTCATTCAACTATTATCTTGAGGGAGGGGCGGATATCCAATACTGTTCCCGCCGGCTGCATGCAGGAGCAGGGGATATGCTCATTGCCCAGTTCCGTAACGGATTTTCTATCCGTACCGGCAGAGAGGGGATCGCCCGCAAACAATGTCTGCTGCTGAGTTACACTCCGTTGCAGTCTGCGATAATCCGACAGCTTTTTCCTGAAGATCTTGCCGTGATCCACCTGCCGGAACCTGAAAAGGTGTCTGCCATACTGGCACAGATTTCAGATGCAGTGAAAAAGTCAGTCGCCAAAGATGCTCTTTCTCATCTGATATTGAGCTTTCTGCAGGAGTTGTGCCGCCAGCGGGATTTCGGATGTTATCCGGATACCCTGAATGATGCCCTGCGTTTCATTGCTCTGCCCGGAAATGAGAATGTTGACCGTGAGCAGCTGGCGGCTCATTGCAAAGTGAGCGTCAGCACTTTGAACCGGCTGTTCATACAGCATCTGAAATGTTCCCCAGGACAATATCTGCTGCGCAAAAAACTTGATTTTTCCGCACGGATGCTGATGCTTGATAACATAAACATCAAGCAGATAGCTTATCAGTCAGGATTTTCCTCTCCCGCTTTTTTTACCAGGATCTTCAAAAAACACTACGGTATGACTCCGAAAGAGTTCCGGCTGTGCGGCGCAGAAGAGCAGGGCAGGGCGATAATGGCGGAGCATCAGAAGAACAACGCTTACATCATCTGATAATCAAAGCGCAGCAGGCAATTCAGAACAGCCAGGTGGAAAGGTATCTTTCGCCGGAATCCGGCAGCAGCACCACGATCCTTTTACCGGCAAACTCCGGTTCTTCTGCAAGGCGGCATGCCGCCCACAGTGCAGCTCCGGAACTTATCCCGATAAGCAATCCTTCGGTCTTTGCCGCTTCTCTTGCGGTATTGCCGGCATCTTCCGCTGAAACTTTGAATATGCGGTCGATGATGTCACGGTCAAGGATCTCCGGAATGAAGTTGGCTCCGATACCCTGAAGTTTGTGCGCTCCTGCCGGTTCTCCTGAAAGCAGTGCGCTGCAGTCGGGTTCCACGGCGCAGAGCAGCAGATCTTTATTGCGTTCCTTGAGGTATCTGCCGATACCGGTGAGCGTGCCTCCGGTGCCGACTCCGGCAATGAAGGCATCGACCTTACCGCCGGTATCGCGCCAGATCTCCGGACCGGTGGTGCGGTAGTGGGCAGAGGGATTTGCCGGATTGCTGAACTGCTGGGGAATGAACGAACCGGGATTTTCCTCCTGAATGGCTCTGGCTCTGTCGATCGCTCCCTGCATCCCCTGATCTCCGGGAGTGAGGACGATCTGTGCGCCGTATGCGGCAAGCAGCTTGCGCCGTTCCACGCTCATGGTCTCCGGCATGGTGTGGATAAGCGGATAACCTTTGATCGCGGCGGCAAGGGCAAGACCGATGCCGGTGTTGCCGCTGGTAGGTTCGATGATAAGGCTGCCCGGAGTAAGTTTTCCGGATCGTTCCGCATCTTCGATCATCGCGATGCCCACCCGGTCCTTGACACTGCCGCCGGGGTTGAAATATTCCACTTTGGCTAGAATTTCGGCGGAAGATTTGTTCATTCTGCTGATTTTCACCAGCGGGGTGTTTCCGCAGGTTTCCAGAATATTATTGAAGATCTTTTCAGCCATTTTCTTTTATCCTATGCGCCATGAATCCCTGAATTCGGCAAATGTTCCGGCATCCAGAGCATCACGTATCTGTTTTACAAGGTTGAGATAATAATGCAGATTGTGTATCGACAGCAGCTGCATACCGAGTATCTCGCCGACATTCATCAGATGTCTGATGTAGGCACGGGTGAAGTTGCGGCAGGCGTAACAGCTGCACTCCGGATCTATCGGTGAAAAATCTTTGGCGTATTTTCCGGCTTTCACACTCAAAGTTTCCCCCTTGCCGATGAAAGCTCCGCCGTGCCGTCCGAGACGGGTGGGCAGCACGCAGTCGAACATGTCTATTCCGCGCGCCACATCCTCAACGATCTGGCGCGGAGTACCCACGCCCATGAGGTAACGCGCCTTGTCTTCCGGCAGGAACGGTTCTGCCGCTTCCACCGCTTGAAACATCTCCTCTTCGGTCTCGCCAACCGATACGCCGCCTATGGCATAGCCGTCGAAGTCAAGCGCAGTTATGGCCTTTGCGGATTTTTCCCGCAGATCGGGATAGACCGACCCCTGAACGATACCGAAACGCAGCTGACCGTCGTTGAGGGGCTGTTCCCTTGACATGGTTTCCCAGCGGGTGGTGATTTCCAGACTTTTGAGAGCCTGTTCCGGAGTCGCCGGGTAGGGGGTGCATTCGTCGAACGCCATGACTATATCGGAGTCGAGCGTTCTCTGGATCATCATCGACTCCACCGGTCCGAGGAAAAACCTGCTGCCGTCGATATGCGAAGCAAATTTCACCCCGTCCGGAGTTATCTTGCGCAGAGTCGCCAGACTGAACACCTGAAAACCGCCGGAGTCGGTCAGTACCGGTTTGTCATAGCTGATGAATTTATGCAGTCCGCCCGCCGCCCGGATGATATCAAGTCCCGGACGCAGAAAGAGGTGATAGGTGTTGCCGAGGATGATCTGCGCTCCGAGTTCATCCAGTTCGCGCGGGGATACCGCTTTCACACTGCCGCGGGTACCCACCGGCATGAAGACCGGAGTCTGGATGTCGCCTCGCCGGGTGTGGAGCACTCCGCGTCTGGCACGGCTGCGGGGATCGCGTTTCAAACATTCAAATACAGAAGCCACTTTATTTTCTCCGCAAGGTCAAAGTTCAACAAACATTCCGCCGTAAAGTTCCGTGGTGGAGACTCCGAGAGCGGCGGCAAGTTCTGAAGCAAAGGCGAACACCGCTCCCGGACCTTTGCCGGTCACAACATTTCCGCAGCGTTCGGCTGCTCTGCCGGTGGGAGTCATGCCGTTGAGATAAGAGTCAAATCCGGGATACATGGTGAAGGTTTTGCCGTCAAGCATCCCGTGAGCTGCCAGAACTATCGGAGCCGCGCAGATGGCGGAGACCACACCGCCGCGGCTGTACGTTTCCTGCAGGACTTTTCCGGTGGTTTCAGACGCAAGCAGATTGGTCGCCCCCGGCAGTCCGCCCGGGAGAAATACTGCGTCGAAAGCATCGTTGCAGACATCCGCAAGCAGAGCATCTGCGGTGATTTTTATACCGTGTGCGCCGCGTACAGTTTTGGTGTCCAGTCCGGCGAGGCAGACCTGAAATCCCGCGCGCATGAGTACATCTGCAACGGCGATCGCTTCGGTCTCTTCAAATCCATCGGCGAGGATGGTAAGGATCTTCTTCATAAAAAAAATTCCATTTCTTTTTTTCGTGTTATTGTCCTATTTTTTGTGAAAGTTGTTCAAACTGCGGTGGCGCATCGCGGGCAATCTCGAGCCTTGCGCCTGTGCCGGTTTGGTCGTGTACAAAGGTACACTTCCGCACCGTACTCGGCGCAAAACTCGACCTTGCTC
>JAZSGR010000028.1:0-3291 GCA_045532825.1 Victivallaceae bacterium | reverse complement strand
CCGCCAGCGTGACCGGACGCCGGATACCGCCGCTGCCGTTTTTGTCCGTGACCATAACGACCGCTGTCTGCCTGTTTTTTGTCCAGTCGATCTGTTCAGTGATCTCCAGAGCAAACGGCGTTCTCCAGTCATTGTCGGTCTTGAAAATACGGCTGCCGCAAAGTTTACCGTTCACCCAGAGTTTTGCGCTTTCATCGACAGCACCGAAGTGCAGATAGATTTTTTTACCTTTCCACGCGGCAGGGATCTTGAAACTCTGGGCGTACCATCCGGTACCGTTGTAATTTTTCAATTTATTTTTCAAAGCCGTCGGCACATTGCTCCGGCGTTGATTTTCCCAATTACTGTCGACATAGACCGGCTGCCAGTTGGCGGCGACGGTTTTCCATGAACTGTTTTCCCATTTTTCTTTTTCCCCGACCCCGTCCGGATCGATGCGGAACTGCCATTTGAGCGGCAGACTTTGAGTATACTTAAATTGGGTAAATTGGACAGCTTTTTCGATTCCCGTAATATCCCCTGCTTCAAATTCCAATCTGCACTGCCTCATCAGGTTGACATTCAGTTTGTCACGGTTTACGATACGGAACTTCAGCAATTTTTTACCTGCTTCGACCTTTTTGCTCCCCCTGGAACAGATTGCCTGAAAGGTGAGCAGCCCATGCTGATGAGCCATCTGCAAGGCGGCAATGCTCTTTTTTTCCACATCAGTCCGGACTTTTGCAGCAGCACGGGAAAGTATCTTTCCGGTTATTTCAAAATCAGCTTCCTTAAAATATTTCGGCAGATCCCACATCAAACCGCGGCGGAAATTGCCGTAACGGCCGCGCTCAAGGATCTTACGGCGGTTGGGGGAAAGACGTTTTTCCCAGACATTCTGCCGCCAGTAAGTATAATACTCTTTTATTTCCGGTGCGGCACTGCCGAAACCTTCGCAATAGTGATCGAGTAATTCTTCAAAAGACGCCTGCGGATAACTGTGTGCACGGGCCAGAATATAATCAGCGACTCCGGTCGCGGGCCAGAAGCCGTGGCACATATCGTAATCAGTTCCGATAATGCCGTTTTTGACTCCGAGCTGAAATCCCTGCCATAATTGTTTTTCCATACCGATCGGCAAACCGGGATTGACATGATGATCGTTTGGACGCAGAAACAGTTTGTCTGCTCCTTTGGCACGCCACCCCTTATACATGGTTTCCGTTTTCTGCAGGTGCAGCATCGACGGAACAAAACCGATGATAACACCGGGATCGACAGTGACCCGCTGCGGAGGATTCACGTAATAAGCGTATGCGTAAAAGCTTACCTCAGCTTCCCGATCGACGCTGCGGGCAAGTTTCACAACTTCATTGGCAAAACGGAAATAGCGGTCGGAAAGATGTCTGCTCCACTCTTCCCCCGGCGGGGTAACATCCCATTTACGGCATTCCGGACATTCGCAGAATCCGCCGGAGTCATTTTCACAGATATTGATGCAGCGCGGACGCGGATTTTTTCTTTTCCAGATTTCAATTATTTTCCGGTGAAGATCCGGATTGGAAACGCACATTTTGACCCGGTCCGCAGAATAACGCGGACGCCGCTTTCCATTGACCAGAGCAAAATATTCCGGATGCTCTTTTCCGTAAAGTTTCCACCATCTGGTGAAAGAGTGACCGAACGGTACGGAGGCACTGCCTCCCATACGGTGATGTTTGAGCCAGAGGATGCTTTCATTATATTCTTTCTCCAGTTTTTTGGGGTCAAGACTCAACTCCCGGGGCAGCCGGTCGTTTTTCTTGCCGCCGCTTCTGGCATAATCAGGACGTATGCCGCGCATGACCAGCCTGCCCGGATCCCAGGAATTTGAAGCTGTCTGCAGTTTCAATACCTTTGAAGGAATATAAAAAGTCCCATCTTTTCCCGGTGCAGTCCAGCGGACTTTGAGCTGACGTTCCAGAAAATCTGCGACAGCACTGATGGAACCGGTACGGGACTTGAGTGTGAGTGAAAAATTTTTTTCTGCCGGAATATTCTCGTCATCCCCGGTGAAAACTGTCTCGTTTTTTCCGACTTTCCAACGGGCTTCTTCCGGCTTCAATCCTGCCGTTTTGACAAAACGGAACGGATATTTGCCGGAAACAGCTTTGCTGACAACCGGAATTTTTTTACCGGTGATGAGTTTGAAGTGTTCCTGCAGGTCCTTTGCGGCAAACTTCGCAACCGCACCGCACTCCGGAGAAAGCACGATGACCGCCTGCGCCGGATCAACGATAACATCCGCCGCAAAGAGGAACGGAAAACTTACCAGAACAAAAAGTTGTAAAAGGTTTTTCATAATTTAAAACTCCAAAATTTAATCATTTACGGACACGCCATGCATCATGAAGGAAATCTGAAGCATTGCCGGCCAGAGGGTATCCCTGCTGATTGACAACATGCCCGTCGAGCATAGCAACGTTCCACCGGCCGTCGTGCCGTTCTCCCGGGAAATAATATCGTGCTCTGATTTGAGTTGTCGGCGCAGTTGAAGAACTCAGAGGCGAAAGCCACTTATCCCCGACTGCGTACGTCACAGAAGGAGTTTTTGCCGTGGCAAGTTTCCGCCAGAGAGTTACCGCATTTTTTGACCCGTCATGCGAAAAGTTGAGATAACGGTTGAGACCGTAATTACACCCTTTAAAAGTGTTCCAGATGCTTGAACTTACCAATCTGGAATAATCCTCAGACGGACAGGAATAAACCCCGGATGCCCTGCCTCCGTTAATGTCATCGTCAGGAACCCCGGTGTTGACAAGTTTCAACTCCGCAAACTTCACATGCCAGTAATCATAACAGCCGTTGGCTCCGGCACCGGGCAGAAATCCGTCGTAATTGTCAACATAGGTCAAAAAACCATGGCTGATGGTTTTGACATTGTTTATGCACGTGACATTTTTCCCCCTGTTCCTGGCTTTCTGTAAAGCAGGCAGCAGCATTCCTGCCAGGATCGCAATTATTGCAATCACCACCAGAAGCTCGATAAGGGTGAAATGGGCGGCGGGGAGAGAGGAAAAACTTCTTTTCCCGGGAAAAGATGTTTTTCCTCTCTCCCCGCACCCCTCTCTCCTTTTCAAGAAAAGCGAAAAAGTTTTTGCTGGCGCAAAAACAGTTTGTATTATGAAATAACGGCAAATATGAAGCGCACCTCCGGTGCATGAAGCGCTTGCTCCGCAAGCATTATAAGGACTGGTTTTATCTTCCTGCCCTCCATAGCCCGCAGGGCGGCGGAGGGTCAAGAAAAGCGAAAAAGTTTTTGCTGACGCAAAA
>JAZSGR010000138.1:0-11260 GCA_045532825.1 Victivallaceae bacterium | reverse complement strand
GCTCCACGCTGCATCCACCGATCGCAGACAGAACCGTTTCTTGAGCTTGAAAAAACATGCTGTGTGATATATTTTAATTGAGAAAAACATATCTGAATAAGGATAAAATATAAATTTTTCACAAAATTTCGGACATTATCTAAAAATAAAAAACAACGGAGAGTATTTGATTTATGGATAAAAAGATAAGTTTCAACGGTTTCATGCCGACATTTTTTCTCACGGAATATCTGCTGTTTATCATCACTTCATGTTTCTTTGCCGCCCGGATCTCTGATTGGAGCCTGCCGGTATATCTGATGGTGATACCGGCTCTGATTTTTTATCCCCTGCTCTATCTGCTGCCGTCGGTACTTCTTGCGTCGGCGGCAGCGGCGGCGACCGTGAGAGTGCGGGAGAAGCATCCTGTTCTGCGCAATACTGTCACCGGAACGGTGATATTTCTGGCGGTATTTGTTTCGCACTATCTTCTGATAATGGATGCCGGACTGTATTTCCGCTATGCTTATCATATCAATCCGCATGTAATAAACATCTTCACCACTCCCGGAGGCTTTGAAGGAATGGGTTTGAGCCGCAATGAAATAATAAGTTTCACTGTCGGAACTGCGCTTCTTGCATTTCTGCATCTTGCGCTCCTGATCTGCTTCATGCGTTTTCCGCAGTGTTCTTTCGCCGGAAAATGGAATTTCAAACCAGCATCTCTGAAATATTACATTCCTGCCGCCCTGCTCTGCGGATTGCTGTTTGCGGTATCATTCTTCACTTACACCTACGAACACTTCATGATGAATCCCCGTCCTCTGCTTGCCGTCGATGCGATCCCGCTGTACGTCAAGGGAACCAGCAGCAGTTTGTATAAAAAGCTCGGCTTCAAACAGCCGGACAGAGATGCTGTACGCATCAAACTGCAGAAAAATGTTTCGCTTGAAAATTATCCGCAGAAACCGGTCGAAAGAGACAGAGATCTGCCGAAATACAACGTGGTCTGGCTGGCGTGTGAATCCTGGGCGGCGAAACTGTTTTCGCCCGAAGTGATGCCCAAAACGGCGGAATTTGCCAGAAAAGGCATTCTGTTCAAAAACCATTTCAGCGGCGGTAACGTCACCCGTCAGGGAATGTTTTCGATGTTCTACGCCCTTCCGGCAAGCTACTGGAACGCATTTTTCACCGTGCGCCGCGGTCCGCTCTTCATCGACTGGCTCAAGGAGGACGGATACGATATTGAATGTATAACTTCCTCAAAATTCACCTATCCTGAATTCGATCAGACGATCTTCATCCAGGTGCCGAAAGAGAAACTGCACAGTGATTCAAACGGACGCACCTTTGAACGCGATCAGCGCAATGTAAAACGCCTCATCAGTGCGATCGAACGCGGAGCGGATTCCGGAAAACCGTTCTTCAGGTTCATGTTTTTTGAATCACCGCATCACCCGTATGAATTTCCCCCGGAAGCGGAATACACCAAAGATTACCTTGATCCTTTTATTTCCACCAAAGTCACGGCGGCGGATGCTCCGAAGATCTTCAACCGCGCACTGAACTGCGCCAGACACCTTGACATGTGTCTGGACAAAGTCTACAAAACTCTGGAAAAGAAAGATCTGCTGAAAAACACTATCGTTGTCATAGCAGGCGACCACGGTGAAGAGTTTTACGAACACGACTATCTCGGACACAGTTCAAGTTTTGTGAACGAACAGACCAAGACCACTTTGATACTGTACTATCCCGGCATCACCCCGGGAGAATACACAAAAATGAGCAGCCATCTGGATATCGTGCCGATGCTGGCAAAATTTTTCGGCGTCAAAAACGATCCGGAAGATTATTCATGCGGATTTGACCTGCTCGCAAAATCCGCACCGCGCCGCCGCTATTCGATAATCGCCAACTGGTCACAGGTGTTTTTCGCCGGAGAAAAGTACAAATCTCTCATCCCGATAGATGCCTTGAGCTACGCCAAGCAGGTCATCACCGACAGCAACGACAGACCTCTGCCGTCTGTTGCGCCGTTTTACAGCGAATACAACAAAGATCTGATAAAAGTCCAGAAAGATCTGACCCGTTTCACATCAAAACGCCGGAAATAAAGTTCACTTCACACAGAAAACAGATAACTTCGATCTGCCGGTGAAAACGGTATTGTATGCGGTATCCGCGCCGGTCTGTTCTGCGATATTGCCTTTGCGGTTGGGATGCACCAGAAAATGCGGTGTACAGCTTGAAGATATATCAAGCCTCAACCGGTCACCTTTTTCAATGCGGAAGGAATGAGCTGTGAAGACAAATTTCAGCACAGCTTTATCGCCGCTCCGGTACTCCGGAACGGTACGGCAAACGGAGTCTATTTCATCGCGCAAAGGATAAACTTTACCGTTTTTCACCAGATCGGCTCTGGCGTAAAAGCAACTATCCGGTGCAGTCGTGGAAACTTCAAGGATAAGCTCCATGCTTCCGGCAGTATCCGTTTCCTCAAGCGGAGCTGACTCAAAGGAAATGATGTCCTGCCGTGAATCGGGCGGATCCTGAAGCTGTACTGCACCGAAGCACATGCAGCATCCGCCTTTGAACTCCGCAGGATCATCCGGATCATAAAGATAAGTGATCTCACCGTTTTCCGGCTTCTCCGCAAGACGGCGGTCAGGAGTAAGATAAAAGTCACGTCTGAAGCTGCCGTTTTCCACGTCATCGCCGGAATACCAGGCGTTTTCCCACATACGGTAATACTTCACTTTCCCCTTTTCAAAAAATCCGGAGGGACTGCCCTTGCGGAGATGATCGAACCAGCAGATCTCGGGAAACGGCTCATTTTCAGAAAGAGTGCCGCCCGGACACTCCGGATGATCCGGAGTCGGATGCGGATTGTTATACGAGTGAGTAAACGGAGTTATGACAAAAGCACAATCTTTTTTCCGTTCAGGAGAAAGCGATCTCCACATATCGCAAATCCCGCCGGTATATATATCATACCACGAGGTGACAAGGCAGACCGGAACCTGTATCCGGTTCAGCACATTTGAAACCTGACTGCCGCCCGCCGGAGTCTTCCAGTACGGATCAAGAGGATCAGGATGAAGCAGATCCTCCTCAAAAAGCACATCTTTTTCCCCGAAGATCTTTTCCGTTATTCCGCAGAGCGGACGCTCAAGCCAGGTTTCAGGTGAAAATTTTTTTTCTTTGACCGACTTGAGCTTATACATCTTCACCGCCCAGTTGCCGTGGAGTCCGGGCTTGTAAAAACCGTGACGGTAAATGACATTGTACTTTTCCGTATCCTGTACCGCAAGAAATGCACCTTTGATATCCGGATGATCTCCGTCAAGATAAGACCAATGCACAGTCGCCCCGTAACTCCCGCCGGTCAGGAAGATCTCACCATTGTAAAACGCCTGTTTTCTCACCCATTCAAGCAGAGAAATACCGTCATTGCGTTCGTTGATGTAAGGGATGAAATCCCCCTCACTCAATCCGGTTCCCCGGCAGTGCTGACTTATCCTCGCATAGCCGTGAAGCTCCTCCTGTTCAAGCTGAACTTTATCAAAAGGCTCTTCAGGATAATAAGGGGAACGGTTGATTATGACCGGAAATACGGTCCCGTTTTCAGGCAGAGACACACATGTATAAAGTTTTATTCCGTCATGCATGCCGATATAATATTCAAACACACGGTTTTTCATATATTTTCACCTTCCGGTCCACGATTTGAAATCACCTGCAACACGATACTGCCGGTACCGGTCGAAGCAAAGCAGAGAATTCCGTCTGCCGGTACACGGTCATAACGGTCAGACATGACCACTGCCGCATCCTGTTCGATGACAGCAAAATTTTTCCCTGCGTATTCCGGTGGAAGTACAACGGAAAATTTTCCGCATTTTCCCGGAAAATCCAGATAGACAAAAAAACCATCTTCCATTTCCAGCTGATAGCAGGAAACGCCGGAAGGATCAGGCGCAAAATAATGCTGATAACAGCAGATACGGAACTTTTCACCTTTTTTCACCTGCTCTTTTTCAAAAGCTACCGGATAATTCTTGCCGGTCGAAGGCAGAGTAAGCAGATTTTCCGACCGCTCCCGGCTGCCCCGGGCTGTAATACCGCGGGTGAGAGAATATCCCAGTGCGGCACCGATCTCTCTTCTGTCATTACCGTAAAAGTCGATACTGCGGTCAGCCGGACGCGCTGGATCGGCACAATCGTCAACGGTAATACGCCGGGAATTTGTCAAACGGAAGTTTTCCGGGAAACGGAAAACTCCGGCAAGATCGATATCCATTCCGTCAACGGTGAACGGTTTTATTCCGGGCATCAGACGCTCATGCACAGCAAACTTCACCTCGTTGTAAAACTGCAGGACTCCGAAACGGACCGATTCAGGAAAATCCCGCAGAAAAACAAGATCGCAATCCACCGTACGGCTGCAGCGGGAGCGGAACACGGTGGAAAAACGGCAATTCACCGCCCCGGGCAAAGCCGGATCGACCGGAGAAATATGTTTTCCCGGCAGAGTTTTCAATTTTTCCAGCCAGTCATCCACAAGTATGAGATCAATATCCCAGCGCAGTTCAGCCTTGCGGCACATGACAGTTTCATTATCCGGCAGCAGCTCACCGTCAGCATAAAGCTCAACGGAATTATATCTGTAATGCGGAACAAGCTGTTCACCGTTCAACGGCTCTATCATTGACGGAATCACCTTGTCCGGAACGATATCTCCGCGGACACCGTGAAGAACTCCGCAGATCTTATCAGCGAAACGCTCTCCGGAGCGCGGCACATCACTGTGCAGAACGATCCTGCTTCTTGATTCGACAGAAGTCAGCACAAATCTGTTCCCGGCATCATCGGTGAATACCGAACCGATATCTTTTTCAAAAAGCCAGTGCCGCAGAGTCTGAACACCAAAAGCATAGGGAGAACCGTGATTGGCGCCGATTATCCCGTGTATCCCGGTAAAAAACGGAGCATTGTTATCCCAGCTTTGCATCCACAGCCTGCCCTGCTGCCAATCCTCAAACGGAGCGTTTTCAGGAAGAAAATAAGAGTTTTCATTCCCCTCGATAAATCTGATGACCATATTGGTTCCGGGGGCAAACCGGCTCATTATCAGAAGTTCGTGCCCGTCTTTACGGATGATGATCTTATCCGGATCAGTTAAAAAATGCTGTTTCATTTTCAAATCTTTCTTTTTTCTCCCGGTCACTGCTCCCGGAAGCACTCTTTTAAATATATTTCACAGACATGCTGTTTACAAGCTTTTTTTGCTTACCAAGGAGCTGATTTCTCACAAACTGCTCTACACGGTCGAATTTTCTGTACTGCTTCCGGCATTGCGATACAAAACTCCTGACAAAGTTTATTTTTGCATTTGCAATTTAAGGCAGCCTGAGGTTATATTAATCCATAGTGTTTTACACCGGTATTTCAGAAAAAGTTGTCCAACCGGGGCATATATTACATAAAAAAACATCACCTCTAAAAATGAATACTCAAAATCGGGACAGTGCATGTGATTCGACTGATAAACTGCTGGTTCTGCTTGCAGGTCAATCCAATATGGCAGGACGGGGCTATGCGGGCAGCGATGATCTGACTGCGATCCCCGGTCTGGTGATGATCCGTCCGGACGGCAAGTGGCAGTCTGCCATCGAACCCATCACCAGAGACAGACGGTTTATAGGAACCTTTCAGGCTTCCGGCGAAAAAATCGTAAGCGATGATCCTTACGAAACAGTTCTGCCCGTCGGCGATCAAAAAGTCTGCGGCGTGGGACCGGGACGCACCTTCGGACGTCTGCTGCTGGAAGCCAATCCGGGAAAGACCGTGGGGCTGATCCCCTGTGCAGTTGGCGGCACTCCCATTGCCGCCTGGCAGCCGGGGGGAGTCGATACCTATGATCCTGCCAACCACCCTTACGATGATGCTGTCAAAAAGGCACGTGAAGCGCAGAAAAGCGGAAAGATCGTTGCCGTATTATGGCATCAGGGCGAAACTGATGCCGACAGAAACAACCGGAATTATCTGCCGGAGCTGCGCGCAGTCATCAGCAATTTCAAGCGTGACCTTGACCTGGGGGATGATGTGCCTTTCATCGCAGGAGATATGGCATCATTTTACAAAGAAAGTCTCAACGCCAACATCGACATCGTGGATAACGCACTGAAAGTTCTTGCCGCAGAGCTTCCCTGTTTCAGTTTCGTCACCACCAAAGATCTTACCGACCGCGGGGATAAGCTCCACTTCGATACCCCTTCCCAGCATAAATTCGGCGCAAGGTGTTTTGAAGCCTACTGCAAATTCAAAAAAGGACTTTGACTGAATTCTTCTCCACTGGAGTCCGTAAAACCACAGATAAAAAACTTGAGTATTGTACGTGAATATGAATGTAAATGTTATTTCTCTGCGGGAAAATCCGGAAACGCTCGAACTTTTCTGCGATTACTTCAGCAGATGCTGGGGGAAACCTGATATCTACCGCAACTGTATGCAGTCATCGCTGACCTCCACAGTCCCCCTGCCGCAATGGTTCCTGCTGCAGTGCGGAAACGAAACTGCCGGCGGATGCGGATTGATAACCAATGACTTCATCAGCCGTATGGATCTTTATCCGTGGCTGTGTGCGCTGTATATCGAAGAAAAATTCCGCAGACGCGGCTTTGCCGGAAAACTCATCAGATACGCAGCAGATACAGCATCAGCTCTTGGATTTGAACACCTGTACTGCTGTACCGATCATACCGGATTTTATGAAAAATACAAATTCAGATACATCGGGAACGGATATCATCCGTGGGGGGAAAGCTCACGCATTTATCAACTTTCCACTTCGCTTATGAAAAACGATCATGACATCTGGAAAAAACTTTATGACCATGCAAGGTCGGTGCAGAGTGAACGCCAACCTTCCCCGCTTATGGAAGTTGGCAGCGTCGGTGCGGCGATATTGACGGATAATGGCAATATCTATACCGGTATCTGCATAGATACCGCCTGCGGAATGGGTATGTGTGCAGAACGCAATGCCATTGCCAACATGCTGACCAATGGAGAAAGCGTGATTTCCAAAGTTGCGGCAGTGATGCCTGACGGCAGCAGCGGCACACCATGCGGAGTCTGCCGCGAATTCATGATGCAGCTGGGGGAACACAGCGCGGATATAGAAATACTGCTCTCCCTTGAACCGTTGAAAACAGTCAAACTCGGTGAACAACTCCCGGACTGGTGGGGAAAAAAATACCAATGAAACTGCTCATAACTTTTCAAGTATTATATCCATTTATTCTCCCCATTTCACGGACACCATGAAACAATGCCGTCAACCGGATGTTCTTTGCGCCACCTGATGAAATCCGCATAGTTTTTCACCCCGTAAGCGATCACTGCCTGATAATATTCGATCCCCATGATGTGTTCTGTTTCCGGAGTAAGGTATTTGAGTTCAAGGATCGTCCGGCGCATTTCCGGGGTAAGTACGGCATTGATACTTTCGGCAACATGTTCAAAAAAGCCGTCATACCGCGAGCCTTTCAGTATCTGGATCATATCGATCTGCCATTCTTCATCATCAGCCATGAACCATATGTGCCACTCCAGACAGTTTTCTTCCGTATCTGCAAGATTGCGGTACTCCATGCGCCTGACTGCCGGATCGGAGCATATCCTGCGGATCACTTCAAAACTTTTACCGGCATCCAGAGTATCAGTGTAAATATGAAAATCTATATCCCGGTGTTTCATCAGCAATCCCATTGCCATGGAGCCGACCGGATTTACGACAGCTCCGGCTTCTTCCCAGTAACGCCTGACTCCGCTTTTTTCAATGACCTGCCGTGCTTTTTCCTGATTGCACAGCGCAATGATCTCAAAATCTTCCATTTTTATAAACAATTCCTATGCAACCGTATCACTCATACGGACTTAGTCGGATAAAATACCGTCAAACATTTTCAGCGGAGCCACTTTGAACAATCCGCTGCGGTCGAATTTGCTTTTATCCGCCAGCAGAAACTTCTGTTCTGCAAGGTCGAGCACCTTCATAAGCAACCCCGCATGATGCTCGTGATTGGTGGTGACTTTCTCATCCCCTGCCCCGTATGCGGAGATGAATGCTTTGGATATTTTCAGATACTCCAATTCCCTCACCGTAGACTGTCCGAGAAAACTGTTGAGCTGCACATCAAAACTGCCGCCGAGACCGATCCTGACATAATGCGGCGGATATTTGCAGAAATTCTGGATGACCACAACACTGTTGGTCACGATCGTGAGATTGGAAAAAGAGGAGTTTTCCAGCAGTCTGGCAAGATAATGCACCGTAGTGGATGAGTCGAGGAACAGTATATCATTCTCTTCTATCTGCTGAAGAGCTTTGGCAGCGATGATCTCCTTGCGGCTGCGGTTCCAGTTGATGCGTTCCTGAAACGGACTGCTTGCAGAATAACGCTGTACCGCAGTCTGCTCCTTGAAAGTCACTCCGCCGTTCACTTTGCGGATGACATCCCGGGCGGCAAGATCGGCTATGTCACGGTACATCGTGGCAGAGGATACTCCGAAGTGAGATGCCAGCTCACTTACTGAACAGCGTTTTTTCTGTTTGAGATAATCAACAATCGCATAAGTACGTAAATTTTTCATTTCCAAACTCCATGCCGATACTATACCATCAAAAAATGAAAAAAACAAGCAGAAAAGCTGCCGTTTTTTGATATTTTTTGAGAATTTCTCATTTTTTATCAAAAGCTCCACATTTTTTATCATCAACCGCAGTTGACATACGGCTTTATCAAAGATATATTTACCCTGTGAAACACATAGTATAACAAAGCGGATGAAACAGATGAAAAAGTTTGATTTTGTATCTCTCGGCTTCTGCAGCAACGATTATCTTTCCCTGCTGCCGGAGATCCCCATTGACAACAAAGTACAGATGCTCGAACATCTCGTTCAGGGCGGCGGACCGGCAGCGACATCGGCGGTGGCGGCGGCACGTCTCGGAGCAAGTGCAGCATTTCTCGGAGTAGTGGGTGATGATGATCCCGGCAAGTGGATACTGCGCGATTTTGAAGCTGAAAAAGTTGCGACAGACGGTATGATCGTCCGCAAAGGTCATACCTCTGCCATCGCCTACTGCTGGATAGATGCCCCCACCGGTAAACGCAGCGTGGCATGGACCCGCGGCACCCTGCCGGAACTGGAGGCGGATGAGGTCGATATGGAAATCGTCCGCAATGCCAGAATACTGCACCTTGACGGACACAATCCGCGTGCGGCGCTTGCGGCGGCAAAAGAGGCAAAAAAACACGGA
This sequence comes from Victivallaceae bacterium, assembly GCA_045532825.1. Lineage (GTDB taxonomy): Bacteria > Verrucomicrobiota > Lentisphaeria > Victivallales > Victivallaceae > UBA1784. The sequence goes on along the minus strand of JAZSGR010000138.1, from coordinate 1,950 downwards.
GTTCTGGTAAATCTTGATGCCGGTACCCTGCGCGACACTATGCTCGATCTGCTGCCTTATGTCGATATCCTGATAGCTTCCGAACTTTTCGCCAGACAGTTTTCCGGTCAGGATGATCTTGAAAAAGCACTTTTCAAACTCGGTACAGCAGGAGCCAAAGTCACCGGTGTCACCATGGGTGCAGAGGGTTCAATGATCCTCGACAACGGAAAAGCGGTCTATTGTCCGGCATTCAGGATCACTCCGGTGGATACCACCGGTGCCGGCGATGTCTACCATACCGGATACGCTGTGCGTTATCTGGAAACACAGGACCCCATGGAGTGCATGCGCTTTGCTTCGGCAGTTTCAGCCATAAAATGCCTGAAGCCGGGCGGACGCGCCGGTATACCAACCCGCAGTCAGGTGGATGAATTCCTGGCGGCGCATAAATAGAAATCCAACAACCCTGCATAAAAAGGAGTTAAAATATCATGAGCAGCAATCTTCTGATCCACCTCGATCCCGCACAGGGATACAACAAGGTCTTTGAACTTGGCGAATACAACATGCAGCTGACCCGCTTCGGCATCGTCCAGCTGGCAGCGGGAAGTGTTTATTCCGGAAACACCGGGGATTTTGAAATGGCGATCGTCACTCTCGGCGGCAAATTTTCCGCGAAGGGCGACAACTGGGAATTTGCGGAAGTCGGAGCAAGAAAAAGTGTCTTTGACGGCAAACCGCACGCGCTTTACATGCCCCGCAATACGCAGTTTGCGATCACCGCACTCACTGATTGCGATTTTGCGGTCAATGAGTCCCCGGCGACCCGCGACACCGCCCGTCCGACAGTCATCACTCCGGAAATGACCCGCACGATCTCTATCGGCAGGGACAACTTCACCCGCGCCGCGACCATCATTCTGGATGAAACTTTCGACTCCGAACACTTCTACATCGGCGAAGGCATGATCCCCTCCGGCAACTGGTCAGGATATCCGCCGCACCGTCACGATTACGATGATCTCCCCGGCGAGATCGATATGGAGGAAACCTATTTCTACCGCTTTGATCCGCCGCAGGGCTTCGGCATCCAGAAGGTCTATATCCCGGATGGCGGTCTTGATGAGACCTACACCGTCAAAAACAATGACACCGTCGCCATTGCAGAAGGCTATCATCCGCTCTGCGGCGCACCGGGATACCAGATGTACTATCTGTGGACCATGTGCGGAAAAGTCAACCGCGGTCTGATCTCCGCCAAAGATCCGGCACACGACTGGGTGAAGTAAGCATGTCTGAAGAAAAAAACCTGCTTCTCGGTATCGACTTCGGCACCGGCGGCTGCAAAGTGACCGCCATCACTGTTGACGGCAGAGCTGTGGGTGAAGCATCAGTTGAGTATGTCACTGAATTTGCTCACCCCGGCTGGTCGGAACAAAATCCCGCCGACTGGTACGATGCCATGTGCAAGGCTCTTGCCAAACTGCGCGAAAACGGAGTCGATACCGCAAAAGTCCTCGCGGTAAGTTTCGACGGTTCCACCCATAATGCGGTCCTGCTGGATAGCCGGATGAAACCGCTGCGCAAGACCATCATGTGGACCGATCAGCGCAGCGTGGAAGAGTGCAGATTTCTGCGCGAAAATTACGGTGAGAAGATTTTCAACACCGCATTTCAGCAGGCGACTCCGACCTGGACACTGCCGCAGCTGCGCTGGATAAGCACCCACGAACCTGACGTTCTGAAAAAGACCGCAAAGATCCTGTTCGTCAAGGACTATGTGCGTTATCTGACGACCGGCGTTGCCGTGACTGATTACATCGAAGCCCAGGGAACGCTTTTCTTTGACATGAACAAAATGACCTGGTCGGAAGAGCTTGCCGCCCTCGCAGGAGTCAGGCCGGACCAGCTGCCGGAACTGGTTAAACCGACTGATGTGACCGGAACAGTCACCGCAAAAGCCGCAGG
>JAZSGR010000154.1:0-5801 GCA_045532825.1 Victivallaceae bacterium | reverse complement strand
TGATACAAGCAATACGAAATGACGCCATCAGCTCATTACAGAACAAAAACAAAAATTAAAATTGGCACCAATTTACCACGGACTTTTACAGACGATTACGGACAAGGGCATTTCAAGATGATTTATCCGTTTTTGTCCGTTGCCGTCCGTATCGGTCCGTCATATCAAAACAGAATGATTTAATTGTAACTCCTTTCCCGACATCTTGTTATATAGAATGGCACCGGTTTTCCATAATTTTGTATCCGGTCGTTGACGTTCTTCCTTATTACAAGTGGGGCAATGATGAGAAAGATACCACATCACTGGGAAATCGCCTGTTGGGGCCTGAAAACGGTCCTTTTTTTGATCTTTGCTTAATGATACTGAAAATTATTAATGAATTTGAAAAAAATAATTTCAAGTTGGAAAAATAATACCTTGTAAAATATTGCCTGAGGGTTTACCTTAATATGAGATTTTAGCGTGGAAATGTTATGTTCAGCTTGGAAAATTCTTTTATCAGAATATTATTTGCTGCCATCATACAATTTGTTTGTCTGATGACAACAATCTTTGGTATTATTTGTGCCAGCGAACGCAATAAATGGTCCGGAGTCATAAAATTCTTATCAGAATCAGCCATTTCTTTGGTGTGGTTGATACTCGGCTCAGCCATTTTGCTTCGTTATTCTCTCTGGGGTTTGGCGGCATACACCATATGGGGAACATTGGGCATTGTGCCGTTTATATTTCCATTGTTCAAGATACAGAAAAAAGAAAATCTGTTGAATTGGCAAGAAATGATCTGTGGGATAAGTACAGTATTACTTTTTGACGGAACGTTAACTGCAGTGCTTTATTACCAAGGCGTAACAAACGGTATTTTTCTTGCAGACAAGTTTTTTCTTGAAAAAAGTTTGAATACAGTCGGCTGTTTCCTTATATTTCCGGTGATTCTTTTTTTTATGCCGGTGTTTTCCATTTCGGCACTTATATTGGGAACACTTCGGGAGAAGTTTTCCGGATTTCTTAAAAACTTGCTGCTGCTTGCTGCAGCTCCAGGCGGTTTTCTGCTATTTACCGGGACAGCTGTCTGGCAGCTTGCTAAAATTCAAGCAGGGGAATCCAACAGTATATTTTCAATCTTTGCAGTCGCCGCCGGTTGGGTGATATTTATGTTCGTGCCATACGGTTTTATGTTGTGGCGCGGCAGAAAAGAAAAAGATGAAATGAAAATCAATAATGGAATTGCCGGAATATGGGCAGTCAATTTTTTTATGTTGGCGCTTTGTCTGCTGGGCTGCATTTGCAGAGGACGTTAGCCATTTTATGGAGCGTGAGCGGAACTTTGAGCTTTGGGCTGTGGCTGAAGTTTGAAAGGCACAGAGAGTGGACACTGCTTATCATCTATCAGCTCTTTTTAAAGCAAGCGGACTTTTCATTTCAACACCATGAAGTCCACGCGCTGAAAGCGATTCCAGAAACTTTCTCCAATGTACTTCTGCTTCTGAAAGTTCTACACTTACCCCCAACACTCTGCGGTGTCCGTCATCTTGGATTCCGTAGGCATAGCCGGTTCGCCCTTCTGTCCGTTGATACGGAGAGGCTTTCAAAGCATTTTCCTGCTATATTCCATCTGTGATAAATCTTCTTTTTTGTGACTTTTCTCAGGAGTCTTTTAGAGAATTTATCACGTTTTTTCAGAAATTCAACCGAGTTACACACAGTTCACGGACTCTTACGGACTTTTACAGACGATTACGGACAAGGGCATTTCAAGATGATTTATCCGTTTTTGTCCATTGCCGTCCGTATCGGTCCATCATATCAAAACAGAATAATGTAATTATAACCTCGCATTGAACACCGGGGGAATGGCACCGGTTTCGAGCTTTTTTCAGAGATCATATTCAGGATCTATTCCGGATTGATACTTGCGGGAGGCTTTTTTATGTTTCGGATCAACCTTGTGCAGATTGGAAGTAAGTGCATCATCCGGAAGAAAGAGGATATCATATCCTGCAAAGCTGAAACGGCCTTTTTCATCAACCTTGTAAATAAATAATGCACAATTCCAGGTCCCTCCGGAAACTTTCATGCCGGAACGTGCCTGCATTTCACGTGCCAGTCCGCTTACGGCTCCTGCGTGGGAAACGATCATGATATCCTTGCCGGGATTTTCCGCAAGGATCTCATCCAACGCTTTTGCCATACGTTTCTGATGAGCTTTTTTATCCGGTTCGGCAATTTTGGATACCCAGGGATAGGCAAGTTTGGCTTCGGATGAGATCTGGTCAGGAAACAGTTTGCGCAATTGTTCCAGCGTGGCTCCGCCTTGTGGCATATTTCCGGCGGAAGTTCTTGGACGCTCCTGGACTCTGGCATCGGGAAATACTTTACTGCCGCACTCCGCAGCGGCATAGCATGCCGTAGCAACAGTACGGTAATAGGGGGAGGCATAAACAGGACCGTTGAATTTCAACTGTTTCAAACGTTTTCCGAGAAGTTTTGACTGCATGATCCCCAATTTGGTGATCCCCGCATCGCCTTTTACCGGACGGATTACATCTTTTCCCTTTCCGGCTGCCTGACAATGACGGGCCACAAAAATACGTCTTTCTCCGGCTTCCAGCAAGATGGCGGCACCGCAGCAGAAAAGAATCAACAAAAATCTTGTATTCATAAAAATGTCTCCCCGCATGGTTATTTTTTTTCAGATTTGCGGATAGGTTTACGGGACTTGGCTGCGGATTTTGCCCGGTCGGCTTTATCCTGCGCCCGGGTCATGTATTTGGGGTCATCAGGACGTTCGATTTTGGGACAGCGGAAGTTGCTGGTTACATCCTTATCCGCCATGAATTCAGTGGTGTATTTCCACCCGGTCACCCGGTCATTATCATCAAGTTCAACGATATACAACGCGCAGTTCCAGGTGATGCCTTTAATTTTCCCGACACCTTTAATCCGTCTGTGATTGAGAGCCCATATCAGACTGCCCACACTGGCGCCATGACCCACCAGCAGGATATCCCCTTTCTCTTCAGCGAGGATCTTATCCAAAGTTGCAGTTACCCGTTTGTTTCTCTGAAGATGCGTTTCGCCGCAAAGTCTCCACGGATCGCGGTATCTCTTGCCGGGAACAGTCATTTCCGGGAAAAAAGACTGGATCTTTGCCAGAGCCATTCCGGGAGGCGCAGGACGCGGAGAAGTCGCAAGTTCCTGCAGTCCCGGCTCCAGGATCACTTTCTTTTTCAGCAGTTTTCCGGTATGAACGGCTGTTTCGATCGTCCGGTAAAACGGAGAGGCATAGATGACTCCGTTGAATTGGCATTTTTTTACGAGGAAATCAGCCAGAGCCTGAGCTTGTCCGACTCCCAATTCTGTGATCCGGGTTTCCTGGATCTCCTTTATCGGATAACCGACCTGGGCATGCCGGGTCACGTAAACAGTCCGTGCTTCCAGCTGCAAAGCCGGGAACAACAGGGCAGCAGACAGGAGGATCATGAACATTCCGTTTTTCATTTATCTTTTTCCTTTCTTACATTTTGTATTATCTTTTATGCATCATTTTCCGGAACTCATGAGCCGGACTTTTTGCGATGATTTCAAATCTGCTCCCCTGTATTCAATAACTACTTCGCGATCAGACACATAAAAACGTGCGTATCCGAAGCCGGGAAATCTTCTGTATGATGTGATATAAGGAGACCAGTCCCGGTCAAAAACCGGCAGGAACTCCTGTTGTTTTTTGGCTTCTGCCTTTTTTCTGAACTCATTTTTGAAAGTATCAAGAGTAACTTTTTTTTCTCTGATGCGCATCCGCTCCGGGGCGACGGGGTTCAGGAGTGTGGTCACCGTGATCTGCACTGCTTTCTTTCCATCCTTTTCATAAGTGATAACTGTATTATCATGATGATGTCCGCACAGAAGAATCCCGTTGCAGCCGGAGATCAGCTGAACAGCCTTGAGTGCATGTTTCCGGAAATACCATGTGGGAATAAGGGGGCAATGCGTCACAACAAAGAGCCAGCGCGGTTTCTCTTTGAGTGTTTTGATACTGGATTCCAGAAAAGCGTACCAGCCGGGAGAGGTATAATCCAGAAAAACGAAAAGATCTTTCCCATGATGCACTGCATAGTTTGCCGCAGTAAGTTCCGGGACTTTCGCATATTTTGCGATCTCCGGAAGCAATACCCTCCGGTAGGCGGCTTCTCCCCCGATCCCCGCTGCTTCATGGTTACCTTTCACCATATATATCGGAAAAGAAAAATATTTTGCCATAAAACTCACTGCATCCGCAAGTTCCTGCCCGTGAGCATCTTCGCTTACAGTGCATCCTTCGATCAGATCTCCGCCTTCAATGAGAAATTTCGTACCGGCACCGGCACTTCGGGCGATGTGGGAAAACAATGCCTTGTAATGAGGCATGGCTTTATCAGCCCGGTGGATGTCCTTTCTGGTTCTGTGGTGCCGGGGAGCCTGAGGATCGGTGCAGAATCTCTCAGCAGTTCCGAAATGCGTATCGGAAATCATGAAGAAATCGTAGGAATCTCCGCCGTGAATCCGCAGACAGATTCCTCCAATGACAAAAATCAGAAGTAAGGAGGTGATATTTTTCATTTTTTACCTTTTTTATGGTGATTTTTCCGGAACAGTGAATTTGAAAAAAATATAAGCAGGTGGTATATTCCTTGCATACAGGTATAATGTATCTCATATTAGTATGAAAACAAGTTAAAAAATGACTAAAAACAGGTATGATATTGCTAAATACGTATCCCCCTGGAAAAAACTTGACAGGGTGGAAATTTCAATCGTGAAATGCGGATTGGGTATGCATGTGGCACATTGGAACCTGTTCAACAGGCTGTCCCGTTTCTGGCTGATCTATTGGAACGATACCGGTGGAGCTGCTTTGGAGTTTCAGGGGTTTTCCATTGAAATGACGCCCGGCAAAATGGTTCTGATTCCGCCCTATACGCTGGTGACGGCTCATACACATCAGCCCTTTATTCACAACTTTATTGAATTCGAGGCAGATTCCCCGTTTAAATCCCTGCTGTGTGTGCCGCAGTATGCGCCCATGACATTTGCAGCCGGGGACTATGCCCCCGATCTTCCGGCTGATTGTGATAATATCCGTAAATCGCTTGGACTTTATTCTCTGGTGGAGCGGCTGCTGCTGAAGGTGACTGAACAGGGGAGCTCCGCGCAGCAGGACATCTTTGAACCCAGGATCCGGGAGGCATTGAAATATATGGACGACCATTTCATGAAAAAATATTCTGTTTCAAAATTGTGCCGTCATGTCAATCTCTCACCGTCCCGTTTTATACATTTATTCAAAGAGCAAACCGGGATAACTCCGCGTGATTACTGGCACAAACAGCGTATCGGTATGGTTTTGCAGATGCTGGATGATCCTGAAATATCCATTCCCGAGATCGCCAATGAACTTGGTTTTGTTGACCGTGCACATCTTTCAAGGGTCATCAAAGCCAGATTCGGTCAGACTCCGGCAGCCATCCGTAAAAGGACACGTAACGGCTCCGGGGAAAAAGCGTCAGGCGTATAAGTGCAATACAGACGACATCTGCCCTTCTTCTGCAAGTGTTTATGCCGGTTTTGAAAATTTTTCCGGAGGACTTTTCCGCCCCCCGGGGCGGTGACATCACCGTCCCGGGGGCTGCATAATTACTCCTCTGCTGCGGTCAGACGCAGCTTAAACGCCATGAATGCCGGAAAAACAAAAACGGTACGGATACCAAAAATCATCCGACCGTTTCAATACGATATGTTTTTCAGCAATTTTCCTCTGC
>JAZSGR010000221.1:0-62813 GCA_045532825.1 Victivallaceae bacterium | reverse complement strand
CATTTTGCATAAATCCCTCTCTTGCAGCCATAAAAAAAGCGCATATATCTTTTAACCGGGTTTAAACAGAGGTGAATAGAGGTGATCTGCTGAAAACTGACGCGGCGGAGTTTACACGGAAATGTGCAATTCCGGTGTGCTGATGCGGCGGGGATGAGAGGTTTGGAACTGTGCGTTTCGTGCGCGTGCGTGTGTGCGCGAAAAAAACTCCGACAGAATTTAATCTGCCGGAGAATTTTTTTTAGCGAGAATTGATCCGTTTGATGGCTTCTGGATTTCTCCATATACATTCAACTCTGGCTTGTTTTTCTTTGACGCTTCCAGGACCTTGAAGTCCGCTGTTGCGGGTCCTTCCGGCGGCGGAGCAGCAGACATTTACCTCCACTTTATCCCAGCCATGGGCGACAAGCGGAGCATACAACGGCGAGTTATATCCGGAAAGGACCACGGCTCCATCGTATTCAAGAAGCGTTGAAATCAAGTTCTCGTGATCGGAGTCTTTGAGTTCGTGTTCATATCCCCCAGCTTTACGGGCTCCAGAAACATACGGCGGATCGCAGTAAGCCAGATAGCCGGGACCATTGAAACGTTGCAGACAATCCCGCCAGTCGCAGCATTCTATTTGAACATTCTGCATACGCTCGTGCACACGTGGAAGGTTATCAAAAGAGGACTTCCATCTGCCGGTTGGAGAGGTGTTGACACCAGTTCCCCAAGCATTCCCAAACATACCGCCAAAACTTTGCTGTGCGACAAAATACCATCTGGCTGCCTGTTCAACAGGATCGTGGATTGCAGGCCATGTACGCAGACACTCCTCATACAATTCCCGGGAATACGGCATTTCCCGCACCCTTGTCATAAAAGGCCCAAAATAATCTTTGCTGGCAATGACACGAAAGAAACTGACCACTCCGCGATTGACATCGTTATATGTTTCAACCTCAACCTGTTCTTTTGCCATCAGGATTGAAGCACCGCCGCCGAATGGTTCAATATATCTGGTGTGAGGCGGTAAAGCAGCAAGGACGGCGTTTTTGATTTTAGGGTTTCCTTTTCCACCGAACCAGGGAAAAGGGGCTCGAATTTTAGACATAATAATCCTTTTTGTTGTTTTTTTCTACAAAAAAAGCCCGGTGAAGTTTGCACAATATGCCTGAACGTTGTACTTTATTTACACAACTTGAGCGGTACAACGGGCTTGGTGCTGCTTCACCGGGCTTGGGAGATCGGGTGCTCTCTAACACCCGGTTTCTCCCGCTCTCTATCATAATTTTAATTCAAAGTTACTTTTTTTGATAAACCTCCTTTGTTAAAACGGCACATCTGCCATTTTTTCTTCTTCGCGGTCAAGCCTGATCTTGAGGCTCTCGATCACTTTGTGCAGAACGGCTGGCGTTTGGTCGGACAGGTCAGACAGATCTGACAGGTTTGATTCCGGCGCACAGCGTTTGATCCAGCCGGCAAGGTAAGCTCCTTTGCGTTCTTTGGAAGCAAGATGGGGCTGAAGTTTTCCCCACAATACCCAAACATAACGGGCGGCTGGCGTGGTTGCTTCAGCCATTTGGCACATTGTGGAATAGACCTTATTGGCGGCAGACGGGGACAGCTCTTTTGATGACCTGACTCCGCCGATATTGAGCAGCAGTTTCCGGTATCTTGCATCAGATAACCCGAGTTTTCTCTGCTGTATTTTGAGTGCTGCGATCTTCATTATTCCTCCGGCCAGATACCGCCGGACTTACGCCAGTCAACGGCGAGTTTCAGATCCTCAAAACGCATGGGGCGCTGTTGACAGGAGGCAAATTCCTGTGCTCTTCTCATATCTTCAAAGAGGGTGCGGAGCTTGCCGTCACGTTGCATGGCCTGTTGATACGCGTATTCGATCATCCGGGCAGGCGGTTCAGGCATAAAGGCTTTTATAATACATTCAACTTCGTTTTTAAGAACCTTTTGCGGAATCGCCAGCGGAAACATGATCCTGCCGATGAATTGTTCAAAGTAGTCGGCTTGTCTTCCGTTTTTGATTTCAGAAAGATAAACATCGGTAAAAATCATCACTACGGCACACCCGATAATGTCATGCAAATCGCGCAGAAGTTCAATGGCGCAGGTTGAATTTGCTCCGGCTTTGGGGACCAGGTGTCCGGCTTCGTCAATGATGAGAACATTCTTTGAAGTGAAGGCTTTGAAAAGTCGTTGTTCAAGCATGGAAGTTTTGACTCCGGCGACACCGATGCCGGATTGCTGACACAGCATCGTCACCAAAGTTCTGCGGGAACAGCCGGACGGCACACGCACATATCGGGTGCGTCCGTGGTTATTCTGGCGCGCCCACCAGCGGGCGGTGTAGGTCTTGCCTCTGCCGGTGGGACCGGATATCGTAACCATTGCAGAAGCATCGCGGGCGTAATCAAGTGTTTCAATGATCCGGTCGGTGACAACGGTCCGGACAAGCGGCATTTTTTGTGAAGCACGCTCTTTCAAGTTGTCGATCGCGGCAATGAAAGTGTCAAGCGGTCCGTTAAATGCGCCGGTAAAAATATCGTAAACGAAACGGTAATCGTAACCGATGGCTCTTGACAGTTCTGTTTTGGAGTTGCCGAGAATGTCAAAAGTGTACCCCCACAACCATTCCAGTTTTTCCTGTTCCGCTTCGGAGTAGCGGCGGATGCCGGAGCGGAACATCTGCAGCCCGATATTGATGGTATCGCGGCTCATGCCTGCCTCCGGCGCAGGATTGTCGGCAGCGTGTGTCTGGTGGGCGGCATCGCCCCGGGCGGTTCCTGAAAGTCTGGTGTTGCTCATAGTGTTTTTCCCTGTTAGTTGTTTGTTGTTGTGTCCGACAGTTTTAAAAATCGTCATCATCCCGGTGGCGAGATGTCATAAAATTGTTGAAGTTATTCAAAGCCTCTTTGCTTGAAGCTTGTTCTTCTGCTTCCGGCATGATGGCACTGCCGAAATCAGATAGTTGTTTTTGTTTTTTATCCTCCTGAAATTCTACTTTGGGCGCTGTGATCACGCCGGGCATCTCCAATCTGCGGAAAGTGTGAGAGGGACCTTTGACACTTGTTTTGGTTCCCAGTAACACCGGCTTTGCATCAATGGGAGCGAGCAGCAATTCAATAGGGGAAACCTGTGATCTTCCGCCGGTCAGATTGTGCAACGTGGTTCTTGCATCAGCAAGCTGTTTGCGCTGGCGGGCGATGAGTGATTTTAGGACTTCCTGATCGGCATCATCAGCAAGGGCGCAGATCGCAGCCCGGGTGCGAGCTTCTCCGCGCAGGCTTCCGTCAACGGAAAAAAGGAACACATGAGTCGGATCAAGCGGATCACTTTTGACCAGTACTTTTTCACCGACCTGCACACTGTCGCAGTAGTAGAACGTGCTGCCGAAAGCAACCGACGGTCCGCGTTTGACCTGCCGGACACCTTCGGGTTTGAGAAACGCAAAACGCAGTTGTTCCGGAGAAAATACCTGCCGTTGCTCTCTTTTCTGCCAAAGTTCCAGCGGGGACTTTCCGGCATGGATCGCGCCCTGTTTCGGCGTTTGGTGATACCGGCTGATGAAGTTGTCAAAAAGTTCGCAGAACTGCTCCATGCTGGGCAGTTCTTCAGCATGAGTATCAAACCAGTCAGCAGCGGCGTTCCGTCCGCCGGGCGTGCTGCCCAGGTAATCCGGAAACATCTTGTCAAACTGCTGCATGATATCCCTGAAAGCGCGTTCAATCGTTTTGGCTCTGCCGTTATAAGGTGTGGCATTCTGAAGACGGATGCCCAATTCCTGAAAGATGGAGTGTTGATATCCCTCCACTTCCAGCGGAGTGGAAAATCCCTGTGCACAGTAATCTTTGCCGTTGTCGAAGTAGGCAACGGCAGGGGGAACGCCTCCTGTATTGTGACAATACAGGGCAAGGGTGTTGATCAAAGTGTCAGAGTTGACCGGCTCAACCGTGATCCAGTAGGCGGCAAAGTACCAGGACCGGGCATCAATGAGTGCGGCGATCGTTGGACGGACCGCCCGCCATTTCTGAGCGGCATCATCCCAGACGCGCACCCGGGTGTCAAAAGTTCTGCTGTCACCGATCACACAGAAGCCGGCGGCAATCCCTGACCAGTCGCGTCGGATGAAATCGACACAGAGGTTGCGTGCGGCGGTTTCCCCCTCTCTTGCCATGATAACGGTCATCATATCCATGTTGGCGACATCATAGCGTGCGGAAGCGATTGACGGTACTTTGCATTTGGGATCAATGCTGCGCATTTTGTCAACCGCCATCCGGTAAGCGGCGGCAAGAGGAAGACGGTTCAAGTTGAGATAAAAGGCATGGAAATATTCCCAGAAAAGATGATCTCCCTTGAGAGGTTGGCGTCCGCGTGAATAATTGTCGGCAAGCAGTTCCAGTGCATCGGCATCGTTGGCACACTCTCTGATTGCTCGTCCCCAGTTGCGGTAATTGTTGTAGATCAGAGCCGAACTGCCGTTCTTTCCGGCACGGACAAGAATCGGGAAATCCTCGCAGCGTGTTGCGGCAACAAGAGCCACCGCATCCGGATCAGAAAGCCGCTGTTGTCTTTTGACGCTCTGAACCAGCCGGACAAAACGCAGTCTTTCCGCAGCTTTTGCACGGGAAGCCGCCGGCAGTTCTGCAACAGCTATTGGTTGTCGCACCTGTCTGACAGTCATAGCCCGGGTGACGGTGGGCTTGCCCTGTCTGACGGGTCCGACTTGCTTGCCACGGCGCAGCGCAGCGCAGACGGGTCCGACTTGTCCGACAGGTCTGACAGGTCCGACTTGTCCGACAGAGCCAGACGGCTTTTTGATAAGATCCAACAACCCCATTTGAGTTAAACTCCAGCTAAAATGTTTTCGATGCTTTTGATTTCGTCAAGCAGGGCAGCTTTAAGATTCAAGAGCATAACTGTATCGGGTGTTTCCCGGCGGCGCTGGTAGTCCAGCGCGGCACCAAGCAACAAACAGCCGGCAGAAAAACTGCGATGCGCAGTATCATCGCTTGCAACTGCATTGACAATGGCAGCCGGTTCAAATTCAGCACAACTGTTCAGCCACCTGTCGAATCCGGGCAGAACCGGCTGATCGGCAACGGCTGCAACTTCAGCAGTTCTGCCGAGAAAAACGGACACGGCGGCGCGGACCTCTGCTCTGGTCATTTTCGCCAGCGGCTTGGTCTGTGTTTTGATAAAGGTATCGATCTGTTCCGCCGGGATCTGGGTGATTGCAAGTTGCTTGTAGAGCTCAAGATTAAAAAGAATTGTGTAAACTTTGGGAGTGTGACATGTCACACTCAGCAGCATTTTTCCGACCTTATGGATTTGATGCAGATAAGAACCTTCCAATGCAAAAGTCGCTTTGCAAAAGTTGACCCATTCTGTCACATCGGTAAGATATTCTTGTCTTAATTTTGCGACGGTAACTGCCAGCACGCTTGCGGTTCTGGCAGAAACTTTCAGACAGAATGCGGCACCGGTGGTAAGCTCATCAAGAGAAAGCTCATTGATGGCACCGCTTTCAAATTTATTGAGTATTTCAAGTTCAGTCATTAAAAGTTCTCCAACTGCTGGGCATAGCCTTTTTTGAATGACATTTTTGCGACATCGCCCGCCGGGATCAGTTCTGCACCGGGGACATCTTCTCCTGCAGAAATCCGCCGCAGAATACCGTCTTTGTCGGGAGTGTGTTCGGTGCGGATAACATCATTGTATCCGTTTTCAAGAGCGAAAGCAATGATATCTTCTTTGCTGAAAATGCGGATATAAGCCGGATCTGTGGTGACACCGTAAGTACCGACCTGACCGACAGGATGTTTCCGGGGCTTGACAAAACGCGCAGGATTTGCGAGAATGTAATTGGTCAACTCCCGTTCAAGCTGTTCTTTTTTCTCAAGATCAGCGGAGATCTTCTCTTTGCAGGCAGCGGTCAAGTCTGCGATCTTCTTTTTGAGCAGAGCTTCTTCTCTTTCAATAACAGCTTTGCAGCGTGCGATCTCAAGAAAGATGGCATCTGCTTCGGCAACAGTCATGCTTTTGTGCATACGGGTATCGTGAAGTTTAGTCATTTAAAGCACCTCCGTCATTCCCCAAAAAGTTGCCGTCGCTGCCGTTTGAGGCAGCTCCCCCCTTGCGGGGCTTCGGGTACTTTTCGGGGGCCCCGCTCTCCGTGCTTCCAATGCGCGCCCCGTTGGGGCTGTGCGTTTCAGCACTGCGAGTGTGGTCATTTAAAGCTGCTCCGTCATCTCCGAAAAATTCAGTAACGCCTGTGATCACGGCGTCTTTGCGTTCACCGTTGCGCAGATATTTGCTCAAGGAGCCCTGATTGACTTTGATCAAGTGGGCAAAGGCATCCTGCGTGAGAGAAAAATGCTCCATGACCATTTTGATCAACTCTTTCATCGTTGCGCCCTGATTGATGAGTTCCTGACCGTAAAGTCTGATTTCATCGACCTGCTTGCCCTCCAAAGCCTTGGCGGCGGAGGGTCCGACCCGTCCGACACTCCCGACTTCTTCCATCGGCAGTTTAGGCTGATCAAATTCAAAAACAAGTTCCAGCGGGTACGCTGTTTTAGCGATCTCGGCAAGATTGTCTTTGATGACTTTGACCAGGCGCAAAGCGGTGTTGTTTTTTTCTGTGGCTTCCTCAAGAGCGAAGCAGGCAGCTTCGATCTGACCGAATTGACGTGACGTGATTTCCATATATATACCTCACTTTGTTATGATGTGGATCATGCAATAGGTGATCGTGCCGGCCATCCAGCCCAGCACCATGCCGACGGCAAAAGAACTGATACCTCTGCAGATGGTCTGCTTTGTCTGACTTGCTTGCCACGGCGAAGCGAAGCGAAGACGGGTCCGACTTTTAAGCAAGCAGTTCTGCTGCTTGCGCTTTGCCTGTTCTCTGTGGTCAACATCAAAGTAACTTTCAAAAGAGTTCATTGTTAACTTCCTTTCTTCCCCAAAAAGTTGCCGTCGGCAGCGTTTGAGCTGCCTCCCCCCTTCGGGGCTTCGGGTACTTTTAGGGGGCCCCGCTCTCCGTTATTCCAATGCTCGCCCTGACGGGCTGTGCGTTTCATAACTGCGAGTGAGGTCGTTGTTAATGTTTTTTATGTTGTTGATATGTTTGATACTTTCGATATAGCGTGATACGGTGGCTTGGCTTATACGGTAAAGACAGGCAAGTTCTTTCTGGCTGGGCGGACATTCGCCGTAATAGGCTCTGACGACCTGCCAGCGCACGGGGTCATCATGGGCGAAATCAGCCAGAGCAATGGCGTTTTGATAGGTCTGACTTGCTTGCCACGGCGGAGCTGAGCGAAGACGGGTCCGACCTGTCCGACCCGTCCGACCCGTCTGACATGGTATTACAGGTTCCGGCAGATCATTGTAATCAAGCTCTTTGAAAGAAAAGTCATTGGGGTCATCAATTTGAGTAGTGACAGCCATTCTTTCCCGGAATGTGGTCCAGGGGATCCCCGCAAAAATGGCGACTTCCCGCAGAGAGAGTTCCGGAGCCTCATAAACCCGCCGTGCCGTTTCATAATGTTTGGGGAATTTGGCTGCCCAATCGGCAAAGCGCAGCATTCTGCGGCAAGTGACCGTATCCGGATAATGCCGCAGATCGCTCCAGCTTGACCGGTCCCGGTCAAACAAGGCAAGCATATTATATTGATTGAGCAGCTGACGTGGCATTATCCCATGATCTCCTGCCAGCTGCAATTGAGTGCCGCTGCGTAACGTTTGGCTGTTCTGACTGAGAGTATCCCCCGTTTTTCCTGCTGTTGTACCGTCTGAGGCGTGACACCGGCTTTTTCTGCCACTTCTCTAAGTTTGAGATTGGCTTCTTCTCTTTTCTGTCTGAGTTTTGTCATTTTAAAATCTCCCTGTTTTGTCGGACAGGTCTGACATGTCCGACCTGTCTGATAATAAAAAAATATCGTTCTGCTCAATAATTTATATCGCTATAAACGATATTTCAAATCGTTTTGCACGATTTTTAAGGATTTTTCTTGAAAATTTTTATAGTTGGTGTATGTTTTTAAGTAAAAATACATAAAACGGGTGAAGACATGATAGAGCCAAACGAAATTTTTGTCGCGCTACAAGAACTTTACAGGCGCAAAGGAACCCAGAAAGCTCTGGCGGAACTTGCCGAGATTACACAAAGTACGATCAATGCATATTTGGGCGGTAAAGCAAAAATAGAAAATATGCCGGTCGGAGTATTTTTAAAACTTTTCCGTGATATGAAAATAGATTATTTCGGAGAAAAGACCGGTAATGACGATTCTGATTTGCGACGATCGATGTATTTGAAAATCTTTGACGGTCTGTCCCCGGAGGACCAAATGCGCTGTCTGGCAATGGTAATCGCCAATTTTCCGGATAAGATTAAAGAGGAAACGAAATAAATTTTACAGTAATAAGGTGGAATGAAATGAAAGAAGCAATCAGAAACATCTCCGAGCGTATTGAAAAAACATTGAGCGTTATTCAAACAGAAGAGGCAACAAAAAACGCTTTTATCATGCCTTTTTTGCAACTGATGGGATATGATGTTTTTAATCCATTGGAAGTTGTTCCGGAGTTTACGGCAGATGTTGGAATCAAAGAAGGCGAAAAAGTTGATTATGCAATTGTGCTGAATGGTCAACCGGAAATTTTGATAGAATGTAAAATGTGCGGGCTGGAACTGAATGCTGCCAACGAAAGTCAACTGCTTCGGTATTTTAATGCCAGTAAAGCAAAATTTGGTATTCTGACCAATGGCGTTGTTTATAAATTCTATACAGATTTGGCAGAACCGAATAAAATGGATCTGAATGCTTTTTTGACAATCAATCTGTTAGAGCCTGATAAAATAAATTATGCAGAGCTGGAAAAATTCAAAAAAGAAAATTTTGATTCAGAGAATATCCGGCGCACAGCAGAAATGCTGAAATATACTTCGTCCATTCGTCGAATTCTTCAGCAGGAATTATCTTCACCATCAGAAGAGTTTGTCAGATTAATCTTCAGACAGATTGAAACAGGAAAGCTTTTTAATGCCACGCAAAAGGAAAAATTGACTCCGCTTGTCAAAGCAGCCATAGAAAGTCTTATCGCAGAAAAAGTAAAAGCAAGCCTTGATGCGGCATTAAAAACAACAGAAGATGCCACCAAAGCAGCAGAAGCCATTCATGAACCAATTTTAGGAGCTGATACAGGAATCGTTACAACACAATCAGAAAACGATGTTTTCAATATGGTAAGGGCAATCGCTGCAGAAAAGGTTTCTCCCGATAGAGTTTTTATCCGCGATGCAAAAAGTTATTGTGCAATTCTTTTTGATGATAACAACCGAAAGCCTATTTGTCGCTTGTTTTTCAATAATGAAGAAAACAAATCCATTGTGTTTTTTGACGGAGCTCAAGAAGAAAAAATTTCATTACATGCTGTTGAAGAAATTTTTATGTACAAAGATAGAATTTTGGCAACAATTCAAAAATATCTTGGATAATCCCCAACGACCGATTTTATTGGTTTGACCAGTCCATCCAATCGGATCGGAGCAATATTAATTTTGAAAAATAAATTCCAGACCAGGCGGCGAGCAAATCCCGCCGGTCTTATTTTTTTCACTCAGGGGGATGACAAAGCCGCGCTATTTATGAAGGGGCATTATTTTGTTTCCGGGACAACTTTTCAGTGCTGTTTTGCGCCCCTTGCGAATAGCATGTTGCAAAAGTCAAGCCGAAAATCTAAAAAAATCTAAAAATTTTTAGATTTGCCGCTTGGAATGATTTGAAATTGATTGGAATCGATTATATATTAAGTATGTTAAGTAAAAATATTGATAAAAACGCTGAAATAGCAGGAGGATGGTGAAAAGATGAGTGAATGTAATGTGGATTTTGAGAAGTATCACAGTGAAATTCGAAAATTATTTGATGAAAATTCTGATGTTATATTTCCCAACAGTTGTGCGGAACATGCAACAGCAATTTTAATTGAAATTTTTCGTCATGCCATCAAAGAAGTCAAAGTTTTTTCAAAAGAATTAAATTCTAATGCGTGGTCCAATTCTTCACTTCAAGATGAAATAATTGCTGCAAGTGCTCGCAATGTGGATATAAAAATTGCAATACAGAATGATTCGGTGGCTAATGAAAAGATAGAGTCTTTTTTTCAGTGTCTTTCCATTTTTGTAGAGAAAGCATGTGCCAAGCAGGTTGGTTTTAATTTTGCTGTAGCTGACGGAAAGATGTTTCGTTTTGAATCTGATGTGAATAAATATCACGCAGTTGCAAGTGCAAATTGTCCTAAAATAGCCCAAAAATTAACTGAAGCTTTTGATGTGTTTTGCATTAAATAAAATAATGGGTGTGGGAAATGATAATTTGGCTTAAATCATTGCAGATTTTTTCTGCCCAAGATGGGTTGATTGATTTCTTGTCAGTTTGTTTTGCAATCAATACGATGTTTTCTTTTTCCAGGTTACAGCGACGTTTGTCTTTTTGGATACAAAACGGAATGCAAAAAGAATTGAATGAAATCAACCCCATTGCAACCGATTGTTCGTGTAAATTAAAATCTTGTGGCTTGGATGAAGATGCTGTGAATACCAAGTGTTTAAAAGGAATAATCGGGTATAAAGATGAATTTATACAAAAAAAATCTTTTGTATGTAAATGTGTAAAAAATTGGCTTCTTGGTGCAAAGTTTGTATTCTGTTTTTTTGCAGTATTATGTGTTGTAGGAATCTTATTCTCCAGGGAACCCATATTGGTACAGCACCCATTTTGGGTCGCAATGGGGGGGCTTGGACCTGTAGTTGTTTTTTTTATAACATATGGGTTGGTGGGTTTGTGGATTCTTTGTAGGATTTTTCCTTGGTGCAAAAAAAAGAAAAATGATACTGTTGCTTCTTTCAAAAATATTCAGAATATTGTTGATCAAGTGACAGCGGCAATTGAAAAAAAACAAAAATAACTCCCTCCCGCCTCTCCCGGCGGGATTTTTTTTTGCCCTGATTGCGGTGTCTTTCGCCAAACGCCAAAAGTAACAAAAACTTTGCACAAAACGACCGCCCAGTTTAACTCTTTATAAATTAACAAATTAATTTATAAAAAATATGCCCGCGTGAATAAAAACGCCGTTTTTCGCTATATTATGAAGGGGGTGTGATTCCCCAAAAAGTTGCCGTCGCTGCCGTTCCGTCTTCGCAAGGCTTCGCCGTGACAAGTTGAGGCAGCTCCCCCCTTCGGGGCTTCGGGTACTTTTCGGGGGCCCCGCTCTTCGTGCTTCCAATGCGCGCCCTGACGGGCTGTGCGTTTCAGCACTGCGAGTGAGGTCGTTGTGTTTGTTTTTTTTTCCAAAAAAGTTGCCGTCCGACAATTTCCCTGTTGTTGCCTCTTGCTGCATTTTGCAAAAAGAGGCGTTTTTGTTGCACCAAAAGCTGTTCCGGCTTGAAAGGGCTGCCTTTTAGGGCGAAAAGGTGGGCGTGCCCCTGCCATAATGGGGCTGTTTTAATTCAGAAAGTTTTTTTATGCTTGAGATCATTTACACATCACTTACAGCCGGCGGATGCAGTGCATTGTCAGCGGTGCTGACTTGTTTTATCATGCGCCACATATTCCGGCGTGATGAAGAACAGCGCAAACTCAACCAGGCTGAACTTGCCGCTTCAAGAGAAAAACGCCTGCAGGATCTTGAAAAAAAGGTCGATCAGCATATCGCACATGATAAAAGTCTTGAGCTACTGACCGAGATGCGCCATGTCAACGGCAATCTTGAAAAATTGACCACGCAGGTCGCCCGGGCACTGGAAACCAATGCAAGACAATCCGGAGAAATCGAGAATAACAAAAATTATATAGATAATTTGCGGGATGATATGATTACTCATGTCCGCGTGTTTCATCAGAAAGGTTGAACAAATGAAAAATGAATATGAGATTCGCCGTGCAATCCTCAAAATACTGGCACGTCTTTACTGTCCTCTGGATTTGAAAGCATTACTTTGTTTTGACGAAATCATTATGGTTCAAGACGATAATAAAGTATCTGAACAATGGGCTGTGTTGACAGAAAAACGCTACTTAATAAAAGTGCCTGGATTCGAAGACTACAGATCTTTATCCCCCAAAACAATGGCGTTTTTTCAAGCAGATCCCTCCGGCGCGTTCATGCGCGATGATCCTTTTTTGGCTGGTCCTTTTGCGCTGAGGTGATACCATGAAAAAGAAGATGCCAAGATCAAAAAACGGTCCGCGCAGCAACTTTTCTTTTCTGCCCTTTGAACTGCGGTTCCGCATTATCGGGATGATCCAGGATGGCTTTACAGCCGGAGCGATCGCAGCTGTTCCTGAAGTCAGAGATGCCTTCTCCAGTCTTGGCAGCTCCTTCAACCGGGCGACCATGACCCGCATAAAAAAGAGTGCCGAATACAAAGAGATCTCTGCCAAGCGTTCTGCGCGTAAAGCCGCAGAATATGATGACAGGATACTGACCGCTCTGCTCAAAGAAAATGCCAGCTGCGACACCATTGCTGAACAAACAAAGGTTGCTCTGCTGCGCGCTCTGTCTGACTTGTCGGACCTGTCTGACTTGTCAGACACGTCTGACGAAAGCAAAATCAAAGCGCTGCGGCAGATCACCCAGAGCGTTGCCGCGTTGAGCGATCAGCACAAAGATCATCAGATAGCCGTTTTGCGGCAGAAACTTGCTGAAAAAGAACAACAGCTTTCTGCTGCTGAAAATGAGTGGCGTGCAAGAGTTGCAGAACTGCTTGCAAAAATAGCCGAACTTGAAAACAATACTTCAAGCGGCATGAGTGCTGAGACCCTTGAACGCGTTGAAGAAAAAATCAAATTACTGTGAGGTGAATATGGGGAATGCAAAGATCATTCCGCCGACGGATGCTTTGCTTTTGCCCTATCAGAAACGCTGGGTATTGGATAACTCCCGCCTGAAATTGATGGAAAAAAGCCGTCAGATCGGTATATCCTGGGCAAGTGCTTACAGCATGGTGCGGCGGAAAAGTTTGGCAAAAGTCCGTTATGACGGCTGGGTATCCAGCCGGGATGAGATACAGGCGCGGCTTTTTCTGGATGACTGCAAGCATTTTGCAAATATCCTGCATACAGCTGTGCATGATCTGGGTGTGCAGGTCATTGAAGAAGAAAAAACTTATGTGCTTGAATTTGCAAGTGGGGTAAAAATCAATTCCATGAGCAGCAGTCCGGATGCCCAGGCGGGCAAACGCGGCGACCGTCTGCTGGATGAATTTGCGCTTCACAAAGATCCGCGCAAACTTTATGCGATCGCATATCCGGGTATCACCTGGGGCGGACAGCTTGAAATCGTCAGCACTCATCGCGGCAGTCATAATTTTTTTAACGAACTTGTGACAGAGATCCGCGAAAAAGGCAATCCCAAAAACATCAGCCTGCACCGGGTGACACTTGAAGATGCTTTGAATGACGGCTTTCTTTACCGTTTGCAGCAGAAATTATCTCCCGATGATGAGCGGCAAGCCTTTGATGAGGCTGATTATTTTGATTATGTCAAATCTGGCTGCGCCGATGAAGAGAGCTTTTTGCAGGAATATATGTGTGTTCCGGCAGACGATGCAAGCGCATTTTTGACTTATGACATGATTGCAGCCTGTGAATATGATCGCACGCCGGTCAATCTGTCAGACACGTCAGACTTGTCCGACTTGTCAGACAAAAAAGAGCTTTATCTGGGCGTTGACGTGGGGCGCAAAAAAGACTTGACCTGTATGTGGCTTAACTCTCTTGAGGGCGGCAGACACTTGTGCCGGCGCCTGATCACGCTGCAGAATATGAAATTTTCTGCTCAGGAGGAAATTCTTTACCGTCTGCTGGAATTGCCCGGAATGCGCAGGGCATGCATCGATGCTACGGGGTTGGGTATGCAGTTTGCTGAACGCGCTCAAGAGCGTTTCGGCACTTATCGGGTGGAGGCAGTACAGTTTACCGCACCGGTCAAAGAAGACCTGGCATATCCCGTCAAAGCGGCGTTTGAAGACTTGAATTTGCGTATACCGTTTGACAGAAAACTGCAAAGTGACTTGCGTGCAATCAAAAAAGAGACCACTTCCGCCGGGAACATCCGCTTTTCGGCTGACCGCAGCGAGAACGGTCACTCTGACCGATTCTGGGCGCTTGCGCTTGCCATCCATGCGGCTAAAAGTTCTGAGGGCGTTTGCCGGATGACCAGTCTGGCAGATGACCGGACGGAGGAAATAGAAGATTATAACTACCCGGATCACTCCGGAGACAGGTGAAGAGATGAGATTTTTAAAAAAGCTTTTCGGCTCCGGGAAACCGATGGTCACTCCGGAGCCGCCGGATCGTTGTGTTGATGAAGTCAGTTACAATTTAACACCTGAAAAAATCAGCAGCATCATGACAGCTGCCAACTCCGGAGATGTGAGGGATCAGGTCCGGCTCTCCGATGAGATTCTTGAAAAAAATTCTGATATCATTCAGGCATTCAATACCAGACGTGATGCCGTGATGGGTTTACCCTGGCATATTGAACATGAAGATTCAAAACTTGCTGAAAAAATTGAAAATATGCTGCGGTCTTGCGGAGACGGAGATGAAGCAGATTCTTTTGAAGATATGCTGCAGGATATGCTTGGTGCGATTCTGCCCGGCTTTGCCGTCTGTGAAATATTGTGGCTGCCCGGCGGAGCTCTTTCAGGATTTCATCATATCCCGCAGCGGCATTTTACTTTTGCTGATGGCTTTATGCCCAAATTGATCACTGCAGAAAATCCGCAGGGGATCGTTTTACCGAGAGAACGTCTGATTTATCATAAACGGCGTTTTCACGGAAGTGATCCGGTGCGCGGCGGCTTGATCCGTCCGCTTGCCTGGCTGCACTGCTTCAAGCATATTGGTGAAAAAGATCTGCTTTCTTTTGTTGAACGACACGGAATGCCTTTTGTTGCAGCAAAGGTCGATTCCACCAGTTTTGACAAAGAGAAGAATCTGATCAAGCGTTTGGTTCGTTCATTCGGCAGTTCCGGCGGCGGTGTTTTTACCAAAGCCGTTGAACTTGAGTTGCTTGAATGTCACAGCACGGGAGATGTTTATTTCAAACTGCTGGATTACATTGCCTCTGCGGTTAATAAAGTAATTTTAGGGCAGACAGCATCCAGCGGGGATGCCTCCGGCTGGAGTAAAGGTGATGCTCAGAGCAGAGTGCGGCAGGATATTCTTGAGGCTGATTGCAGGAGTTTACAGCGTTTGGTTGATATTCAGCTGCTCAAACCGTATATGGCATATAATTACGGCGCAAATTATATTTTGCCGCATTTTGTCATTGACTTTTCTCCGCCTGAAGATAAAGAGAAAATTGCCAATGTGGTAAAAATTCTGCACGATGCCGGTTACGAAACAGATGTGGAACAGGTAAGTGCCCTGACAGGCTTGAAACTGCAGCGCAAGACTGCATTGCAGGAAACCGCAGCTTTCGCCGCAGAATCACCGCCTCCGACAGAGTTGACCCAATGGCTGGGACCGGTTGCAGAGGCGTTATCAGACGTGTCGGACCCGTCGGAGTTGTCAGGGCTGTCTGACAAGTTCGGCAGTTCTGCTGCTTTTGAAGAAACGTTTGCACAAAAAATGCTGCAAGCCTATAATGAAGGGGGCGCAAGTGGGAATCAAGATCAGGATTGATACACAAGCTGATGCCATAGAAGTTCTTGAAAACTTTGATCCGGCAGAATTCGGCGCAGCTCTGGTTGAGGGTATCACCGATGCTGTGTATGAAGAAGCCCGAAAAAATGCCATTGGTTTGGGCGGTCAATTCGGGCAACGCATAGCCCGCTCACTGCGGACACGCGTTGACGGCATGACAGGCATTGTCAGCTCCGATGGCGCTGATGGTTATATCGGTCTGCACGTTCATCAGGGCGGACCGGTCAGAAGCCGTAACGGTAAAATGCTTGCGATTCCGACCAGGTATAATGATCAGAAAGATGTTTTTGCAAGTGACCGCAATGATTTGATGTTGGTCAAATCCCGACGGCGTTGTTACCTCTTTAAGGAATTGACTGAACCCGGGGCGGTTTTGGGTAAACCGCTGTATGTGTTGACCCGTGAAACCAAGCCGCAGAAACCCCGACCGTGGTGGCCGGATGAAAGCCGCGTGCGACAACTTGCAGAAGATTTTGCCAGGGAGAATTTTTAATGGTTCAAGGAGCAGAAAAAAAGTTTATTGAGAGCAGAGTCAATCTGCCGACGGATAAAGGTTCTGCTGAGATTGCGCGGGATATTCCTGCAGTGATCCGTGCGAGAGCCTTTTTTTCTGCCCGGGTGGCAGAGGCGCATATTCTTGAACGGTTCCGGGAGATCTCCGATCGTTACAGTTCTGGGGAAATCAGCCGTGACGAAGCCCGGCATCTTCTGCGGCAATTCGCCGGAAATGAAGGCAAAGATGATGGCACCCGATCGCTGCGGAATCTTGCCAGTACAGCCCGGCTGAATCTGATACTTGACCAAAACGCTAAAATGGCGCGTGCGGTGGGGCAATATGAAGCCATGCACCGCCCGGCGAATTTACAGATGTTTCCTTATGTGATCTACCGGGCATCTGTCGGGAGCAAACACCCGCGCGGCAGTCACGGGCAATTTGACGGCAAAGTCATTGCCAAAAATGATCCCTGGTTAAAAAAACATTGGCCGCCATGGGAATTCGGCTGTAACTGCGATCTGCAGAACTGCACAGCAAAAAAAGCAGCCGGACTTCCGGGATTGACCGATGAAGACCGCAAAGTTGCAAGTCAAAGCGGTTTTGAATTTGATCCTTCCACGGCGTTTGAAGAATACAATCTGACATCTTTGCAGCCCATGAGCAGAGCCAATATTGTCAAGCAGGCAGAGAATGCAGTAATAAATCAAACGCTTGGACCTTGTGGTTTGATCGTTGCTCCGGCAGAAAAAGAGACCGAGCCGGTGCCGATACCCGGCATTGAACAGGTTAGATCAGGCTTTGAAGCAATGAAAGATGCCGCCAGGGAGGAATTGAAAAGCGTTGGTCTTGATCCGGATCATCTGCCGGATTACAAAGAGGTCAATCAAGCCTTTGAAACAGCAGGGAAACAGGGAAAAAACATCACAAGCAAGGTAAAAGATAAGTTTCCCTCAACACCTTTTCAGGTCGCAACGTTGAACAAACGGGCTGCTGCTGCAACGGGGGTGGGTGAAGTCCCGATCACACTTGGTGCCGGCAATTCCCGCAACGGCATTGAACATCTCTGGCGGAATCACAAAGAATTGTTTGCAGATCCGGAATTAGCGGTGAAAATTTTGCAGGAAACTTTGGGTAACGAAAACTGCCGGGTGGTGGTCAGCCTGAAAAGGGCTGTGGAAACACAAAGAGGTAAAAAAGTGCCCATTTGCTTGAAACGGATTGTGCTGCATAACCCGTCAGCACAAAGTTACTGCGTAATGGTTTGGAATGGTCACACTTTGAAACTGGTCAGCTGGAACAATGCCGGTGATAATTACGGTAATGATGAGTGGAGCTTAAAATAAAAGATACCCTTGCAGGCCTTCAATCGTGAAGCGCAACACGCTCAAGGGTACGGTTTTAATATACCACCATTTTTTGAAAAGTCAAATTTTTTGTCGGACCTGTCGGACAAGTCGGACAAGTCGGACAAAAACAAAAACAACGACCTCACTCGCAGTTATGAAACGCACAGCCCGTCAGGGCGAGCATTGGAATAACGAAGAGCGGGGCCCCCGAAAAGTACCCGGAGCCCCGCAAGGGGGGAGCTGCCTCAACTTGTCACGGCGAAGCCTTGCGAAGACGGAACGGCAGCGACGGCAACTTTTTGGGGAATCACAAAAGAAAGCAAAACTTATGAGTTACACGATTTTTGACAATCTTGCATTGAGTGATTTACACTTTGAGCAGGATCACCCCAAACCCTTCCGGCTGTTTGCCGTGGGGGAAAATCATTTGACCCGCAACGGTAAAGAGTTTGTTTTGACACTCACTGCCGAAGATATCAAAGCAATTGCCGATTATCAGCAGAATAAAAAAGAAAAGATTCCGATCGACAGCCGGCACGCGCTTTTTCTGGCGGCGCGCAAAGCCAATCTGACTGAAAGTGAAGCCTTGAAAGCAATCCCCTCAAAGGTTGCTGCGCTGGGCTTTGCGGCTCTTTCGGCAGAACCTGACGGACTTTATGCCGCTGATGTTGAACTGCTGCCGCTGGGCGCAGAACTTTTCAGACAGGGAGCGTTTCGTTACTGGAGCCCCGTGATCCGGGGACTTGACGGCAAATCTCCCCTGCGTGTGACATCGATCGCATTTGACAATGTGCCCGCTCTCAACGGTTTGGATATCCTTGCCGCGAGCGATAATTTAACGTCGGACCTGTCGGACAGGTCAGACTTGTCCGACAAAAAAAGAAAGGAATTGACCATGACCGAAACCGAAAAAGTCCTGCGCGCTCTGCTCGGGGACAATGAGTTGGCATTGAGTGACAATACCGATGCCGAAGTCGCAGCCAAACTTGTTGCCGTGGGAGAAGAATTGACCTCTCTGCGTGCCGACAGGGAAAAGCTCTCCGGACTGGAACTTGCAGCTGAAACCGCAAAGAAAGAGGCGGTGATCAATCAGGCTCTTGCCGAAAACCGCATCACCAACGCTGAAGTTGAAGGCTTGAAAAAACTGGATCTTGCCTGGCTTTCTGCTGAACTGCCTAAACGTCCGGCAACTGCAGTTCCCGTTGCAAAAACGACAGAAACCGAAGAGGATGCTGCTTCTCTGAGTGCCGAAGAAAAAGCTTTCTGCAAAAAAATGGGTCTTCCTGAAGAAGAATTCATCAAAAACAAAAAAGGAGTCGAAAAATGAACAAAATCACTCACGCAAGCCCCCTGGACCTTTATGAAGTGAAATCCGGAGCAACGATACACCCCGGTGCGCTGGTTGCCCTTGACGGCGACGGAAAGGCCGTTCCTGCTGCAGATACGGCGGGAATTACCGTGATCGGCGTTGCTGCACGCATTTTTGACGGCTATTGCGAGGTTGAAAGCGGCATTGTTGCCCTTGCCGGTGATGCCGTGCCCCGCACCGCACGTGGCAAAGCCGTGTATGTGAAAGATGCCAATACCGTCAATTTGACCGGCGGCACAAACAAAATCCATTCCGGTATCGTCGTTGATGTATATGACGGCGATGTGTATGTCGATCTTTCCCCCGCAGCCCTTGCCGCAAGTGCTGCATGGGCGAAGTAATTTTTAACAGGAGTATATTTTATGGATTTGACAACTGATAACATCCGCAATCTTTTTATCGCTTTCAACAGTTATTTCAACCGGGGGCGTGAAGCCGGCTGGAAGGAATGGACCAAATTCTGTGCCGTCATCAATTCCGGCACTTACATTGAAAAGTATCCGATGACCATTATTTCCGGTGCCATGCGTGAATGGGTCGGTGCCCGCGTGATCAACGAGATCTCCGGCAAAACTTTTGATGTCGTGAACCGCGATTTTGAACACACTGAAGGCGTTTCCCGCAACGATATTGAAGACGACAATATCGGATTCTATGAAGCGATCTTTACTGAAATGGGACTTTCTGCCGCCAATTTGTGGGCTGAACTTGCTTCAGAGGCCCTGACCAACGGCGGAAAATGGGCTGATGGACTTGATTTCTTTTCCGCCTCCAGAAAAATTGGAAAATCCAACATCAACAATGTTGTTTCCGGTGTGCTTTCAGTTGAAAGTTATGAAACCGCACGCAGCCAGATGATGGCATTTGCCAAACCTGACAAAACTCCGCTGGGACTTATTCCTGATACTCTGATGGTCGGTCCCTCCAACGAATCTGCCGCTAAACGCATTCTCAAGGCAGAACTGATTGCCGGAAGTGACGGTACCTCCAGCAACATCCACGCCGGAGAAGCTGAAGTTCTGGTTAATCCCTATCTGACCGGAACTCATGCCGGCAAGTGGTTCCTGATGTGTACCCGTCGCGGAATCAAACCCGTTGTTGTCCAGAAACGCAAAGAGGGATCTTTGCAGCACTGGGATAAGGATACTGACGTCTGCGTGAAAGAACATAACCGCAACGACTACGGTGTACATTGCCGTGGTGCTGCTGCATTGATCGCTCCGCAGTTGATCATCGGCGGAAACCTCTGATATGGCATACGCAAGTTGCGATGATTTGCGTATGCGCCTGGGACCGGTATTCCGTGATCTTTATGCCGAAGATGATGATACTGTTCCCCAGGCGGATCTGGATGCCGCTGCCGGCGAGATTGACGGTATGATTTCTGTGCGTTTTGTCGTGCCGGTGACGGCAGAAAACTCCGGAAAACTCTTGAATTCCTGGAACGTGACCCTGGCTGAAGAACTTGCCTGGGCGCGTTCCGGCAAGAGCGAAACGCCGCAAAATGTTCAGGACCGGGTGAAACAGGTCCGCACTTTGCTGCAAAGGGTTTGCACAGGTGAAATGCTTCTTCCCGGAGCGGAACAATCCGGCAGTTCCGGCGGCGGTAATGTCGTTTGTATTGACGGAGATACTCCGGTATTCGGCAGACGGAATATGAAGGGATACTGATAAATGTCCAAAAGTTCTCTTGCCAAAATCGCCGGAGAAACAGCTGATTCTCTGCGCGGAACTCATCTGTTTGAAACAGTCAAAGTCTCTGCCGTGTCAAGCGGCAGCCAGATTTTTGAAGAACTTGAATCAATGACCCGTCTTCCCGGCGCGCTGGTTGCGATCAGCCGGGCAGACTTTGCAGAAGAGGGATTGGAACGGAATCTGCATCTTTTGCTTATCGTTGCCGACCGGTTCCGACTCGGTGCTGCCTCAAAAAATGCCGGTGCATGGGATTTGCTTGAAGCGATTGAAACTCTTGCAGAAAAAAGTTTGTGTCCCTGCGGAATCCCCTTTACTCTTGACGGGTGGGAAGCTATTGATGCAGGCAAGGAAAGTATAACAGCATTTGCGCTGCGTTTGTCAGGCGCAGAAGCGTAATTTAAGGAAAATAGTTATGGGAATGAAAAAAATAGGTATTGCCACGTTGAATCCCGGCGCACCGGATCAGACCTGGGGGAAATGCCGTAATTTTGAAGTTGCCGACGAAGCTGAAAAAGAGCCGCTGCTTGACGGCAACGGAGATACTGTCGGCGTTATTTTCAGCGATCTCAAAAAGAAGTGCAGCGGAGAATTTACCCCGCTTGCCGGACAGGAAAACTCTCCGGCAGCAGATGAAGACTTGATCGGTAAAACTCTTGAAGTAACCATGCATGGGGAGAATGCAACAAAATATACCGTTGTGGTTGAAAGTGCCTCCACCAATTACGAGCAGGGCAAAAGCGCAAAATTCAAGTTTGAGGGATATTTTTATCCAAATTTAAAAGACGAGGACAACAATGGCTGATGTCATAAAGCGTATTCAAGATGAATCAGGAGCTGTCCGCGACGATGCCGCCGTCGGCATTGAATTTGCCGAAGATTATGTGGAAAAAGAAGGTATCCGTTTCTATTATGCAACCGTTGCTCACAAGTGGATTTTGATGAAACTCTCGGGAAAGCAGTTCAAACATCTGGATGATTTCGACAAAGCGACTGTCATGGCATATTGCCTGGCGCACAAAATGCCGGATCATCTGACCGAACTTTCTGCCCAGATGCGTAAAGCAACGATTTTTGAAAAAGCTCTTGATTTTTTTATCAAAAAAAACATCTCTCCGGAGATTCTTGCCGGAATCAATGAACTTATGCTTCATCCGTATTCTGATGCAGAGGGAGAAAACCCTACGTCCCCGGCTCCCTCAACTTCTACTGGTGGAGCCGACTTATCCACGGACTTGCCGTAAATTATCATTGGAGCGAAAGAGAGATTCTTGCTTTGCGTTGGGATCGGGCAGCGGCATATCTTGATGAAATCAAAATTGATGCCGGTGAAAACCCAATCCGTCCGGAACCGTTTTTGCCGGAAATAGAAAAACTTGATAAACTTTTACTCAAACATCTGGTGAAAAATGGATCTTAAAATCAATATCGCAGCTGATGTTGCGGCGGCTGTGGCGCACCTGGACAAAACCCGCGCAGCTTTATCTGACCTGTCAGACCAGTCAGACCTGTCCGACAAAAACTTTAAAGTGACCGCTCAAACGCAACCGGCAGTAAATAATCTCAGCAAACTTGAACGTGCTGCTCAAAGTGCAGTTGCAACTCTTGGAAAAGTAACGCGCACCATCGGCAGGACTGCTGCAGCCGGCGGAACATGGCTTGCAGTCAAAAGCGTCAATGCTCTCAAATGGGGATTTGCCGGATTGACTGCCGGAGTCGGAGCAGGGGCATTTGCTTTGACCAAATACGGCGCCGCGGCTGAACAAACCCGTCTGGCTTTCCGTACAATGCTGGGCAGTATTGCCGATGGTGATGCCATGATGGCAAAACTTGACAGATTTTCCAATTCAACGCCTTACTCAGGAGATCAGGTCAATCAGGCGGCGAAAACCCTGCTGGCTTTCGGTGTTGAAGCCGGAGATGTTGAAGAAACTCTCCGTTCCGTCGGTGATGTTGCATCCGGTTCCGGCAAAGATTTCAACGAACTTGCTGCCATTTACGGCAAAGTTTTTGCCAAGGGGAAAATGGATACAGAAGCCATGAATCAGATGGTTGAAGCCGGTATTCCCATTGTAAAAACTCTGGGCGCAATGTTCGGAAAAAGCGGCAATCAGATTTATGAAATGGCAGAAAAAGGAGAGATCTCCGCCGCAGCAGTGGACCGGGCGTTCAAACAGATGTCCGGTTCCGGCGGTGTTTTTGCCGGAATGATGGAAAAGCAGTCCAATACGCTTTCGGGCATTTGGGGAGCGATTATCGGCCAATTGGCGTATGCGGCTCAGAACATTGGAGAAGCCATTGTTCCGGCTCTCAAAGTCGTAATGAGTTATCTCCAAACCTGGGCAGATAAAATTGCTGAAATGAGTGCCGACGGTTCTCTGTTGAAATACTTCGGCAGTATTGCGACAGCCGGCGTGACTGCCATCGGTGAAATCATCAAATGGAGTGTCACTCTTGCTAATCACTTTGCTGCGGCATTCAAAAACATCGGGGCCTGGGGAGAAATGCTTTGGAACGGCTTGAAAACCGGTCTTCTGGGGCTTGTAACGTTGTGGGTTGCGGAGTTTGAAGCCGTCGTTAATGCCGCTCTTGCTGCTTATAATACGGTGGTCAGGTTTTTCGGTGGCAAGGGCAAAGAGATCAATTGGACTTGGACCAAAGTAACGGCAGAAACGACTGCCGATTCTGGCAGAAAAACAGCGGATGCCTACCATCGCGCAACAGACGGCAGCTACTTTGCTGAAGCAATGATTGATAATTCAAAATTTGATAATGCTGTCAATTCTGCTGTCAGTTCCATCAACACCCGGATTTCCTCTGCTGTTGACAAAGCTGCCGAGACTCAGAGACAGCGAACAAAAGACATTGACAAAACTTTGAAAAAAGGTAAACCAAACTATGATGTCCGCACAGGCGGCAAAGATAAAACAGTTGAACGCTCTCCGCTTGATCAATGGGCAAAACTTGGCTTATTCAATTTCAGGCGTAACAATGTCAGGAGTCTTGATGTTGAAAGAAATAATCTTTTGAAAAAAGTCTTGGCAAAAAAGACGGTTGAATTTGTTGTGAATGAGGTGTAAATATGAAAAAATTGGGCGTTGTTTCCTGGCAAATCCAACCGGGGTATCCCCAACAGACAGACAATGACGGAGCGCGGGAATTACAAATCAATTACTTGCTTGATAAGTCCGAAATATCAACGATTCCTGATATCGGAAGCGACTTTATTGACACGCGTTTCCCTGCTTTTTGTGAATTGGGATTGCGATTGACCCGTCAGGTGTTGACTCCCAAGCCGGGATATAAGGTCTGGCTGTTGGAAGAAGTTTTTTCCAGCCCGGAAAACAGTACAGGTGATAATCCGGATGTCAAAGAAACCATTGAATATACCACTGAGGAATATGAAAAACCGCTTGAATACTGCAAAAAATACCGGACTTGCTGGAATCATGTGCTTTTAAGAAAAGACAATTGTTCAGAATCAGTTCTGCAAAGTTGGTGGGAAAATGCCCGGGATACAACGATTCCTGAGCAATACAAAGGAAAATTCATGTGGTGCAAAGCTGCGGACAGTATTCCGGACTCCTGGCATGTCTTGAAACCTGAAATAAAAAAAGGCGTGACAGGACGTTTGTCCGGAGCGGTTGTTGTAACCGTTACACGAAAAGCCAACAGCAAAAACGCATTGATCCGGCAGGCAAAAAAAGATTTTACCCGTCAGTCTCCGCCCGATAAAATGGGCAGAGATGGCGAATGGCTGCAGTGTGGTTCATCTATCCGGCAGGAGGGGAAAAAGTGGGTGTCGGTCGTCCAGTACCGCAATTTTGATAAAATTGACAACGATCTTTATGATTGAAAGGAGAATATATGAGGCCGAGATTACCTCAGCGCATATCCGTGCCGATCAATCAGATTTCCGCCGCAACATGGAATTCTCTTATTGACTGTCTTGCTTACGCTATGACGCATCCCCGTGGTGATGGAATGACTGTGTTTAATCATCTGGGAGATATTCTTTCGGCAGACCGGAGTTCCGGCAGTTCCGGGGTCTCCGGTACTGCAGGACTTTTTCAAGTAACGATTGGTAAAAATAAACAGCTTGCTGTCGGCAAGGGGTTTGTAAACAGAAATGGATTGGATTTCTCTGAATATCCCGGCGGCACAGTAACTCCGGCAAACGGATATCTGTGCATTTGTTCGGAACCCGCCGATAAACTTGGCAACTGGACCGGCATAACGGCAATGATCAAAGAACATCCAAATCAATGTGCTTATCCGATTGCCAAAATCACAGTATCCGGTGAAGGTGTGATGATTGAGCAGTATCCGGTCATTGTTGCACAGATCTTTTATTCCGGCAGATGTCCGATCGCGGAGTTGTAACATGAAAGAGTTTTACAGGAATGAGAAAACAAACGATTCCCCCCAATGGGGCGGTACCAATGACGGGGAAAACGGAGGATATATCCATTCCGGCTGGGTCAGTGACGGCGATGGAGATGATTCCAACAGTGAAAAGCCGGAAATCGTTGAGCCTGATTCTCCATATATTCCCACTGCAGATGTTTCTGTACTGCGCTGCAGTGCTTCCGGGCGTTTGATGCTTGACCGCTCAGGCAAACTCATCTGTTGTCAGCAGCAGTGTAAAACTCCGCCGTCAATGCTGGTTTATTTAAAGCCGCGCGAAGGGGTACACATTGAGCGGCATGCGGACTGTATTCAGTGCAATTTGGTTTACACTTCTCTGAAGCCGCTTTTGAATTATCCGGAAAAAACATTGACTTACGATTTATGGCCGCGCGATCACTTTGTTGCAGCGGACTATGAAATGAAGCCGATGTATCAGGGGATTTTTCCGCTGCCTGATCCGGGGGAAAAGTTGACTGTTTCTTTTAAATGGCAGCGCGGTCACTTTGATATTGCAGAGCTGTCGCAGATGAAAATCGTTCTTTTCGGACATTCTTCAGGTTGGACTGCTCTTTCTCTGTCCGCCTGGAAAACGGTTGCTGTTATAACTGTCGATCAGTGGCGGCATATTTTTGTCAACAATGTTTCTGCCAAACTGCAGGGAAATAAAATAGAATAAGGTTTGCACAATGCAGATAATCACATCACTTTTAAAAGTGACCGGATCCAAAGGGATCTGGTCAACGCTGTATGACCGTAAAATGACAGCTCCTGAAATCGTTGCCGGAGTATCAGCTACACTGCGTTTCGATTTGCGTCAGGATCAAAAAGGGGAGGAATTGACTCTTCTTCCCTATCCGGCAGAGGAATTGAACTGTTCATCTTTTTATTTTGCTCTTGACGTTGATTTTTTGCATACGACAACGCCGAAACTACTGATCAGTTCAAATATAAAACTTACCTCCGGCACTGCAGGAGAAACATATCTTGATGTTACTTTGCCCGATACGGCAACTCCGGAAATATTGGCTGTTCTTGCTGAAAAGAAAACATTGACATTGAACGGTGAAATCGGTGGTTTCAACAGCGAATCGTGTGTATTTGCAATTGGTTTTGATTTGACATTGCGCAATCGTGTCTGGCTCGGAAAAAATGTTCCTCCGGAAGTTGTATCAGATCCGGAATACCTCACTGCTGCTCAGGTCAAAGCTCTGATCGCTGAAGCCACAAGATCTGAAACGCCCGGTCCAGTTGGTCCTGCCGGACCTCCGGGCAAAGACGGTAAAGATGGCGAAGACGGTCAAATCGGACCTGTCGGACCTGTCGGACCTGTCGGACCCGATGGACCTCCGGGCAAAGACGGCAAAGACGGTACCGGTCTTAAAATCGATGCAACCGGCGAACCGGCAGAACTTCACGCTTATGATAACGAAAAGGCTGGTTTTGTCTTTGCCTGTTCCGAAATCGATGCAAAAGCAAAGACCTGCACCAAATATTTTTATGTCAAAAAAAGTGACGATGTCGGTGATTGGTTTGACCCGCCGCTGACAGAAGTAACCTACGAGCGGACTGCCGAAGTTGCCACGCTTGAACCTGTTGAATTTTCTGCTCCTGTTGGCGCAGCGGATTATCTGCAGCTTGATTTGAGCAAATTTCCTCATTCATGGCTGGCTGCTGTCACCATTGACACCGCTGAAGGTGAATTGCAGTTGGCGCCGGGATCCAACAACGGTTTGCGGAAAGTTATCCGGCAGGATGGAAACTTACGCATCTATTTCGGCACCGGCGTTCCCGCTTTTGAAAAAGGCAGATTGTATCTGACCCAGTTTGTCGGATTGACCGATTCGACTTCTCCTGAAGCTCCTGAACCGGGCATCTCAACTGATCAAGCGATCTATTATGGTTATATAACGATGTCCGATGCCGGTGTTATATCAAGTGTAAAAGATCTTAATCAGAGTTTGATCAATACCGCCATCGAGTCAGGAACTCTTTTCCATGTTCCGTTAAAAATCAATACGCAATATGCTTTGGCTGTTCCTGCACATTCCTGGGTGGTTGCGCTGGTTCCTGCGGGTGTACTGGTCAAAAAGGATAATGGTATTGGTGCAAAAACAAACTTTACAGAACACAATGGTTTGCAGAATTCAGGAGCAAACGGCGAAAATACTCTTGTCCTTGAAACCGGAACTTATCACATTTATGGCGAACTGCAGATCGTCACCGGCGAAACGACAATTTATGTTGATTTGAATAAAAAGGATGAATGACAATGGCTACAGTAGTTACAAACGGGAGTTTGATCCCCAATGAAGTAAGTGCACCGCTTGATGCCCGCACTTACTGCCGGAATGCCGGAGAAATGAGCAAGGTTGAAAATGCTTATGTCGGCATGCACATCTGGCTGCAGGAGGAGGGCAAAGAGGTAATTGTCACCTCTCTTAAAACCTATGTTTTTCAACATGTGACGGTCGTTGCTGTTGATCAATTTGTGGAGGTACCGACCCACAGAGCCTTGTCAGTCCTGATGTTGACGAAGCCGGAGGGATATTCGCATATTCAGGTTCGCAAGAGCCGCCTGGATCAAACTTTCCAGCAGTCTGAAATCATCCTTGACACGCTCAATAACGAGGAGCATCGCTCAAAGCTGTTCTGTCTGCACGGCGATGACATAGCAAACAGTCAATGGGTCGCGTGTCCGGAAGCCGGATTTACTGCCGGATATGACAATGAACAGATCAAACTTGATCTTGATTTTGTCAATGATTTGCCGGTCAACATTTATTATGCCTGGTATGATGACAAACGGCAACTGAATGATTGGCAAATGACTCCGTTTCCCGCAACCGGAGCAGTTCATGTTTCCGAAACGCCGGGGATTTCCGAAACGCCGGGGACTTCCGAAACGCCGGGGATCCTCTCTCTTGCCAAACCGGAAAACGGTTTGCACCTGATCATCCGCCGGGCGGGAGAAGACGGAACAAGGGCAAATTCAACGGTCATCATTAATACGTTGAACGATGAAAACAGCCGCAGTAAAGTTACAGCGTATCTTGATGCCGGAACTGACGGCAGCTGGGTAACTTGTCCGGCTGAGGGCTTCGGCAGTCCTTATGACAATGCCGCCGTGGCGGTCGATTTATCAGAACTGCAGGATCTTCCCGCAACGCTCTTTTACGCCTGGAGCGGCGAAGGCGGAGAACTTGCCGATTGGAAGAGTATTATATTTCCATGTTCCGGTGCCGGGAGCAATATATCACTGCCGCAGGACGATTCCGGCAGTCAGGAAACAACTCAAACTGCCGGAAACTGCATTTTGTGTTTATGCACGGTTGCCCCGCAAAGTATGTTTGATGGTTTGATTTGGATATCGGGTGGCAGCGATACACCGGAATATATCGCGGCAACCGGAGGAATTACTGTTTTGACAGAAATTCCTGAAAATATTTCATCTCTTTCAAATGGAACAGTGTTAATCGGAGAATGAAAAATGCCTGTTTATATTTTTGCTGACGGTAAATATAATATACTTGCCGGAAATAAAATTGTTAAAGATGGTGAACTGCTTGAAATGAAACCATCTGACACGATGATCGTGAACGGTACCGCGTACAAGCTGGGATTTGATAACTCCGGTCCAGTTTTACCGGATGATGCCGTGATCATGCATATAAATGGCGAAGAACCATCCGGAACCAAATGGTATATATCTCCAACCGGTTCCGGAACAAAAGACGGGACCTCGTGGGAAAATGCAGCAAGCTATACCGACACCCGTAATATCATCAACAACGGATCTGATGGTGATAATGTCTTTTTTGCAGAAGGAACTTATGAGCTTACTGCCCCGATGTTACTTCCGGGGAATGTAAAAATCTATGGTGGCTTCAAATTTGACAATTGTTCCTGGGAAACAAGAAATGGGTTTGAGCATAAAACATTT
The DNA here is from genome assembly GCA_045532825.1 of Victivallaceae bacterium. Taxonomy (GTDB): domain Bacteria; phylum Verrucomicrobiota; class Lentisphaeria; order Victivallales; family Victivallaceae; genus UBA1784. Next base: position 33,832 of record JAZSGR010000221.1, on the reverse strand, counting down.
TTTTCCGGTTATAATTTTACAAACGGAGCAGCTCTGACAGATGGCATCTCGTTTACAGGCACATCAATATCAGGGTGTCCGGAATGTATAACCAATGGTGTTGTACATGATTTTTTTGTTTCAAATCTGGAAAATCCGGTAACATTTTCCAATGCGATATTGGAAGGTATGAACCTCGAGTCATCCGATAAAGTTCTTACTTTTGAAAATGTCATAGGGTCAAATTGTTCTTTAGGTGGAACGGCAGCAGTATTAAATAATTGCACAGTATCCCAATTGAAAAGTTTTTTATTGGGAGGCGCATCCAACACGATATTTATTGACTGCAATTGTGCCTTGTTTTTTGACAATTTGTCTGATTGCCGCTTTGTACAGTGCAGTTTCACTCCGTATAACATCGATCTGCCACCCGGTGTTGCGTCGGGGGTCTGCGAGGGGATATCTTGTTGTACTTTTGAAAATTGCGAAGGTCAGGTGAGTTGTAAAATAAACGAAAAACTTTTGTTGGTCAATTCAAACGTTAATATGAGCTGTAGTGAGGGTTGTACAGATGCAATTATAGTAAACAGCAAAATTACTTCAAATTATTTATTTTTCAAAGATTCAAAAATTATCAACAGCCAATTGTTTCCCGGCGAGGCTGAATATGTTCACCTGGGAATTACCGCAAATTGTGCAATCATCAATAGTTGTGTGCAGAAACATGGTTTTTCGTGTGGAAAATTTTCCACGGTGGTGAACTGTGATTTTATTGGCAGTTATTACGCCCGTTGCAGTGTACTTTTCAATAACTCAAAAGGTATTAATACAGACTTGACACATGATTGCGCCGTATCGGAATATTATAAAGACCAAATATACCTCGGCAATGACAACAGTCTTTCAAAGTTCACAAACACCGGATTTTATCCGGCAATCGGAGTGCAGAATGCCGGAAACTGTCCGTCTCCGATCGATGATCCGGAAGGTTTCGATGCTTACATCAGGATGTTCGGCGATTGGCATCCGGCAGCTGACAGTATACTTGTCGGAAAAGGAGAGTATGCGTCAGACTATCCTGTTGACCTTGATGGTGCAACACGTCCCGATCCGCCAACGATCGGAGCTTATGAACCAAAAATAATGGAGTAAATATGAAAAAATTTTTGATCACTCTTGCCGCAGTTCTGACAGTCAATACATTTGCCTGCTGGTTCACTCAAGAGAACTTCAACGGCAATTATATCGCCGGAGTCAATAACTATCAGTCCAGATATACCGAAACGGCAAATTTGTCACAGGCAATTTACACAAATGATCTGCCTGTGGCATTCCCGTTGACGGTTTGGCTCAAATTGACTCCGCTCAAATATTCTCCGTCCGGGGAACTGCTCAATTCACCGATACCACTGGTCAAAGCGGTGCTGCAGTACAAAGTCCTGCCTTCCGGAACATGGAAGACAGTCAAAAAAATAGAAAATGTCTCCTGGAAAATGGATTTTTCGCACCCGGTTGCCCTTTTCGGGAAAAACAGCATTGATCTTGATGTACCCGCCGGTACCGCCATCCTGATCCGGTTCTATCTTTCTGATGGAACTTTTGAGACCGGCGACCTTCTGACTGATATTTCAGGCGATGAAGTCCCGGCAAAAGCAACAAAAGCCTCCGGAGCAAGTTACTCCGGAGGCTGGACCGCACCGTTCGTGTTGAAAGTTATTTACAATGGAAGGAAACGCCCGAGATGACAAATAAAGTTAAAATTGCCAGCGCCGCCGGTGCTGCCGCCGCCGCCATTATCGGCGGAGCAGTTCTGCTTGTTCCGGAAAATCAAAACGCTGAAAACTTTGACGTTGCTCTGCCTGTTGTCAATGTTCCCCAGGTCAATGTTCCCCAGGTCAATGTACCGCAGGTCAGCGTGCCGCAAGTTGATGTGGCTGTCGAGCTGCCGCAGGTCAATACAGCTGTCGAGCTGCCGCAGGTGTCCGACCTGCTTGCCACGGCGCAACGCAGTGCAGACGGGGCCGACGTTGAGATTGCCGTTGTTGCAACACCGCAGGTCAATACAGCTGTCGAGCTGCCGCAGATGTCTGACTTGCTTGCCACGGCGCAGCGCAGCGCAGACGGGTCTGACGTCAAAATCGCTGCTGTCGAGCTACCGCAGGTGGCTGATCCTGCAAATCGCATTCCGCTGGTGCAGAAATTCTTTGCTGAATGCCGACAGTTCTTTCGTGATCAGCGCATGGTTCAGCATGACAGTTCTCTTGGCATCGATAATACCGCCGCCAATAAATGGCTTGAGATTTACCGGAAGAACCAAAAGTATGATCTTGAGTTTGTCCGGCTGCCCGCCGGAATCCGGATGATTGCAGAGATCCATCATCCGATCGATCAAAATGTGTTGCGTAAAAATCTTTCTTTTTACAAACAGCAGAATTTCAATGCTGCGCTGCTGACTTTCGGTTACTCCGGAGAAAAAATCTCCGATTTGCTTTGCACAGCTGAAACTGTCAAAAGTCACGGCATGAAGCTCTTTGTTGCCTATGCCGGTCCGGAAAAATTACAGCACAGTGTGTTGCAGGATCCGGATGAATTGGCAGAAAAGCTCAAAGTGTTGTCCATCAATGCCGACGGATTTCTCCTGGGCTGGCGCCGAACTTCTCTGCATCTTTTTGAACAGGATGAAGCATACATCAATTATATCTTGAAACAAGTCCGTTCCTGGAACAAAAATATTGCAATTCTGGGGGAAGCCTACTACGGGCAAACAGCCAGCAGCAATCACAAACTGCGGAATTTGCAGTACAACGTCCCCGCCAATACTTCCGGAGTATTGGTGACCGGGCTTGGATATAACGGCGTGGCGGTTGATCTGGTTCTTAACAAACTGCTGGTAAAGATAAATAGACAGCCGAAACTTGCTCTGATTACCGGGGACCGTCCTTATTATGCCACCCTGGCAAACAATGGAAAAACGTTTGCACAGAACCTTGCCATCAAAAAAGCCATTGCTGACCGTTGGATCGCAGCAGGCGCATCCGGCGTGATCGTCCTGCACGGTGACGGCAGCGACGGTATCTACAACAAAGATCAAACAGACAACATTGCGGTCAGGGAGGTGGCGCCATGAGTTGAGAATAAGTCCGACAGGTCAGACCAGTCCGACAGGTCTGACAGACAAGAAAAACAATTTATACAAAAAAAACAAAGAGGTTATAACCATGAAAAAACTTTTTATTCTTTTCGCTTTTCTTTTCGCCGTTTCCACTTTTGCTGCGACTTATAAGTTTCCCGGCTGGAAATGTACCGACGTTGCCAAAATCGATGCAGCAATCGCAGTATCTCCCACCGCATATTCGACATTCTCGCTGCAGTGTTTGAAACGTCTGGCATTGAAAGCACCGGAATCTTTTGATGATATTTTAGCTGTTGTTGCAGCAGAAACAAAAAATATCCCCCAGGAATCCGCAAGAAAAAATTTTGAAATCCATATGTCGAAAAAATTATCTGTTGTAAGAGGGGAGTTTGTCAAAGCTGCATTTGCCTGGAGCAAAACACATCCCGATCGATATGATATCTTTTTTTATTTGAACCGCGCTGAAGAGTTGAATTTTTCAGACACAGAAGTATATTCCGGTATTCTGGAGAATTTGTTATCCTATGATTATGGTGTGAAAATTGTAAAACGTGCTGTTGAAAAACTGGTTGATGTAAGTTGTTCCGTAAAGGTAACCACTCAGAAGACAGATTTTCAGCGTTTGAATCGTAAATACAGCAAAAAACTTCTGAAAGACAAAGCAACATGGGAACCTGTTGTCGCGTTGATCAGAACTATTATCGACACCTATTGATTATGGTTGCAGAACTGTTTGAGCAGGTGCGGAAGTATCATCTTTCCGCACCTGCAGCCTTTTTGGCGTCTGATATTGAAACTCTGCAGAAGTGTTACAACGGCATCGGTCCTGAATGCTGGCCGGTACTTCTGCGTAAATTGGTATCAGAACTGTTGCAGCTTTTTGCAGCTGGGGCATTGGTTCATGACTTTGAATTTTCTCAAAGTGAAAAAAGTTACAGACACTTTACACAGACAAATGTCCGTCTGGCATTAAATTGCGTTATGTTGGCTTTTGTCGGACCTGTCCGACTTGTCCGACCGGTCAGACAGAACCGGTTAAAACTTGCTCTGTTTGGTGTTCTTCTTGCAGTTGCTTGTCAGATTTGGGGTTATAAGGCTTACAAAACCGGAGGAAATAATGTATAAAACAGTTTTCGCAGTCATTGCAGCAATCTTTCTTTGCGGCTGCACATCAACCCGGAGTGTCATCACGGAGTTTGATCAATCAGGAAAAATCACCAAACGCAAGGAGACATCTGAAAGCGTGATCAGCTCCTTGATGACTTCCACCAAAGATAAAAGTGTGATCATTTGGGAGGATGGCTGGGCAGCTTACATCAGCGGCAGTACCGGTACCGTGGAAGATCCCACGCCCCACGGTAAAATTTTCTGCGGGAAAGTGAATAAAGGCTGGATATCTCTGCAGAAAGATCAACGTGATGTATCCGAAATTGCACAAATAATCCAAGCAACCAAGAGTGATATTACGGTCGCACTTGACGGAGTAAAATCCAGTGGTTCAGATCTCTCCGGGAATAAAAAACAATAATAGTCTTGCAAACCTTCTGAATATGCGTTATAGTATAATTGGAGGAGATAAGACAGACAAAACGGACTTTTTTGCTGTCAGGATATTTTCTGCTTCAAAAGGTCCGTTATTTTTTTGTCATACCGCAGTCAATACTGCATAGAGGAGTAATTATGAAGCCCCCGGGATGGAAAAGCACCATCCCGGGGGCAGCGGTCGGCTTCTTCTTTAGCAACTCACAATTCATTTACACATTTTACAAATTCTGTGCAAACAATTTCACAATCCCCGTCCAAACCGGGGCGTACAATATAGCATTTGCTGACGCAAATGCCGCAAAATGTTTTCAAACATTTTGCATAAATCCCTCTCTTGCAGCCATAAAAAAAGCGCAACTTATTCAAGTTGCGCGTGTTTTTTTAATGGCGGAGAGAGAGGGATTCGAACCCTCGGAGAAGTTGCCCCCTCACAGCATTTCCAATGCTGCGCCTTCGACCACTCGACCATCTCTCCGCAGTGTGTTACATAATATAACACATGTTTGTTGATAATGCAAGCGGAAAAATTATTTTTCCGGCATATAAAGTTTTCTGTATTTGATAAAATATCCGAGTCCTGAACCGATGGTGACAAGAACGATGCCGGAAAGATATATGATCCAGAGATACCAGAGCCTGACACCGAACCATTTTGCTGTGTGCATGTAGTGATCTCCACCGTCGATGACCCAGGCGGCACCGGCGATGCAGAGCATGACCATCTGAAGAGCAGTTTTGAGCTTTCCCCAGCGGTCAGCGGATATCACAACCTGCTTTTTGGCGGCAAGGGTACGCAGTCCGGTGACCATGAATTCGCGGCAGAGGACTGCAACTGCGATCCAGGCGGGCATCAGACGGTATTCCACCGCCATAAGCATGGTGCCGGTAACGAATATCTTGTCGGCAAGCGGATCCATCAAGGCTCCGAAATCACTGACAAAATTGTATTTTCTGGCGATGTATCCGTCAAGCAGATCGGTCAGTCCGGCAAGGATCGCCAGAATGTATGCCGCCAGACGGACATAACGTACAGCATCCGCAGGCATGAACGTCCGCTCGGCAAAGGTGGCGAGCACAACGAATATCAGCACTGCAAAGATCCTGCTCACGGTAAGGAGATTTGGTAAGTTTTTCATACTCATTTTTTCAGTTTCCGTATTTTTTGAGCTATTAAATCACAGTCCTGCCGGCCGATGATCCGGACAAGAAGACGGTCGCCCGGACGGATCCCCCCCGCACCGGTGACATATACAACATTATCAATATCCGGAGCATCCCAGACGCCCCGGGTTATTGCAATATCATTTTCAACCTGATCCACCAGTACAGACATATCACTGCCTGTCAGAGCTGTACTGCGGCGTTTCATCCGGCTGATCTGCTGTTTCATAAGCTCAGTAGCCCGCTGTTCGGCAAGTTCCGTCGGCACCTGATCCGGCATGGCGGCGGCTTTGCTGCCGGGTTCGGCAGCGTACGGAAAGACTCCCATGCGTTCAAATTTCTGATCGCGGATGAAGTTTTTCAATTCCTCAAATTCTTCCTGCGTTTCCCCCGGCAGTCCGGTGATGAAAGTGGTACGCAGGACCAGTCCCGGAATGTTTTTCCGCAGTTTGCGGAGCAGTTTTTTTATCCCGGCGGCATCGATATGACGGTTCATCGCCTTGAGAATACGGTCTGATATGTGCTGAAGCGGCATATCAAGATATGGCAGCACTTTTCTGCTGCGGCTCAAAACTCCGATAAGTTCATCGGTGTAATGCGCAGGATGTGTGTAGAGCAGACGGATGAAAAAATCTCCTTTGATGTTTTCTGCCGCTTCAAGAAGTTTTGCCAGATTTTCACCGGAGTCCGGACGGTCCATGCCGTACGCCGTGACATCCTGGGCAATGATAACGATCTCTTTTGCTCCGTTCGCCGCAAGATTTTCTATTTCGCGGAGAACCGATGCCGCCGGACGGCTGCGGAGCGCACCGCGGAGACGGGGGATCACACAATAGGAACAACAGTTGTTGCAGCCGTCAGCGATCTTGACATAAGCGATGTGCGGCATGGTAAGCTGAAGCATCGGAGTGTTTTCATCGTGCAGATAGGTGCAGGTATTGCTGCACTCCGCACCGTTTACGATGTCACTGATACGGACGACATCATCCACACCGGTCCAGAAATCGACTTCAGGAAAGGAACTCCGGATATCTTTGCTGTATTGAGACAGGCATCCGGAGACCATGATTTTTCTGCCGGGAGCGGCTTTTTTCCATTCTGCGGCACAGGTTATCTCTTCCGCCGCTTCTGCTCTGGCGGCGGGAATGAATGCACAGGTATTGATGATATAAAGCTGTGCATCCTCCGGAGTCATGGCAAGACTCCAGCCGGAAGTAAGCAGATTGCCGGAAATTATTTCCGAATCCACCAGATTTTTCGGACAACCCAATGCCACAAGATAAAAGTTTTTCTGCGAATCCATAAATTTAGTACCACACATCCGGAGGCCGCTTCTCCGTAAAAAATCCAGTTTTCAGGCAGTCAGGAAAACATCAAAGTATCCGCCAGCCCCGGAGTAACGGCATCTTAAATAACTTACGTTACAGAATATACGCACCAAGGGGGGATTTTTCAAGTAAACACTATGCTATACACGCAGAAAAATCAAATTTAATCAGAAAATACCGCAGATAATTACCGGCATATGCCGGAAAAGTCAGTTTTTGCAGTAGAAAGCTCCGCGTCCGGAGGAGTCGCAGGTCACCCACATGATACGGCTGCCGCGGCGGTGGTAATATATATCTCCGCTGCCGCCGGCAAGCGGGGAGCCCTCATTGCCTGCCGGCTGCCAGCCCTGACTGCGGAGAAGCAGATCTATATCGCGGAACGCACTTGCCGGATCAGTCCGGTTACCGTCGAAAATACCGTAAACGCTGTTGCGCCTGGGAAGATGTATAACCTGCAGTGCGCGGGTTCCGGCGGGCAGAGCGGGAAGACGCGAGTCCCATACCGCGTTCTGCGGAACCCCGGGGGGACCGGCGATGCGGAACACTGTGACCGGTCCGCTCCCCGGTGAACGCACTATGAGCAGACGTTCAACAGTTCCATCCGCAAGCTGTACCGCACAGCGCAGCGTATCTTGCGAAACGGCATAGCCGACACCCTGCTTTTTCAGGAACTTTACCATTTCATCAAATGAGGCACCGGATCTGAACAGTTCGAGAGTGAACTCTTTGCCGTTCACCTTTACCGGTTCCCGCAGCAGAGGACTGGCATTTTCCACTCCGGGCAGACGCTCTGCAAGCGGAATACTGCTTTTGGATGTTCCGCCTTTACCGAGCGGAGAGAGCCAGAACACTTCCGCCCGGACGGCTGAAAGCTGAAGCAGGAACAGAATAAAGATGAACAGTGTTTTTTTCATTTAAGGCAACCGCATTTTCCAGGTGTGATCGGCAATGAATGCCAGCATCAGGGCAACTGCGGCGGCGATCGCTATTACCGGGGAAAACTCCCGGTACTCGACATAACGGGGCTGTTCAACGGCGGTTTTTTCCAGCTTGTCGATCTCATCCATGACTTTCCGCAGGGATTGGGCATCATCTGCTTTGAAATAAGTGCCTCCGGTAATATCCGCGATGTTCCGCAGGAGCTTTTCATCGAAATTGTCTCCAGCCGGAATAAAACGGCTGCCGAAGGTGTTATCCAGCACATAGGCATTGCCGCTGCCGATGCCGACGGTGTGGATGATGATGTTGAAATCCTTTGCCAGACGCGCCGCCTGCTCCGGAGTAAGACGGTTGGCGGCAGTATTGGTTCCGTCGGTGAACAGCACCAGCACCCGGCGGGGGACAGCTGAATTTTTCAGACGGCTGACGGCGGAACCTATCGGCGAAGCGATCCCGGTGGCATCGCCGATCATGCCCGGCTGGAGACGTTCAAGCTGTGCCAGCAGCCATTGATGATCCAGTGTCGGCGGAGCAAAGCTGTAGGCAAGATCGGCAAAACCCAGCAGTCCGATGCGGTCGTTCGGACGCTTTTCAATGAAACGCTTCATCTCTTTTTTAGCGGTTTCAATGCGGTTTTCCACCTCTTTGTTATTGATCGCCTGAAGCAGTTTGCGGGGATCAGTGAAGTTTGCCGGAACATCTATCGCACGCATGCTGCCGGACATATCCAGCGCAAGAACGATATCTATGCCCTGCGCCCGGATGATGACTTTTTCATCCCCGGTACGCGGACGCGCCAGCGCAATTATCAGCAGAACGACCGCCAGCAGTCTGCACCACTCGGGGAATGACGGAACATAACGCCTGCGGGCAACAGCCTTGAACGGAACTGTCTGCGATACCACGATCGACGGACGCTTGCGCCAGAAGCGTTCAAGCATGTAGAACAACGGCAGCAGCAGCAATGCGGAAAGCACCCACGGATAGGCAAACTCAAACATTTTTCACCTCGCTTTCAGGACGGGTATGCTCAAGAAAATCTCCGGCACTTTCAGCAGAACGTACGACCCGGGAGTTTTCCGGTATCATCCGGGCGAATTTCACCATGTCTGCCTGATCGAGAAAATCACGGAGGAATGGACGGGAAGATTCCGGAAAACGGCTGCCGTATTTTTCCATTATCCCGGCGAATTCCTGTGCCGTACTGCGGGTGACCGGCAGACCGTACCGGCGTTCAAGATAACGCCGCATAAGTTCTGTAAGGTCGATGAATGCCTGCTCCGGAGCAATGTTGCCGGAGTCGATCTTTTTGCGTAATCCGGTAAGTTCACGCACCGCTTTTTCCCATTCGGTAAGTTCGCGCGCCTTTGCCGGACGGCGCAGGAGTTTTGCCAGAAGCACCCCTGCCGGTATCAGCAGCAGGAGCAGCCAGTACCATGTCAAATAACTTTTTCCACCGGTCTCAACTGCGGATGCAAGTTCAAGTTTTTCCGCATTTCCCGTATATTTTGCTTCAAATGACGGTATCTCTGCCGTCACCTGCAGCGGCGGAGCTGAACGTTTTACCGCATCAAACATCACTTTGCCGGATGCAAAACTGCCGGAACGCAGCGGACGCATCCGGAATTTTATCTGCCAGGTGCGGCGGTTGAAATGACGGAGTTTCCACTCCGCCTGCGGCACACCGGTGCATACGGTCCCCTCCGGATTGGCGACTTTGATATTTTCAACTTTTGCACAAAGCGGCAGGATGAAAGTCAGAGTTCCGGTCACGCTCTTTCCGCATACTGCCCCGTCAGCCGGATCAAGAACCGTTTTAAGTTCAGGCAGTTCGATTTTTGTGCGGCAGCTGGAATACCAGAGAGCTGCGGCAGTGACTGCAAGTGTGCAGATCAACAGCAGCAGCAGATATATTACAGTTTTTATCGTTTTTTTCATAATCATCTCCCTGCGGTTCCGGTCATTCTGCGGCGGCGTCCGGCGAAGAAATCGATCACAGGTTTGAGAACATCTCCGCCGCTTTTTATTTCCACCAGATCGACCCGTGCATCGCGGCAGACCTGCTGTTTCTGTTGACGGATACGCTCCAATTCCTGTTCCAGCTGACGGACAGAGCTGCCGCCGCCGAAACGCACCAGTTCGCCGGTTTCGGCATCTTCGACAACTACCGGAGCGGATACCGGCCACCTGCTTTCGACCGGGTCGGTAAGTTCCAGTGCGACCACATCATGTTTGCGGTTGAGCAGCTTGAGACTGCGGGCAAAAGATGAAGGATCGTTCAGATCGCTCAACAGAAAAATCACGCTTTTTTTGGCAAGCAGCTGAAGCGACTCTTTCAGTGCAAGATCAATATCCGTTCCCTTATTCTGCGGAGAAAACGCCAGCATTTCCCGTATCAGACGCAAAGTGTGACGTCTTCCTGAACGCGGAGGCACATACAGCTCGATCTTATCACTGAACATGAGCAATCCCACCTTATCACCGCTGTTTCCTGCGCTGAAAGCCAGCAATGCGGCAAGTTCGGCAGCGGTCCTGCGCTTGGTTTTTTCGGCGGAACCGAAAGCTCCGGATGCTGAAATATCCACCAGCAGCAGAACAGTCAGTTCACGTTCCTCAACAAATTTCTTGATATATGGCGAACCCATACGCGCGGAGACGTTCCAGTCGATCATCCGCACATCATCGTCAACGGTGTATTCACGGACCTCGTCAAATTCGATCCCGCGTCCTTTGAAAGCACTGCGGTATGCTCCGCCGGTGATCTCATCCACTATACGGTTGGTGCGGATCTCCAGCAGGCGTATCTGTTTTGCCAGTTCGGCAGGCAGCATAGCGGCACCTCCTGCGGATCAGGGGGTACGCAGCTGGTCAAGCAGACGGGAGATCACCGCATCGGTATCCACGCTTTCGGCTTCCGCCTCGTAAGAGAGGATGATGCGGTGACGGAGAACATCCGGTGCCAGTACCTTTACATCCTGCGGCAGCACATAAGCTCTGCCCTGCAGGAAGGCATGACCTTTCGCCGCAAGCGCAAGCGCAATGGAGGCGCGCGGACTTGCCCCGAAACTCAACAGCCCGTCGATGTCTTTGAAGTTGGCACCATTCTGGCGCGATGAGAGTTCGGAACGGCGTCCCGGACGGGTGGCAATGACCAGATCAAGGATGTATTCGATCACCTTTTCGTCGATGTAGATATTGTCAACCAGTTTACGGGCATTTTCAATGGCGGCAAGAGTTGCAACGGCAGCGGCGGAAAACTCCTGTGCGGGGTGCGCCATGCGTTCGATCACCGTGCGTTCCTCGCTGCGGACCGGATAATCCACCTTCAATTTGAACATAAAACGGTCAAGCTGGGCTTCCGGAAGCGGATAAGTACCCTCCTGTTCGATTGGATTTTGAGTAGCCATCACCAGGAATGGTGACGGCAGGAAAAAACGTTCTCCCCCGATAGTCACCTGTTTTTCCTGCATCGCTTCAAGCAGTGCGCTCTGGACTTTGGCAGGAGCACGGTTGATCTCATCAGCCAGTACGATATTGGCGAACACCGGACCGGTTTTAGTGGAAAACTCTCCGGTGGCGGCATTGTAGATCCGGGTTCCGGTCAGATCAGCCGGCAGCAGATCCGGGGTGAACTGCAGACGGGAAAAACTGCCGTCGAGAGTCTGGGCAAGGGTCTTTACTGCGAGAGTTTTTGCCAGTCCCGGCACACCTTCCAGCAGGATGTGTCCGTCAGTTATCAGGGCAAGCAGCATCCGGTCGATGAGTTCGCTCTGACCGGAAATGATCCTGCCCATTTCCGCTTTGACCAGCTGAAGCGGTGCTGCTCCTTCGCGCACCTGTTCCTGAAGCTGCTGGATATCTCTGGTTTCCATGATCACACCTCCTCTTTGAATGAAAATGGATAGTTGGTTATTTGACAGCCGGAATACCGACAGAGTGGGTAAGATAGATTTCTACGTTTTCCGGCAGTTTCAGACCGTCACGCAGTTTTTTGCCGCGATCGGAACCTTTGATGCGGTTGAAACTGCCGATGGCGCAGGTGCCCAGTCCGGCAGAAGCGCAGTGCAGATAGATATTCTGACTTACGTATCCGGTATCCATAGCCGCATAATGCTTGTTCGCCGCTTTGTCAAGATCGACGGCGATCACGATGTAAAGCGGTGAAGAGAACACCCCTGCCCATTGCCGCAGATCAGCGGAATTGATCTTCTTATACCGGTGTTTTACCGGACAGTAAGCAAATGCTCCGTCAGAAGTGAGGAAATACAGCAGTATTTCCTGACGGTTGACTGCGGTCGGAGCTGTGCGTTTGCCGTTGGCGCGGTTGATTCCGGCAGCCGACCACAGCAGATCACCGGTCTGCTGTGCAGTAAGTTTCTTATCCTGATATTTACGGATGGTCTGTCTGGCGTTAAGAGCCTGTTGAAGCGGAATTCCGCCTTTTCTGTCGGCGGCAGGAAATTTGACAAATCCGTCATCAGCGGCAAACAGAGCGGAACTGACGGCGGCGGCGAGGAACAATGGAAGCATCTTTTTCATTACAGTGGTCTCACTTTCCGGTTGTTATTTCGATCAGACGACGGGCGACATTCTGTTTGGAATCCGGTCCTATGGCGATTTTTTCGCCGTTTTTTCCAAGCAGGATGACAGTATCAGTATCGGTGCCGAAACCGTCTGAAACGGTATTGGCGGCGATCCAATCCAGATTTTTACGCTCAAGTTTTCCAAGAGCGTTGGCAAGCAGATTTTCGGATTCAGCGGCAAAACCCACAAGGATCTGTCCTGCCGGTTTGTTTTTACCGAGTCCGGCGAGAATATCGGCGGTCCTTTCCAGACGCAGGAAAAATTCACCGTCCTGTTTTTTGATCTTCTGTTCCGAGATCTCCGCCGGACGGTAATCCGCGACTGCAGCCGCCATGATGACCATGTCACACACCGGAGAAGTGGCAAATACGGCTTCAGCCATTTCTGCTGCGGATTCGATCCTTATCAGTTTTACGCCTTCAGGTGCCGGAAGAGTTACCGGCCCGGAGATCAGTATCACTTCGTGACCGGCAGCCGCTGCCGCCGATGCGATGGCGTAGCCCATTTTTCCGGTGGAGCGGTTGGTGATGAAACGCACCGGATCAAGTTTTTCCCGGGTGGGACCTGCTGTTACGAGTATTTTCATCTTATTTGCGGTTTCCAAGCAGACGCAGTATGTAGAGGAAGAGATTGACAAAATCAAGATAGAGTGTCAATGCACCGAAGATCGCATATTTTTTGCCGGTGTCGGACTCAAGTTCACCGCTGCCTGCTGCAACAGCAAGCTGTTTGATCTTCTGGGTATCGTAGGCGACCAGTCCTACAAATATCAGTATACCGACACACGAAATGACCAGTCCGACCCGGCTGTTCGGCCAGATCATGTGCAGGATCGAAACGATTATCAATCCGAAAAGAGCCATGAAACACAGACTGCCGAGGCCGGTGAGATCCCGTTTGGTAATGAAACCGTAAAGTCCCATTGCTCCGAAAACGGCACTGGTGGCAAAAAAGGTTTTGGCTATCGACGTGGTATCATAGGCGAGAAATATCCATGAAAGCGTTACTCCGTTGAGTGCGGCAAAGAACAGAAATCCCAGCAGCGCAGTTGCCGCGTTGATCTTGTTGAGGGCGAAGGACAACCCCGCTACGACCGCAAGTTCAAGCAGTATCAGCAGCACGTACACTCCGGAGTGTTTTAATACATAAGAAGCATAATTTGCGGAAATATAATAAGCGGTAAATCCGGTGAGAGCCAGTCCGCAAGTCATCCAGCCGAACACCCGGTTGATGAAACTGTTCCGGGCGGCGACTGCTCCCGGATCGTATATATTCTGATCCTGAACTTCAAACATATTCATAAGTATGCTCCTTTTTTCAATGTATCCTCTGCCTAATAAGATAATATGATTTGAAAAATTTCCAAGTTATATAACGCATCCTGAAGCAAAAAAATTTTCCCGTTTTAAAAACTGAGCAGCAAAATCGCACCGATACCGCAGATCATGCCGGTGATTTTTTTTGCATCCAGCTTTTCTTTCAGGAAGATCACACTGAGTATGAGAGTACCGATAAAACTCATCTGGGCAATGGTAAGCACGATGCTGGCATTGCCGTATTTCAGGGCTGATGCCATGAAGAACACGATTCCTGCAACAAAGAGACCGGAAATGACTCCGGTCAGCAGCATCCGGCGTTCCAGCGAGGCGCGGACCGGTTCTCTGCGTATCAGGCAGTAGATGATACCGCCGAATATCCAGAAGATACTGGTTCCGATGCTGATACCCTGGGCATCAGCTCCTTGCATGATGCCGTATTTGTAGCTCAATCCCATTCCGGCGCGCAGCAGCGAGGCGATCATGACCAGAACAAGTCCGAGTGCGGCATGCCTGCCGGAGTTTTTGTCGAAGTTGAAAAAGCAGAGTACTGCTCCCACGGCAGATGCCACACCGAGCCATTGACGCAGATTGAGGGACTCTCCCAGCAGCAGACTTGCACCTATGACCACAGCGACCAGATTCAGCCGGTAGATCGTGGAGCAGACTCCGGCACTCTGGAACTTCATCGATTCGATGAGAAACAGATTGCCGATAAGAGAAAACAGACCGCCGATGATACTCCAGGTGATGGTGGCAGACAGGTTATCCCTGAAGTTCGCAGGAATAGTGATAAGGGCGCAGAAACATACCACACCCACGATGGATACAAAAATCCCCACCGAGGCTTTTTTACCTGAAAACACCTTGAATACAAAATCGTTCAATGCCGAACAGACAAGACAGCAAATAGCAAAAAATATACCCATTTTTTAACCTTCAGACCTTTCAAACCGGTTCAACCGGCAAATCTTTTATACAGTCCGATGATCCAGACAGAAAAGATCACCAGAGGCACGACCCATTTCAGATACGGCAGGGCGAAATGCGGAAACTTCAATCCTTTTCCGGTGTTTATCTCCGTATAAAAATTTTCACTTCCCCAGCCGTATCTGTTCATACAGAATACTGCAAGGAACAACGCTCCGAGCGGGAGCAGATTGTCACTTACTATGAAATCCGAAAAATCCAGAACTGATCCGATACCGAAGACGTTCACATTGCGCCATATCCCGAATCCTAAAATGCACGGCAGGGAAAATACCGCAAGCAGGATACCGAAAAATCCGGCGGATTTTTTTCGTGACCAGTTCCACTCATCCATGCCGAAGGCGGTGAGGTTTTCAAAAACCGCTACCAGTGTGGAAAATGCGGCGATCGAAAGGAACAGAAAGAACAAAGCTCCCCACAAAGCTCCGGCGGTCATGTTTTTGAAAATCAGCGGCAGAGTTATGAAGATCAGAGAGGGACCGGCATCAGGAGATACTCCGTAGGCAAAACAGCTGGGGAAAATTATCAATCCGGCGCAGACAGCCACCGCCGTATCAAAGATGATTATCCACAATCCTTCACCGGGCAGAGAACGCTCTTTGCTGAAATAGCTGCCGCAGATGGCGATACTGCCGATACCCAGACTCAAAGTGAAGAAAGCCTGCGCCATGGCGGCGTGTACGGTTGCCATGAAATTGTTTCCTGCGAACTTTTCCAGAGATGGATCAAGAAAAAATTCCACTCCGGCGCGGGCATTGGGGAGGGTGAGAGCTTTGACTACCAGGGCGAACAGCAGCAGAAGCAGACCGGTCATCATCCATTTTATACTTTTTTCGATACATCCGCGCAGACTGCCGAGACAGATGAACACAGTAAGTGCGATCATGATAAAAGTATAAAATATCTGCTGCGTAGTATCGGCGGTGAATGAAGAAAAGTATTCCGGAGAAAGTGTGTGTCCGGCTCCTGAAATCATCTTTACTGCGTAAGCCAGCAGCCAGCCGGAGATGACCGAGTAAAAGGTCAGCAGAATGAAATTTCCGGCAAAAAACACGTATGCAGGGAGCTGCCATTTGAAATTATTTTCCTTCGACCGCAAATTGCGGAACGCTCCGGGAAAAGTACTGCGTCCGGCGCGGCCGAGCGCAAGCTCCATCATCATCACCGGGAAACCCAGCAGGATCAGAAAAAACAGATACAGCAGGACGAAAAATCCTCCGCCGTGTGCACCTGTTGTTACCGGAAAACGCCAGACGTTGCCCAGACCGATGGCACAGCCTGCGGTCATCATGATAAATCCGAGCCTTGAAGCGAACTGTTCACGTTCTTTTTTCATATCCCACTCCCCGGAAAAATCTTACAGCAGTTCATCATCTTTGACGACACCTGGAACCGTGACCTCTTCCACGACCGGGAAGCTGAGTCCGGTTTTATTCACCACAAGCCGCACCAGATTGGGTATCGGCAAAGTGGTCACGATCGACAGTACGATGATGGCGTTGAAAAAAGTGTCATTCAAAATGCCGATATCCTTACCGATGGCGGCAGCGGCAAGGGTGGCTGAAAGCTGCGGTACGGTCATAAGACCTGCAGTGAGACCTGCGGCATTGCTGAAACCGGTAATGCGCATGGCGAAAAATCCGGCAAGTACTTTACTTGCGACCAGCAGGACAACAGTGAGGATGACGATGCTCAAGCTTCCCGAGTCTCCGAAAGCGGAAAAATCGGTTTTCATGCCGATGGAAACGAACAGGAACGGTATCAGGAAACCGTAACCGATACTTTCAAAGCGGCGGAAGATGAGCATATCTTTCTGTCTTACAACTCTTGCAAGTCCGAGACCTGCGATGAATGCTCCGACGACCAGGTTGATACCGAAGAGTTCACCGATCACCACAACAGCGAGGATGATAAGCAGCATTATGGTGATGAGGATATCCTCTCCCGGCTGGAAGATCTCAAGCAGTTTTTTGCCGATCCGGTCGACTGCAAATACGCTGATGACCAGATAGAGCAGCACGATGAGCAGAAACACCGGCATGAAGCTGTTGCCGAGAAGGGAGCTGTCCATGTGGTCGAAAATCGAAAGCGTGCCCTTAACGATCATATGGGAAATATTCTGATTCTGGCGGAATATCTGAACACTTACCGCCAGCAGGATGATACTGGCGATATCGGTGATGACGGTGGATATAAGCACCGCTGCACCGAATTTCGTACGCGACATCTTCAGTTCTCTTATGACCGGAAAGACGATACCGACCGAGTGGGAGGCAAACAGTGAAGCATAAAGCAGTTTTCCTGCAAGTTCATCGGGGCAGTAATGGTTGTACAGCCAGTATCCCGCCGCCGCAGGAACGATAAAGGTCAGGATGCTCAAGGAGATGACCGATTTGCGGACGGAATTTATAAGTTTGAAATCCGCCTCCATTCCGGCGAGAGCCATGAGGAACATGAGTCCGAGAGAGCCGAGAGAGTCCACCAGCGAGGAAAAATGACTTGCGGTCATGGTCGCATAAACGGTTTTATCCACTGCCGGATCACGCAGAAAACTCAGTCCTTTTGAAAGCATGCTGATAAGATCCATACCGATACCGGTCGGACCGATAAGCATTCCGACGATCAGCAGGGAGATCACTGAAGGTATTCCCAGCCGGCGCAGAAGAAACGGTATCAGCCCCATGAAGGCGATGAAAGCGATGAAAAGAATAAGAAAAGAACTGTTGCTCATATCTGTAAAACCAATTATTTATTCCAACTTTAAGATACTATTTCCGCGTGATACGGAAAACAATATTTCTAATATATAGCAATCAAATCCGGTTGTCAACTTGAAAAAATAAATATAACGGGGTATTTTATTGCTGGACATGGAGATTTTTTGATATGAAATGTGCAAAATGCGGTAAAGATGTTCCGGCAGATGCCGTGACCTGTCCCTGGTGCGCTGCCGGTTACAGCCGGGATGAGCACCAGGATGACCGGGTGCGGTGTCCGCAATGTTCGTCCGCGGATATAAGTGCGGTAAGGCGCAGTTACGATCCGGGGTGCGGATGCCTCGGACTGATCATTTTCGGCTGGATCGGTCTGCTGCTCGGACTGCTTGGCGCAGGTAAAGTCGATCTGGTCTGCCGCCGGTGCGGTGCCGTCTGGGAAGCGGGAAAAGCTCCCGGCAGGTATGCGGTCTCCGGCGGGTGCTGCGGATTGATCCTGCTGATCGCCGTCATCATTTTGCTCAAAAGAATATTATTCTGTTGAGGTTGAAGGAATGGCTTTTTTACAGGTTGGTTACAAATCAGAGGCAATGAAAAAAGGTTGCGCATTCAATGCGGTGATACCCGATGGATGCAGTGCGGAAAACCGCTGTCCTGTGGTGTATCTGCTGCATGGACTCAGCGATGATCATACGATCTGGATGCGCCGCAGTTCCATCGAACGTTACGCCGAAAAGTATGGAGTTGCCGTTATCATGCCTGACGGCGGACGCAGCTTTTATACCGACATGAAGCATGGCGGAGCTTATTACACGGCGATCGCAGAGGAACTGCCGGAATTCGTGAACCGCATGTTTCCGGTAAGCCGTGAGCGCAAAGATACTTTCATTGCGGGTTTGTCCATGGGCGGCTACGGCGCACTCAAGATCGCCCTGCGCAATCCGGAGCGTTTTGCCGCCGCAGGTATCATGTCGGCAGTCACCGATATTCCGGAAAAATTTGACAGCGGCATCTTCACGCAGGAGCTCTGGGCGGATATATTCGGAACAAAGGAGGATGCGGTGAAAGACGGCAATGATATCTTCACCCTGCTGGAACAGGTGAAGGACCGCAAAGATGCTCCGGCAGTCATCCATTTCTGCGGCGATAACGATTTCCTGCTTCAGGACAACCGCAAACTCAATGCGGCGTTTCTCCGTTTGAACTGGAAAAATTACTTTTACAGGGAAACCCCGGGAGTCCACAACTGGGAGTACTGGGATACTCATATTCAGGATATTTTTCAAAAATTTTTCACAGGAGATAAATGATGGATAAGAATTGGAAAATCGAAACCGTAGCAGTTCAGGGCGGTTATGAACCGGGCAACGGGGACCCGCGCATCGTTCCCATCGCCCAGAGTACCACTTTCAAGTATGATGATGCTCAGAGCGTGGCAGATCTTTTTGATCTCAAAGCTCCCGGATTTTTCTACACCCGTCTTGCCAATCCGACGGTCGATGCACTCGAACGCAAAGTCGCCGCCATGGAAAAAGGTGTTGCCGCAGTTGCACTTTCCAGCGGTCAGGCAGCCAATGCGTTTGCCCTGATGAATATCGCAGGATGCGGCGATCACGTCCTTGCCGGCAGTGCCCTTTACGGCGGAACGGTCTCTCTTTTTACCAATACGCTCAAAAAGAACGGCATCACTGTAAGCATGGTCCTGCCGACTGCGGCCGAAGAGGAGATCGAAGCTGCCATGCGTCCCAATACCAAAGCGGTATTTCTGGAGTCTCTCGCCAATCCGGCTCTGGCAGTCGCTGATTTTGAACTTTATGCCAGGGTCGCCCACCGTCATGGAGTTCCGTTGATCGTTGACAACACATTCCCGACTCCGGTGCTCTGCAATCCGTTTGATTTCGGCGCGGATATCGTGACCCACTCCACCACCAAATACATGGATGGACACGCCACCAGTGTCGGCGGTATCGTCGTGGAAAAGGGCGGATTTGACTGGGCAAACGGCAATTTCCCGGAATTCACTGAACCGGATGAAAGCTATCACGGTCTGATCTACACCCGGGATTTTGCAGCCGCTCCGTTTTCTGTAAAGCTGCGGGTGCAGCTGGTCCGCGATTACGGTATGCCGATGATGCCCTTCAATGCGTTCCTCACCAATCTCGGACTTGAAACACTGCATCTGCGCATGGAGCGTCATTGTTCCAATGCTCTGGCACTGGCTGAATTTCTCAGAAATCATCCGAAGGTCGGCTGGGTGAACTATCCCGGACTGCCGGATAACCCGCAGTATCCGCTGGTGAAAAAATACCTGCGCGGGGCCTCCGGAGTCCTCTGTTTCGGAGTCAAGGGCGGTTCAGCCGCCGGTGAACGGGTGATGAATGCACTTAAAATCGCAGCGATCGTGGTCCACGTCGCTGATGTGCGTACCAGCGTACTGCATCCGGCAAGCATGACTCACCGCCAGTTGAGCGAAGCCGAACTGGTTGCCGCCGGAGTTTCACCCGATCTCATCCGTCTTTCAGTCGGAATCGAAAACATCGACGATCTGATCGCTGATTTCGATCAGGCATTGAGCAAGGCATAAGTTTATGGAAAAACTGCCGGACAACTGGAAGGATTTTCTGGAAGGATACACCGATTTTGAAAAACTTGACTCCACTCTTGCCATGGTGGAGTCAAGGCGTCTTGAGCATACGGTGTATCCCCCGGCAGGAAAAATTTTTCACGCTTTGGAACTTACTGCACCTGAAAAAATCCGCGCGGTGATCCTCGGTCAGGATCCCTATCACGAACCGGGACAGGCGCAGGGACTTGCGTTTTCTGTGCCGGAAGGGGTGAAATTCCCCCCGAGTCTGCGGAATATCTTCAAAGAATACAGCAGCGATACCGGCAATGCCGTACCGGCATCCGGAGATTTGAGTCCCTGGGCGCGTGCCGGAGTACTGTTGCTGAATTCGGTGCTTTCTGTGGATCAGGCGAATGCCGGTTCTCATGCTAAAAAAGCCGGATGGGAGATTTTTACCGATTCCGTCATCCGCGCATTGAGTGATAAAACGGAACGTACAGTTTTCATCCTCTGGGGGAATTATGCTGTCAGCAAACAGGATCTCATTGATGAAAACCGGCATCTGGTGATAAAATCGGTCCATCCGTCTCCGCTTTCTGCAGGACGCGGATTTTTCGGCAGCCGTCCGTTTTCGCGTGCTTCAGCTTACAACGGAATCGACTGGAGTCTGGAGCCATGAAGAGAGCAGGATCCGAGTTTTATCCGTTTCTGTTTCCAAAATCAGGAGTTCATCTGCACTCCATGCTGGTGAACTGCGGATACCAGACCGTTGACTCGGCAAGTTACCGCTGGGACGGCATGAAACGCGGTTCCGGCGACATGGTTATATGGCAGTATACACTCGCCGGTGCCGGTGCATTCGATTTCGGCGGCAGAACGATCCCGCTGGAACCGGGCATGGGTTTTCTTGCGGTCGTTCCGGAACAGCATTGTTATTATCTGCCGGAAAATTCCCCATTCTGGGAATTCATCTTTGTCACTCTGCACGGAGCGGAAGCCATGCGTATCGCAGGTGAATGCCGCAGAAGGACCGGAAGTGCGGCATATTATGAGCCTGATTCACCGGTGGTTACTGCCGCACATCAACTGCTTGAGTCCTGCCGGGATCATGCCGTGAATGATGCTTACCGCTGCAGCAGTGAAGCATACCGTTTTCTCATGCTGCTGCTTGAAGCGGCGGAAAACAGCGGCAAAGGCAGTGATGATATTTTGATAAAAATGGTCCATGATTACTGTGTGCAGAATATTTCCCGTCCGGTATCGGTCGATGATATCGCCGGAGTTGCCGGATTGAGCCGCTGGCATCTTTCAAGACGGTTCCGGAAGGCTTACGGAAGTTCTCTGCATTCGTTCATCACAGAGATCAAGATGCGTATGGCGGTAAGAAAACTGCAGTCCAGCCGGGAATCCGTTAAGGAGATCTCCATGTTCTGCGGATTTGATGATCCGGGATATTTCTGTAAAGTGTTCAAAAAATTCTACGGTGCAACGCCTGCCGAATTCAGGTATGGCAGACACGGCGGCGTATGACACCGTTTCTGCAGTGAGGTGAAATATGCAAAATTGTTTCAAACATTTCAAAGAGGAATCATTTTTCTGCGGAGTATCATCCTTTGAAAAAGATTTTTATACCGAAGTGAAAAATCTGCTTGATGCTGCTCTGTCAGGCGCGCCGTCAACGTCCGTTCCGGTCTGGCTGCGTTTCCACTTGAGCGACATCGCCAATCAGGAGGATATACTGCGCCGGGTGCTGAATGACTCATCCTGCCGCTTTGCAGTTGCGGTCACAGGACAGGCTCCGCTCTGCGGCGCACATGCCGGATTGGAGGCGTATTTCTTTGACCGCAATGCCGTGAGTTATCCGGTATCCGGCAGAAGCTGTATTGAGAATGCCCATTACCGTCAATACTTTTTCAACACTCCTCATCTGGAGTCTTCCGGCAGCGGTCCGCAGATGCATGAAGAGTTCATGAAAGCGGAAAAGGTGATAACTTCACTCGGCGGCAATATTCCGGAAAATCTCCAGCGCACCTGGATCTACTGCCGCGACATCGACAATAACTACGCTGACCTGGTCGTTGCCAGACGCGAACTTTTTACCGGACGCGGTCTTACCAGCGATACCCACTATATCACCAGTACCGGTATCGAAGGCATGGCACATCCGCACAACCGTCTGGTCAGAATGGACTCCATGGCGCTTTTTGGACACAGCAAAGAGCAGATACAATATCTTCAGGCACTGGATAATCTCTCCCCGACCCACGTTTACGGAGTGACCTTTGAACGCGGCACCCGGATCATTTACGGTGACCGTTCCCATTACTATATCTCCGGTACGGCAAGCATTGACAGGGAGGGAAAAGTGATGTATGAGCAGGATGTTGAAAAACAGACTCTGCGCATCTTGGAAAACATCAGTGCGCTGCTGGAAGAGGGCGGCGGTTCACTTGAAGATCTCTGCCAGCTGGTGATATATCTCCGCGATCCGGCGGATTACGCAAGGGTCAAACCGATCCTGGACCGTCATCTGCCGGAAAAAGCAGTCCGTCTGCCGGTACGCGGTTCGATCTGCCGTCCGGCATGGCTGGTCGAAATCGAAGCGATCGCAGCAAACAGCAGGGGCGATGAGCGTTTTGCTCCGTTCGGCATCAGATAAGAAAAACAGGGAATCCCGGCAATGACAGGTGCTTTTTTTCCGGCGGGCAGCAGAATAGGTGAGTTTTCTGTGGAAACATTTTTTTCACAGGAAAACGGTGTCGTCACCTACCTTGTCCGGAATGACCGCCGGGAAAAATTTCTGCTGTCTGTTCCGGATGAGTTTTTTTCTGAAGAAACCCTGCGTGACATCCGTCTGCGTGATGAGGTGGATCATTCCTGCATCGTCCGGACGGAATGTGTGCAGAACTCACCAGTCCCGTTCATTGCAAGTCCATGCGTCGCCGGACTTTCCATCGACGATCACAAATTTGCGGAAAACACATTTTCTTCAGAAGAGGCACTTGACATCATCCGGCAGCTGCATTCTGCAGTGACCGCCATGCTGGATGCCGGATGCCGCAATGCGGCAGTCAATACGCAGAATGTCATCATTGATTCTTCAAACTGTGTCCACTTACTCCGTTTCAACGGCAGGAGCGCACTCAGCAATACTGATTTGCTCAAAAAGGTGATGCTGGAAATATGTTCCATGACTCCAGCCGCTGCGCCGGAACTGAAAAAACTGCAGAAAAAACTGGAAACTCTGCCTTCGGATTGTTCCATTGAGGAGCTTGCGCTCCCGGCTGCACCGCCTGCGGATACCGCTGCTGACAACCGGAGATGTCATAGTAAAATACGTCTGGCGGTGACCGGTTCAGCCGCAGTGCTGCTGCTTGCCGCCGCAGGTATCGCCGGCACTTTGGTTTTACGCAAAGAGCCTGTGTCGGCTGATACGGTGACGGTCACCAGAATATCTGCGGTCCACCGGTCATCCGGACCGGAGATCCACGAAATGGAAAGCTCTCCGGAAGAGCAGAAAGTTGCAAAAGTTCTGAACGTTCCGGCTGTGAAAAAAGCGAAAAAAGTCCCCCGCAAACCGCGGCGGAAAACTCCAGCTGCACCGGTGATAAAAAAAGCCGTGGCTCCGGCGGTAAAAAAAGCTGAAGTCCCTGCCGTGATAGCCGCGGCGGCAAAGCGCGGCAATCTCATGGAGCTGCGCAATCTGCTGTCTTCCGGAAATGATGTCAATTTGAGTGACTCCGAAGGCAGGACTGCACTTTATTACGCCGCCGCCGCCAACTGGAAAGCGATGATCGATCTGCTGGTGAAAGCCGGAGCCGAAATCACTCCGGAAGCGGCTGCCGCCGGAAATGCGGAAACCGCCGGTTATCTTCAGCAGCTGAAAAATCCGCTTCCGGTAAAACCCCCGCCGCCCCGCCGCAAAACAGCTCCGCGTTCCCCGTTTGCCGGCAGGATCGTGCCGCGCACAGCCAACTGGCGCAAAGCTCCGCGCAAGGACTGGCACATAACTCTGGAAAGTGCCCTGATCAGTGCCATCCGCCAGAAAAAGAAACTTTTTGTACTTTTCACCGGCGCAGACTGGTGCGGTCCGTGCAAGGCATTGAAAAAAAACGTGCTGGACTCATCGGAGTTCCGCCGTCTTTCCAAAAAATTTGAAGTGGTCTATATCAATATGCCCCGGGTGACCGACCGTAAATTCAATGCGGTCCAGCGCAACTACAACCAGCGTCTGTCAAAAGAGCTGCGGGCGCAGGGGGCAGTTCCCTGTGCGATAATAATGGACCGCAGCGGCAGGCAGATTGACCGTATCACCGGGTTCAGGAACAAAGCTGATTATCTGAAAAAACTCGAACACATTCTCAAACGCTGATTTTTCCGGTTGAAAACAACGCTTCGCGGTGTATATTATTTGAAATTGCCTCATTTGAGACCCAATACAGAGAAAGGTATCATCATGTTGGATTTTGCAATAAAACTCGCCCGCACCGCCGGAGCTGAAGCGATGAAACACTTCGGCAGGCTGCGTCCGTTTGAAGTAAGCACCAAGGGAACGGTCCGTGATCTGGTATCCGTTGCCGACAAAGCGGTGGAAGAACTTATCATCACTGAAATAAAAGAACGTTATCCGGATCATGATATTTTCGGTGAGGAAACCGGTAAAACCGGCAGCGGTTCCGATTACTGCTGGGTGATAGATCCGATCGACGGGACTCAGAATTTTGTGAAAAACATTCCGGTATTTTCGGTTTCGATCGGAGTAAAGTTTAAAGGTGAAGTCATCTGCGGCTGTGTTTTCCAGCCGGCGCTTGATACGCTTTTTTATGCGGAAAAAGGTAAAGGTGCTTTTGAGAACGGCAAGCCGATCCGGGTATCCGATTGCAGCAGTGTCGAGGAAGCAGTCTGCTCAACCGGCTTTGTCTGTCTGCGCAACGGATTGAAACGCAACAACATGCCGTACTTTACCAAACTTGCTCCGCAGCTGCGTTCGGTCCTGCGTACCGGTTCTGCTGCTTACGATCTCTGTCTGGTAGCCTCCGGCAGAGCAGACGGATTCTGGGAGATCGGACTGAATGACTACGATGTTGCAGGCGGCAGTATAATCGCAAAAGAGGCGGGAGCTGTTGTCACCGATCTTGGCGGCGGCAATAATTATCCTGCGGAAGGACTGCTTTGTGCCGCGCCGGAGCTTCACAAAAAAATGCTTCCTTATTTTCAATAAAAATTCCAGCTAAAATAGAATACGGAGTCTTTTTATGACAACAGCAATCATCGTCGGAGCCGGTCACCGGGCATTGATCTACGCCTCTTTGGCTGATCTCATACCGGAAGAATTCAAGATCGTCGGAGTCGCAGATCTTGATCCCCTGCGCTGCCGGAAAGTCATGGAAAAGTACGGCTTTTCTGAAGATATGTGCTTTTCCTCTTCCGAAGAACTGATGAAACGCGGCAAACTTGCCGATGTCATCATCAACGGAACGATGGATTCCGATCACGTTCCGACCACCATTCCGATGCTGGAAAACGGCTATGATGTGCTGCTGGAAAAACCCTTCGCCGTAAGTAAGGAAGAGGTGGAACTGCTTGCCGATGCGGTCAGACGCACCGGACGCAAAGTAATGATCTGCCATGTATTGCGTTATGCTCCGTTCTACGTGAAGATCAAGGAACTCATCAACTCCGGAACTGTCGGAGAAATTATCAATATCCAGACCGCTGAACATGTAAGTTATCATCACATCGCCAACTGTTTCATACGCGGCAAATGGAGACGGAAAGATCTCGGCGGTTCCGGCATGCTGCTGCAGAAATGCTGTCATGACCTTGATCTCATCTGCTGGCTCATGAGCGGTAATGCTCCGACGCGTGTCAGCAGTTTCGGCAGCAGATCATTTTTCAACCGTGAGCATGCTCCGGAAAACTCCGGCGAGTACTGCCTCAACGATTGCCCGCTGGAACACACCTGTGATTACTCCTGCCGCAACATCAATCTCAAGCACATCCAACGCTGGTCAGCTTATGTCTGGCGCGAAATGGAGCATATCGAAAATCCCACGATGGAGGATTATGAAAAAGAGCTTCTGCGCCGCGACAATCCATACGGGAAATGCGTCTGGAAACTGGATAACGATGTGGTCGACCGTCAGAGCGTGATGATCGAATTTGCCTCCGGAGCGACTGCCACGCATGACATGATCGGCGGAACTTCCCGTCCCTGCCGCAAGATCCACGTGATCGGCACCAAAGGGGAGATCGAGGGAGTTATGGATGATAACTGTCTGATTGTCAGGCACATCGACATTCCGACGGAGTATACCGAAGAACGTATCGATCTCAACAATGAGGGAGACACCACCGGAGCTTTCGGCGGACACGGCGGCGGTGACATGCGCCTTGCCAGGGATTTCTTTGATCTCGTCAACGGCAAGGAACCGTCGATCTCCTGCACGATGCTTGAGGATTCGCTCAACGGTCACCGTCTGACATTCAATGCAGAGATCGCCAGAGAGACCGGCAAGGTCGTTTCCTGCTGAGATAAGAGGCAATTTCAATATGCCTCAAAAATCTCAAAGCGCATCTGCTTTGATTTTTTTGAATGACTTTTGAAATTACCTCAAAACAAAAAAATAAAAAAAGGAGAAACGTAAAATGAAAATCAAAATGGCATTGGCATTGCTCATAGCTGCCGGAACTGTGATGGCGGCAGAGGTGAAAGTCCCGGTGAAAAACGGTGTTGTCAAAATCACCGGAGCTCCGAAAAACAAAAATAATGCCTGGCGTGCAGTTCCTTATGTGCTCAAAGTAAAAGATCCTGCCGGTAAAAAGATCAAAATTTCTGCGGATATCAAGACGGTCATCACTCCGGGCACCAAGGGGGTATTCCAGTTCAAACTCCGTGAGCTTAAAAACCAGAACGGCAAACAGACCTCGCTCCGTTATGTCGGTACCGATATCAAAAAGTCACAGGACTGGCAGAAGGTGACCTCAACTCATGTCATCCACAAAGATGCAGTTGCTGTGCAGATTTTCCTGGTCGCAAGCAACATGGATGAAAAATCTTCCGGTGAAGCAAAGAACATCACCTGGGAAATCATCGAGTAATTGCCTCTGCTGCAAAAAAAATGCCGCATCTCCCTGTGGAGTGCGGCAATTTTTTTGAACAGCGCAGCGTTTTATCCGTTCCAGGTACGCAGATCGCTGAAGAATTTGGGATCAACGGCGAAATCGGTCATGGAAAGCGTACCGTTTGCCGCATAGCTGTCGATGAATGCACAGACCTTTTCCCTGCCGAACTCTGCCTCAAGCTGCTGCAGACAGCGCATATCCTGAAGAGCATCGTAAAACACTTCGGCACGCAGAGAAAATTCGACTTTTCCGTCTTCACCGGGATACACGATAAAACCGTCACCTGCGGGGAATGATCCTCCGGCGGTTGTGTTGCAGTATGGATTTACCTTGAACCGGCACAGTCTGGAATAATAGAAGTTGAAACCCCAGTGGAGAAATCCCTCCATATCGTAGCGGTAGAGCAGAGCTCCGAGTATGCGGTTGCGCCATGACTGCATGTAAATGAAGCGGTTGGGATAATCGGCAAAGGGTTCACAGCAGTAATATGTCCAGCGTTCCGGCAGTTTCACGCCCTCGAAATCGCAGAGGCGGTATTCGCAGATGACCGGAATAGTTTTTTTACCGGTTGCCTCATAGATCTCCGGACGCGAAAGCGCATCAAAGATCTTCATTCCGGAAAGATATTTCTGTATCAGCGCAAAATCTTTGCCGTACATTTCACAATCTTCCGCATGGGGTTCGTCAGAGCAGTGGAAATAGAATTTTTCCCGCAAGCCGTTGGCATCGATCCATCCGGTCAGGGCAGGCAGGAAAGAAGAAAGGAAATCCTCATATTCCGGAGAGTCTGCCGGGAGATCCCAGCCTGCTATCTGCTTTATGACACCGTCGCACTCCGCCATGATCTTCGGAGTGCATTTGGCGCCCCACTGGGTGAAAAGATGCGCCGACTCAAAATAAGAAATTCCGCATTCCTGAGCCAGTCTGCACCATCTTTCCAGCTTGGAAAAATCAAAGCTCCACCTGCCGTTGCGGCGGAATATATCCACCAGCTGCACCACCGGACGGGCACTGCCGACTTCGGTATCCAGCGGCGGAGTTATCACCGGAGTGAGTATCATGTTGATACCGCATGCGGAAGCTGCGCGCATGAAATTGCCGATAAGTCTCCAGTGTTCTTCTGAAAATATCTCAACTTTGTAGTAATCGGCGATGCTGTCGCAATGGAACCAGTGAGTATTTTTCAGCGTTTGAGCAGGAAGTTTTTTCGCCATTATCTGCACGGTCATTTCCGGACCGGAAAAAACGGCAGAAGTTTTGCTTACGATATCAAAAGCATGGAACTCCACGGTCAGCGGATATTCACCGGCGGGGAGATCTTCCGGCACATCGATGGTGACCCAGATGCTGCGCCACTGATTGAATACTGTGGAAAAGGAGTTGTTTTCAAGATCGCGGAGCAGGTCGGGATAAAGTCCCGGTTTGTGATACACGCTGTCCGCATCGTACTTCGGCGGAAGATAATCCACCGGAACGGCTTCCACGCTGCGCAGTCTGATGTATCCGGCAAGTTTTGAAACTGTTTTGACTTCGACTTTTCCCCAGGAAAAATCCGGACGGAAAGCAGTTTGAAAATGAACTCTTTCACCGCCCCATGCCGGAAGAGTTTTCAGACACGGCTCATCCGGAGTACGGTCCGGAAAAATTTTGGCAAGCGAGCTCTGATAAACGGTTTCCCAATTCATATCATCACCATTGTTAATTTTTTAATTATACGAATTTGAGATCGCCGAAAAATTCCGGCTGATGGAAATTGAGTTTACCGGTGATCGGATTCCAGGTGATCCAGTGAGCATGTTCCTTCATGCCGCCGCACTTGTAAAAATTGGCGCGCCAGACTTCACCTGCTTTGAGTTCCAGACCGGGGAAGTATTTCTGAAGCAGTTCCAGCGGGATCTGAAGTCCGAGACTCCACCTGACGGGATCGGTGATGCCTTCGATTCTGCCGGAAAGAGTGTGATAAATGGAAATTTTGCTGAAATCCTCTTCTGTGAATTTCCGGAATTTTGCGATCGCTCCGGTTTCGGGATCCCGCTGCCAGTCAGAGATGAAGAAAGTGAGGATCGCACCGCTGCAGTTGACTTCAAAATTGAGATACTCTTTTCCGCGCGGCTGAACGAAAAACTCCACACAGCTGTCCTGACAGACATTGGAGTTGTATTCGGTTTCGACACAGCGCACATAGCGGTCATCGACCTCAAAAAGCAGATAAAGGTTACTGTCATCGTATCCGAGTTTTGCAACCGTTGCCGGGTGATGCGCAGAACTCTGCGGCATACAATAAGCAACTTCGATACGGGGAAGATCTTTCCAGCATCCATTATCAAGTCCGCATGAAAAGTCGACAGGCTGCGTGATACGGCAAACTTTGTATTCCATAACGATCGTTCCTTCTGTGGAAGTTTGGCACTTGCAGGAAGTCCTGCTCTGCCGGAGATGAAAAAAACGGCGATTCCGCAAAAAATTGGCAACCCCGCCAGGACTCGAACCTGAACTAACTGGACCAAAACCAGTTGTGCTACCATTACACCACGGGGTTGCATTCTGTCTGCGGAAACAACTGTTCCGTTACATAAGATACTGCCGTAACTGTGATTTTTCCAGTATAAAAGCAAAAAAACACAAAAATATCTGCCGCAGTAATGAGCAGAACGTTCTGCCTGACTGCGGCATACGGATAATGAAATATGTTTTTTTGCGGAGTCTTCCGGAAAAAACATTGCTTTTCCAGCAATTCTGCCGGTATCAGCGGGCAGATGACGTGATATTCAAAACAATATTTTTCAGGAAGATCCGGTCTTCCGGACGCAGATAGTTGCTCTTTATATAGACCTGGATTTTTTTTGTCGGTTTATTGACTTTCAGAGATATGTTGTACCTGTTCCACTTATCCGGAGTCCATTTGTCGATTTTGACGGTCCGGTAACGTACGGTTTTGCCGGCAGCATTTACTTCCCGGATCATAAAGTGCAGGGAGCCGCAGGTGATTTTTACAGGTTTGATTTCGGCAAACAAATTGACTCTTTTGTTCAACAATTTTTCCGGAGAAACATAAACTGTCTGGACAAGTTGAGATACTTCTCTTGAGCCGCCGGATATTTGCAGGACATTGACATTGTTTTCCCTGATGACGGCAAAAGTGCCGTCATCAATGGCGGAAGCTGAACGCCAATGCGTCAATCCGCTGCTGAAATCCATATTTTTCAGCGGCGGCACGATTTCTTCTGCTCCAAGCAGAACACAAATCAGCAACGGGATTGCAACAGCTGTTTTTTTCAACATGATGATTTTCTCCGGTGAGTTTATTTTGCAGTGAGCCAAACTGTTTTCCAGATGCCGCCCTGACCGGCTTTATCTGTTACTTTCACGATGACATCGATGTATTTCTTCTGCCAGTCGATTTTGTCAGTTATCTCCGCATTGAACGGAGTCTTCCAATCGGTCACTGACCGGTTTTCCCTGACGTGTGCCAATTCGCCGTTGACCCATATCTTGCAGGATTCATCGACCGCACCGAAGTGGAGGAAGATCTTTTTTCCCTTCAAAGCTGCCGGTACACTTACTCTCAAGGCGTACCAGCCGTGTCCGTTGTAGTTTGACAGAAAGTCCACCATCTTTTCGGGAATGCCGGCGGCAACAGTTAATGTTTCCCAGGCACAATTTACCGGTACCGGTACCCAGGTGGCTGAAATCCGTGCGTAAGAATATTTGAACCACTGTTCTTTTTCTCCCCTGTCTGACGGATCAACGTCAAAGAACCACTTGACAGGCAGTTCTTTTGCATAAAAATAATCTTTGAATTTCAAAGCAGCTTCCATTCCTGTCAGGTCGTATTTCTTTTCTTTATTCAGCAGAGTCGGCCAGAAAATGTTGAGTTTGCTGCGGTTTTTGATACGGAAATCCAGCAGTTTTTTATTAGCTTCCAGTTTTTTTGCAGGCGGAGCATGGAGAACTTCTGCCTGTTTGACAGCATGACGGTTTGCTGTGACAACAGCCTCAAACCGGCGCAATTCCTGCGGTGTGAGTGTACTGCGGTCGACTTTTTCCAGTAACTTTCCGGCTCTGCGGTAAATATCAGGAGTAATGATCTCTTTTACCCTCGGCATGATGTAATAACTTAAATTATCGTACATTATTCCCAGAGCGGCGCGTGAAAGGACTCTTTTTTCCCAGAGATTGCTGCGGATGAATTGAAAATATGCTTTGATTTCATTTTTTGCAGTTCCGAAAGCGGAGCAGTATTCATCTTCCCAGTATTCAAAACTTTTCCCCGGGTCGGTGTATGACCTGGCAAGAATGTATGGTGCGATGCCGTTGACGGACCAGTCATTCTGAAGACAGTCAACATCTACACCGATGACATTGTATTTTGTTCCGAGCTGAAATTCTTCCCAGGCTGTTTTTTCATATCCCAGCGGGAAACCGATATCCACCCAGAATGTATTCGGACGCAGAAATATACTCCTGTTTCCCATCTGCTGCCATTCCTTGTAGTACTGCTCCATTTTCTGCAGATTCAAAAAGATGGAAACAAACCCGATGACCATGGAGGGATGCACTTTATACTTCCGCGGACCGTAAATATAATCCAGATAAGCGTAAGTTATTCCGCGCACATCAGGACGGATCTTGACTGCTTTTTCCATGACCTTGTTCGCCTGATAAATCATCATATCTGATTTGGAACCAAGTTTACGGCATTCCTGACACAGACAGAATAAAGTTGAATCATTTGGGCAGAGATTGATAAAAGCAGACTTGGTTTTTGCCCAGTTTGCAACGATCCGGTCAACAACAGCAGGATTGCTCATACACAGATGCATTCTGGTTGCTCCAAGGGCCGGAGGCTGACGTTTGCCAAGTTTATCCATGGCGAAGTATTCCGGATGTTTTTTGCCGTAGTTTTTCCACCACCATATAAAAGCGTGACCGTATGAAGGGGCGGAACGGCGTCCGAGCCGTTGACGTATTTTCCACAAATTCAGCTCGTTCACCCATTCATCATATTTTTTTGCAGAAAGTGTCAATTCCGCAGGATATCCCGCCCTGCGGATCGCGGAAAAAGACGGTATACCGTTACGCAATTCGCGGAATTCAAGAGAACTCCGCCAGCTGTTGGATTTTTTATCTGCCGGAACAGCTGACATTTTGCGATAAACGATACCATTCTTTCCGGGTTCAATGTGACGGATATTCAAAACATTATTCAAAAAGTCGTAAACAGCATACAAACTTCCACTTCTGGAGCATCTGGTCAGGTCATTGAAAATGCCTTTTTTACCCCGGACCGGGAGATCTTCTCCGTAGATGAATATTCTGCCGTCATCGGCTATCTGCCAGCGGGCTTCTTCCGGTTTCAACGGTTTTTTATCCGAAGGAGCCGGGAAAAGATAGAAGGCCTTTTTGTCAGTAACTGTACCTTTTCTGATTTCCGGCAGATAGTTGAACACCAGCTGCAAGTGGGATTGCAGCTCTTTCGCCGCAAATTCCTGAATAAAGGATGGTTTACTGGGAATGACGATGGGCATTTTTTCCGCTGCCGGAACAATATCCGCAGCAAATGAAGCAATGCCGGCGGTAAGTAAAATAAAAAGTAATTTGTTTTTCATGAAGTTTATCTCCTTATCGTTTATGGTGCTGCCCAGTAGCCGCCGCTGCTGTTCGGCCAGAAATATGGTCTGAAAATAGGAATCGCCCGCATGTTGGAAAGCAGGTTGAATGAACCGACAGCTCCGCTGTACGAAATATAAATCGCGGTTTTTTTGTGGCGGAGAATCGGAACACCGTACACTTTGCCCGATGCCGGAAATGTTTCAACTGTCAGAGCTATGGCTGCACCCGGATCACAAATCACCCCGGGTGAACGTTCCATCTGTGTCACAAGTCCCCCCAGACTGCCTATTACCGGGGAGTCAATAAATAATACCGTTTTGGAAACATTGAGTTTGCCTGATGCAACCGATTCTTTCAACGGCGGAGTTTGTATCGTTGAAGTGCTTTTGCCGGTATTGTTGACATTGTAACCGAATGTCTGGGAATAAATTCCGTACTGTACTGGGGTGGATGTTTCATTGTCCCATGAAGAACTGTTTTCTGACGGGCAGCGGTAAACTTTACCCTTTTTCAGATACCCCAGGTCGTCAAAAATGTCATAAAAACGCTTTTTGCTGGTACCGTCAAAGAAGAATGGACACCAGCCGGAATCACCGGCATACTGCGCCGCTGCCAGATGCAGCTGTTTGAGATTGCTGCCGCATAACGAACTTCTGCCTTTCTCTCTGGCACTGTTCAAGGCGGGCATCAGCATTGATGCAAGTATCGCAATGATCGCAATCACCACCAATAGCTCGATAAGGGTGAAATGGGCGGCGGGGGGAGAGGAAAAAATTTTTTTCCCCGGAAAAAAAGTTTTTCCTCTCTCCCCCCCCCCCCCCCCCCTCTTCTCACAAACA